>JAEFBA010000145.1 GCA_016292145.1 Saccharofermentans sp.
GCAGAGCAAATACTGCGGATTACATACCGTAAAGTCCAACTCCAAAGCAAACGGCTAACTGTATTACCAACGGGGAGATTATGACTTTACGGGGTGAATACTACGAAGGAGGAAAAAGCATTGGAAGTAAGTTTATAAATTGAAGTGTTCAAGTTATTGGAGCATAAAATCAACAGTAAAACTGATCATGCAGGGCAAGAAGCTCTGACCGGATTATCAGCAGTATAAAAATGACAGTGGCGGTATCAAAAGTCAGGTCCGACTGAGCCGCACTCCATACAGAATTTGCCGGTGTTGGAGGCTCCGCACATGGGGCACTTCCATCCGTCGGGCTTTTTGGCTCCGCATTCGGGACAGAACTGTGCCGTATTTCCCTGCTTTCCGCATGCTTTGCAGTTCCAGGTGCCGGGAGCTGATGCGGCAGCCGTTTCTTCCATATGATTCGAATTCGCATTTGCAGCCTGCTGTTGCGCCATAGACATCATGCCCATGATTCCCATCATGCCGTATGCGTTGGCCGGCTGTGCATTGTAGGGATAATACTTCTTCGTATCTATCTGTGATGTTGAATCGAATTCCGAATTGGATGCAATGTAATTCAGGAGATCAAGCGTTTTGTCAGGATCTGTGAATATCCTTTCCTTTGTCTTGCCGAACTGGATGAAGCTTTCCCGTTTGCCGGGTTCAACGTATGCTTCGGCAGGATCCTTGCAAAGCTCTCTGACCTTTTCCTTTATATCGGGAATCAGGCTGTCCGGGACTTTGTATTTTTTCTCGTTGAGACCTTCTCTGATAACGACAAAATAATCATCGCCGAATGACCAGAGGCGGCTCGTCTCGGTGTCGGGGAACATTGTCCTGATAACTGCAGGAGACGTATTATCCGGTCCGCAGTATATCTGATGGTAGATCGTTTTGAGTTCGAATTCTTCAGGCAACGCGGGATTTGGATAACAGTGATTGATGAGACCCCTCCTGTCCAAAGGTTCGCCCAGCTCATCTTTTAATTCAGTCAGCATTTTCAGCATGAGCTCGTCATCAAAGTCATACCATGTGTTTTTGTTATCTTCGTATATCTCGATAACCGCTGCTGTCGTTTTGCCGTTATGCTCGGTTTCCCTCGGGAAATAACCGTCATGGCTTCCCGTAGCCTTTGACAAGACCTCTTCCTTAAACTGTTCACCTCTTTCTTTGGTGACGGCATAATCCTTGTTGCCGCATGTCAGAAGATAAACTCCATTCTGGACTGTGGCAAGACGGAAATCGGGATTTAACGGAGGTCCTCCGCAAAGAGTCGTTTGGAACTGATAGTTTGCAAGATCCCTGTATGCGATATAAACAGACATAACCTGCATGCTCCCTCTTTTCAAAATGTCATATCATAATACATAGAATATATCACACCGGGAGAGATATACTCGCTGGAAGAATAAATCCTAAATTCGCGCCCAATGGGCCCGAATTTAAATCGTCTCCACTGGAGAACAATTAAACTACACTGTCCTTAAGCTTTTCAAAAGCTTTCTTGGCGATCTGCCTTACATTAGGATCATCGTCAGCAAAGGCTAGCTTTTTCACGTATTCCTCACATACCTTGGCATGGATATCAGCGGCGGCTTCGGCTGCTGATGCCCTTACCATCGGATCAGAATCACGCAATAGAGGAATCAAAGCCATGCCGGAATCGTAAGATGGTATCATTCCCAATGCTATAGCTACCGTCATTCGTACTTCCGAGTTGGGATTGTCAGTGTATTTGATTATGGCACCCAGTTTCTGCTTTGATCCTAACTTCAATATCTTATCTTTGAGTGAGTCTACAAGTGCCATTGTAAAGTCCAGCTTTCTAGTCCTTTGAATTTATTATAGCACGCAAAAAGGCCTCTGATTTCTCAGAGGCCTTAGTCGACAATATTCAGGATATATTCCTTCGTCCGTTACTGCAGCAACGACATTGCTTCCGTAGGAATAGAAAATCCTCAGCCTTGCAGCCAATGTCAGCTGCGGACTGTTCCATAGCAATACATAATATGTCCTTATTTGTCAGCATATTTCCCCATAACTTAAAATCTTATTTGTTGATAACGATCTTGTCGTAAGCGAGTTCGACTGTGTTTCCGGCAATCTTGGCAGGAATATAAAGAAGAACCTTG
>JAEFBA010000146.1 GCA_016292145.1 Saccharofermentans sp.
GATCTCGCAAGCCAGATGAAGATCAGTGACCTTATAGATGAAGACGACACAGAAACTATTTAAGGCATGAAAGGCAGGCTGCAATTATGACATCAGCATCTGACGAGAGAGCTTATTCCCGCTACGACCAATACGGCGACAACCCTATGGCGCCGGTAGGACCTATTGGACTTATTGCTCTTAGAGGAAGTGAGGATTTCACATCGAAGGTCAACTTCTACCTCAATAAGAGACGTAACGAATACCAGAAAGAGCAGATCGTTAACACCTACCCCGGATTCTTCAGAGAGGATTATACGATCCCCGTTGAGAACGCAAGATTCTCATCCGGCGAAGGTAAGGCTGTCGTAAAGAATACAGTAAGAGGCCATGACCTCTACCTCATCAGCGACGTTATGAACTGCTCCTGTACTTACAAGATGTTCGGCCAGGACAACAGAATGAGCCCTGACGATCACTATCAGGATCTTAAGCGTGTTATCCTCGCCTGCTCCGGCAAATCAAGAAGAATCAACGTAATCATGCCGTTCCTCTATGAGAGCCGTCAGCACAAGAGAAACGCAAGAGAGTCTCTTGACTGCGCATTCGCACTCGAAGAACTCTATGATCTCGGTGTTGCAAACATCATCACTTTCGACGCTCACGACGAGAGAGTTGCAAACGCAATTCCTCTTGCAGGCTTCGAGAGCCTCCCTACCGCGTATCAGATCATCAAGGAAATGTACCGTCAGATCCCTGATCTCAAGTTCTCAAACGGTAAGTTCATGATCATCTCACCTGATGAAGGCGGTATCGGCAGAGCAATGTACTATGCTTCCATCCTTGGTGTTCCTCTCGGAACTTTCTACAAGAGAAGAGACTATACAAGGATCGTTGACGGTAAGAACCCCATCATCGCTCACGAGTTCTTAGGTGACTCTGTTGATGGCATGGACATTCTCATCGTAGACGACATGATCTCTTCCGGTGACTCCATGATCGACATCGCTGAGAAGATGAAGGATAAGGGCGCAAGGAACGTTTACTGCGCGGTTACTTTCGGTCTCTTCACAGAAGGCATCGACCACTTCAACGAAGCATACGAGAAGGGCATCATCAATAAGGTTTTCGCTACAAACCTCATCTACAGAAGACCTGAGCTCTTACAGGCTCCCTGGTTTGCAGACGTTAACCTCTGCAAGTTCGTAGCTCTCCTTATCGACGCCATCAACCACGATGCTTCACTCTCAAGCCTCATCAATCCTACTGAGAAGATCAAGAAGCTTCTCAAGGAGAAAGAGAATATCGGCTGATAATGGCTAATACTTCAAGGTCACGTTCAGCAAGCTCTTCCAGGGGTGCGAAAAGAAGCACCTCCGGCAAGTCTGCGCGCTCTTCAAGTACCCGCAGGCCATCAGGCAGAAATACTGCTCCAGTAAATGAAGGATCCGGCTTCGGAGAGCTGATCGGAAAGTTTGCTTCCTCCAAAGCATCCAAGCCTGTCATCTTCATTGCCGTTGTCCTGCTCATCGTAGGCATCGATCTTCTTATCAGCTGGGATAAATATGCCATGTTCTTCAAGATCCTCGGCATTGAGGTGCTCCTCGCAGTAATAGTATGGGTTATCCTTACTCTGGTATTCTCGAGCAAGAAGAATAACGACACCGACGGAAACTACGATTCCGAGGTATAAAGCCTTGACCTTAGACGGCATCACCTGTCAGCTTCTCGCCAATGAGCTGAATAAAGAACTCGAAGGCAAGCGTGTAGATAAGATCTACATGCCTGACAAGCATACCGTCATTCTCCACATCAGATCCACCGGCGGATACCAGAAGCTCCTGATCTCAATAGATCCGGGTGCTCCAAGGATCTGCCTTTGCGAGAACACCCTCGACAATCCTTCCATGCCCCCTTCTTTTTGCATGCTGCTTAGAAAATATCTGGCAGGCTCAAGGATAGAGAGCATCAAGAATCCGGGTTACGAGAGAATAATCGAGATCACCGTCAGCAAATACGACGAACTTAAAGACAGAAAGACCTATACCCTCACAGCTGAGCTCATGGGACGTTTCTCAAATCTTGTCCTCATAAATGAGAACGGCAGGATCTTAGACTCTGCGGTCCATGTCGATTTCTCTGTCTCAAGGGTAAGAGAAGT
>JAEFBA010000082.1 GCA_016292145.1 Saccharofermentans sp.
AAACACAAAATATGAATCAGGAGTGTGAAAATCCATGGCAATGTATGACAAGAAAAGCGTTGAGGATTTAAACGTAGCCGGCAAGAGAGTTATCGTCCGCGTTGACTTTAACGTACCTCTCGACAAGGAAACAGGCACAAAGATCACAGACGACAAGCGTATCAAGGGTGCTCTCCCTACAATTAAGTACCTTGTTGAAAACAATGCGAAGGTTATCCTCGTATCACACCTCGGCCGTCCGAAGAACGGACCTGAGGCTAAGTTCTCCATGAAGCCCGCAGCAGACAGACTCGCTGAGCTCATCGGCAAGCCCGTTACTCTCGCAGCTGACGTTATCGGCGAAGATGCTAAGGCTAAGGCAGCAGCTCTTAAGGACGGCGAGATCCTCATGCTCGAGAATGTCCGTTTCCACAAGGAAGAGACAAAGAACGATCCTAAGTTCGCAGCTGAGCTCGCTTCTATGGCTGACCTCTATGTAAACGACGCATTCGGTACAGCTCACCGTGCTCATGCATCCACAGCAGGCCTTGCTAACTTCCTGCCTTCCGCTTGCGGTTACCTCATCAAGAAGGAGATCGACTTCATCGGCGGTGCGCTCGACAATCCTGCAAGACCGTTCGTTGCTATTCTTGGCGGTGCTAAGGTTTCCGACAAGATCGGCGTTATCACAAACCTCTTAGACAAGGCTGACACCATCATCATCGGCGGTGGTATGGCTTATACATTCATCGGCGCTCAGGGCGGCAAGATCGGTGACTCCCTCTTCGAGGCAGACAAGGTTGACCTCGCTAAGGAGATCCTCGCTAAGGCAGAAGAGAAGGGCGTTAAGCTTCTCCTCCCTACAGACACAGTTGTTGCTGACGCTTTCGACGCTAACGCTAACAGCAAGGTAGTTCCTACAATGGAGATCCCTGACGGCTGGCAGGGCCTCGACATCGGACCTGAGACAATCGCTAAGTTCTCTGAAGCTATCAAGGGCGCTAAGACAGTTATCTGGAACGGCCCTGCAGGCGTTTTCGAGTTCGAGAAGTTCGCAGTTGGTACAAAGGCAATCGCTCAGGCTATCGCTGATGCAGACTGCACATCCATCATCGGCGGCGGTGACTCCGCAGCTGCTATCGAGAAGCTCGGCTATGCTGATAAGGTTTCTCACATCTCCACAGGCGGCGGCGCTTCTCTCGAGTACATCGAGGGTAAGGTTCTCCCCGGTATCGACTGCCTCAACGACAGAGTAATCGGCAGAACATTCGCAGCAGGCAACTGGAAGATGAACTGCGGTATCCCTGCAGATGCAGTTAAGCTCATCAATGAGCTCAAGCCCCTCGTTAAGGACGCTACATCAAGAATCGCTCTCGGCGTTCCTGCTACAGCACTTGCTGCTGCAGTTGAAGCTGCTGCTTACTCCAACATCAAGATCGCTGCTCAGAACTGCCACTTCGAAGAGAAGGGTGCTTTCACAGGCGAGATCTCACCTCTCTGGCTTGCTAAGATGGGCGTAAATTACTGCATCATCGGCCACTCTGAGAGAAGAGAATACAACGCAGAAACAGACGAGACAGTTAATAAGAAGGCATTAGCTCTCCTTAAGTATGGTGTAAGACCTATCATCTGCTGCGGTGAGTCTCTTGCTCAGCGTGAAGCAGGCGAGACATTCGACTGGATCAAGGGTCAGATCGTTGGCGCTTTCAAGAATATCCCTGCTGACAAGCTCTGCCAGATCACAATCGCTTATGAACCTATCTGGGCTATCGGCACAGGCAAGACAGCTACAGACGAGCAGGCTGAAGAAGTTTGCAAGTTCATCCGTGGCGTAATCGCTGAGCTCTATTGCGACAAGTGCGCTGAGGCTATCACGATCCAGTACGGCGGATCCTGCAATGCTAAGAACGCTGCAGGTCTCTTCGCTCAGCCTGACATCAACGGTGGTCTCGTAGGTGGTGCTTCCCTCAAGGCTGAGGACTTCTCCATCATCTGCAACGCATAATCCGTTAAGTTATAAAGCTTAAATCCAAGAGGTGTCTCATTATGAGACACCTCTTTTTATATGCCTGATAGGCATTATTCCTATGCCGAGAAAGTATTTCGGGCGGACTCTATTTGCTTTTATACTGAAATTGGGAGAAAGGAGGCTTGCTATGGCTGCATTTGACAGGATCTTGAGCGGAATACCGGAGATGGATACGGCATTCGACAACATCAGGCTCGGCGACAATGTGGTCTGGCGTGTCTCTGACCTTGAGCAGTTTAAGATCTTTATGCTGCCTTATGTTGAGCAGGCCATAAAAGACAAGCGCAACATAATCTATTTCAGATTCGCAAGTCACGGGGAACTCCTGGCAGAACGTCCTGAGATAAAGCGTGTGACAATTCCCCTGTCGCACCGCTTTGAGACCTTCACGGTCGATATTCATAATGTGATCGAAAAGGAGGGCTTTGACGCTTTCTATGTTTTCGACTGCCTGTCAGAGCTCCAGACTGCGTGGGCGACAGACCTAATGATGGGCAATTTCTTTAAGGTCACATGCCCGTTCCTGTTTATTCTCGATACCGTGGCCTTTTTCCCGATCATAAGGGGCAAGCATTCGGTCGATGCGATCAATAAGATCCTTGATACGACCCAGCTGTTTATCGATGTCTATTCCGACAATAAGAATATCTATGTCCGTCCGGAGAAGGTCTGGAACAGAAATTCCGATACGATGTTCCTGCCGCACACATATGAACCTGACACGGGGAAGTTCCAGCCGATCCTGGACGGCGTTAAGTCCAGCAGATTTTATCAGACATTAGGGCAGGCACAGCGGTCGTCTGACGAGCAGATAACGGATTCTTGGGACAGGTTCTTCTACCGCACCAAGATCTTATATGAGAACAATGCTGATATCACGACGGAATGCAACAGGATGTGCGATATCATGATGACACGTGACAGCAAGATGCGCGAGATGGTAAAGAAGAACTTTACGCCGGAAGATTATTTTGCCGTAAGAGATCACATGATCGGCACCGGAATGATAGGCGGCAAAGCCTGCGGCATGCTCCTGGCCCGGTCGATAATCAGGAACAGGGAGCCGGAGATATCGGAATACCTCGAGCCGCACGACTCTTTCTATGCCGGATCTGACCTGTATTACACCTATATTGTGGACAACAACCTTTGGGATCTTAGGATCAGGCAAAGGACGGATGAGGGTTATTTCACCCTTGCAGATGAATTTGCGGGCAAGATCATGGACGGTGAGTTCTCGGCAACCATGAGAGAGCAGTTCGTAAGGATCATCAACTACTATGGCCAGGACCCTTACATCATCAGGTCCAGCAGTATTCTCGAAGACGGCTTCGGAAATGCCTTTGCGGGCAAATATGAGTCGGTGTTCTGTGTTAACAGGGGAACACCGGAAGAAAGGCTTCAGGAATTTGAGAAGGCCATCAAAACCGTTTACGCAAGCTCAATGAGCCTGTCGGCCTTGGATTACAGAAAGAGAAGGGGACTTGATAAGAGAGATGAGCAGATGGCTCTTCTTATACAGCGCGTATCAGGTTCATATTACGGCTCTTACTATATGCCTTGTGCAGCAGGTGTCGGTTATTCATACAGTCCTTACAGGGTCATGAAAGACTCAGATCCCGCGCAGGGCATGTTAAGACTCGTAATGGGTCTTGGAACTTCAGCGGTCGACAGGACAGAAGGATCATATCCGCGCATAGTAAATCTTGATATGCCGGAGAAATCCTCATATTCGTCTTCTGCCGACAAGCACAAGTTCTCTCAAGGCAAAGCCGAGGTCATAAACATGGCTTCGAGAACTCTTGAGAAGCTGGCCTATGACAAACTCGAGAATGATATCCCGAAGTATCTCGAGAATGTCCTTCTGGAACACGATTATGAGGCCGAATCAAGGCTCCGCGAGATGGGAAGGCCGAGGCAGATAAAGTTCATCTCGTGCAAAGGCCTTGTAGCCAACAAGACCCTTATGGATCAGATGAGAAGGCTCCTTAAGTGCATACAGGATGAATATGACTATCCTGTCGATACTGAATTTACGATAAACATTTCCGATAACGGCGAATACTCGATAGACCTTCTCCAGTGCAGGCCCCTGCAGGTGCAGAAGACTTCCGGCGGGACTGTCATTCCGGAAGGGATAAATGAAGAGAATATACTTCTTGAGAGCAAGGGCTCTTCCATGGGTCTGTCTAAAGCCGGAGAACTCGACATCATTGTATATGTCGATCCGGTCAAATATTATGAGATGCCTTATAAGGACAAGCCCGAAGTCGCAAGGCTCATAGGAAAGCTCAACTGGCACTACAGGGATCTTGGCAGGCACATGATGCTCATCGTGCCGGGCAGGGTCGGAACGACTTCGCCTGAGCTGGGTGTGCCGACGACTTTTGCTGATATCAGCGCCTTTGAGATCATATGCGAGATGGAAGAATCAAGGGCGGGCTATAATCCGGAGCTCTCGTACGGAAGCCATATTTTCCAGGATCTTGTCGAAGCAGAGATCTTATATACTGCGGTATTCAATAATCAGAAGACTGTTCATTTCCACCCGGAAAAGCTCTTAAGCTCGCCTGATGCCGTAAACGAATTCGGAGAGAGCGAAGCCCTCTCCGATATAGTTCATGTATTTGATGTGTCCGGCAGGAACTGCAAGGTCTATAACGACATTGCAAATGAACACCTGGTCATAACCTGCTGATATCAGTTATTAGACAGATATTCGTCGATGCCCTTTGCTGCAGCCTTGCCCGCACCCATTGCGAGGATTACTGTTGCTGCGCCTGTAACTGCGTCACCGCCTGCGAAAACACCGGCTCTTGATGTCATCTCTGACTCGTTGACCACGATGCCGCCTTTTCTGTTGACCTCGAGGCCTGCAGTTGTCTTCTTGATAAGCGGGTTAGGTGATGTGCCGAGCGACATAATGACCGCATCGCAGTCGATGGTAAATTCTGAACCTTCTACAGGAACCGGTGATCTTCTGCCGGATGCGTCAGGCTCGCCAAGCTCCATGCGGATGCATGTGCAGCCCTTTACCCAGCCGTTCTCATCAGCAACGATCTCAACAGGGTTTGTAAGGAGGTCGAAGATGATGCCTTCCTCTTTTGCGTGATGAACTTCTTCAGCACGTGCAGGGAGCTCTGCTTCGGATCTTCTGTAAACGACGTGGACCTCAGCGCCGAGACGCTTTGCAGTACGTGCCGCATCCATCGCAACGTTTCCGCCGCCTACAATGACAGCCTTTTTGGCTCTCATGATAGGTGTCCTGGAATCGGGTGAGAAAGCGCCCATGAGGTTAGATCTCGTAAGGTATTCGTTAGCGGAGAACACGCCCAATGCCTGCTCGCCGGGGATATTCATGAAGCGGGGAAGGCCTGCGCCCGAGCCGATGAATACGGCAGAGAAGCCTTCATTTTCGAACAGGTCGTCGATAGTAAGTGAGCGTCCGATGACTGCGTCAGTCACGATCTTTACGCCCAATTCCTTAATGTTCTCGACTTCCTTGGCAACTACCTTCTCCTTGGGAAGACGGAATTCGGGGATGCCGTAAACGAGAACGCCGCCTGCCTTGTGCAGAGCTTCGAAGATCGTTACGTCATAACCCATCTTTGCAAGGTCGCCGGCACAGGTAAGTCCCGAAGGGCCTGCGCCGATTACGGCAACCTTCTTGCCCTTCTTAACCATGTCAGCCGGGAGCTGTGGCTTGATGCCCATTTCCTTTGCGGAGTCAGCGACAAATCTCTCGAGACGTCCTATAGATACTGCTTCGCCCTTTACTCCTCTTATGCACTGAGCCTCGCACTGTGTCTCCTGGGGGCATACACGGCCGCAGACAGCGGGGAGGGAAGAGGAGAGCGATATCACGTTGTAAGCGCCTTCAACATCGCCATCCTTAAGCTTTGAGATGAAGCCCGGAATGTTGATGGATACAGGGCATCCCTGCATGCAGCGGGCATTCTTGCAGTTAAGACAGCGGGAAGCTTCCAGAACTGCTTCTTCCTTTGTATATCCGAGGCAGACCTCGTCGAAATTTGTGGCGCGGATCTGAGGATCCTGCTCAGCGACCGGTACTTTCTTCATTACATCAAAATCCATATATCTATCCCCCTTACGAACACATGCCGCAGCCGCCGCTGTGCGTGTCGCCTTCGGTGAGCCTTAACATGAGCTCGCCTTCCTGCGTCTTATAGAGGCGTGAACGCTGCAGAGCCTGATCGAAATCGACAGCGTGACCGTCGAACTCAGGTCCGTCAACGCATGCGAACTTTACTTCACCGCCTACCAAGAGTCTGCAGGCGCCGCACATGCCGGTTCCGTCGACCATGATGGTGTTCATGGAAACGACCGTGGGAATGCCGAGCTGCTTTGTGAGCTGGCAGGCAAACTTCATCATGATGACAGGCCCGATTACAACGCAGTGATCGTAGCGGACGCCTTCGTCCCAGAGCTTCTGGAGTGCTACGCATACATTGCCGTGGATTCCGTAGGAGCCGTCATCAGTTGCAAAATACAGGTTCTTTGTGACAGCCTTCATCTCGTCTTCGAAAATGAGGAGTTCCTTTGTCCTTGCGCCCTGAATGCAGTCGACCTCGACACCGTTGTCGTGGAGCCACTTGAGCTGGTTATAGACGGGAGCGGTTCCGACACCGCCTGCGATAAATAAGATCTTCTTAGCCTTGAGTTCTTCTATAGGGAGATCAACGAGGTCAGAAGGATTTCCCAGAGGACCTACGACGTCTGCAAAGCATTCGCCCTCATTCATCCTGCTCATTCTCTCGGTCTCAGCGCCGACAGTCTGGTAAACGATCGTAATGATGCCCGACTCTCTGTCAAAGTCGCAGACTGTAAGAGGGATCCTCTCGCCGTCCTTATCAGCCCTTACGATCAGGAACTGGCCGGGCATGGCCTTTTTGGCTACCATGGGAGCTTTTATTTCCATCAGAAAGACCTTAGGGCCAAGCATCTTCTTGGTAATGATCTCAAACATATCCTTTATCCTCCTTAATGAACGGTTGCTTATAAGGTTCCGTTCACGGGCCTTACTTGTATGGTAGCATACCAAACAGCAGGCGGCGTGGCAATATAAAAATTCATTAATTTTTATTATTGTTTCTTATTGTATGGAAAATGAAATAAAAATCAATTTATTAAGAGGTATCTTTGCGTGAGTTATATCTCCCGTTGAAAGATGTTAAAATATCTGCATAAGAGCACTCTGACAAGGATAAGGAGGAAGATATGTACGGGTTATATAACTACGGTGACTATAGTTTCTTATTCTATGTTTTCGCGATCGCCATCATGATCTGGAGCCTTATCGTAAGAGGAAGACTTAACAGGCTGGTAAAGAAGTACAGCAATGTCCCGGTTGCCAGCGGCAAAGATGCCAACACATGCGTTCAGGAGATGCTCAGAGCCAACGAGGTCTACGGCGTTACCGTACAGGCAACGAGCGGCGAGATGACCGATAACTATAATCCGAAGGAAGAGACGATCAACCTGTCCGAGACAACCTACGGCAGGAATTCGATCACTGCAGTTGCCGTCGCAGCGCATGAATGCGGACATGCGTGCCAGGCGCATTCGAGTATGGCACTTTATAAAGTCCGCCAGGCAATCGCTCCTGTAGCAAGCATTACTTCCAAGATCAGCGTTTGGATAGCGATAATCGGCGTAGTCATCATGTATGCTGCAAGGACCCTTGAGATGAGCTACATGGGCTACACAATAAGCACGATAGGCATAGTTCTTTATTCAGTAGTATTTATCTTCTATCTGGTCACACTCCCGATCGAGCGTGACGCGAGCAGAAGAGGCCTTAAGGCCATGAAGGAATTCGGGTGGGTATCTGACGATCAGTATAAGGCTGCCAGGAGCGTGCTTTGGGCAGCAGGTGACACATATGCCGTAGCACTCGCAAGTGCTGCGCTCACATTACTGAGGCTCCTTCTCATGAGAGGCAGAAGGAGAAGATAAAGGAGGATTCCTTATGGCAGAGCTAAAGCCGCAGAGAATGGCATTTGTAAGTTCGATCGGAAAGGGCTATAAGATCGTCGGATTCTTTTATCCGTCATCAGCTCCCGTCATAAAAGGCGTCGTTCAGATCTGCCACGGAATGGCAGAATATCTGGCGCGATATGAAGAGATGATCCAAAAGTTCAATGAAGCAGGCTATCACGTCTGCGGAATGGACATGCCCGGCCACGGCCAGACTTATTATCTCAACAAGGATGCCGGATACCCCAAAGGATATTTCGGCGGCGTAAAGAATGCATGGAAGGTGATCCTTACTGATGAGATGGGCCTTCACGAATATGCAGTTAAGCGCTTCGGCAGAGAAGGGCTCAAATATATCCTTTACGGACATTCGATGGGTTCATTTGTCGCAAGGTCTATCTTTTCGACGCCGAGATACAGCAGAAGATTTGACGGATTCGTTTTCTCATCGACAATGGGTCCCAATCCTGCAGTCGGCATGGGCAAATTCCTGGCGAGCACGGCATGTGTTTTCGGAGGCGCGAAGAAGAAAAACAAGCTCTTAAGCCTCATTTCCTTCGGAAGCTATACCAAGCGCATCAAGGACCCGAGAACAAGCTACGACTGGCTGTCCACTGTTCCTGAAGAGGTTCAGAAATATATCGACGATCCGATGTGCGGATTCTACTTTACGGGCGAGGGCTTTAAGACTTTGTTCGGACTTATCGAATTCATGCAGAGCGAAGAAGCATATGCGCTTATCCCTGACCGCCCCTGTTTCTTTACTTACGGTGACGATGACCCTGTAGGAGGCTACGCTGAAGGCGTCGGCCGGGTCATCTCCAGGATGAAGGATGCAGGCGCAAATCTCAAGTCAAAGAGCTACGGCCCTTACCGTCACGAGATCCAGAATGAGCCCGTGAAGGAAGAGTATTTTAAAGATCTTATCGAATTCTTTGATTCGGTTCCCTTAGCCTAAGCTTATAACGAGTTCGTTGCTTAAGAATTCAATGGATGTGCCGTAGCTGAGCTTCTCCGGCACTGATTCTGACAGCCCTACGACATTGAATATGCCTGAGAGGATAAGATGCTTTGTGCCGCCCAGATTCTGGGTGCGTACGGTGATCTTGTTTCCTGATACTTCAGCCGAGATGATGCCTGATGCCTGTCCGCCGTCAGCGAAAATCTCGCATGCAGCAGGCGTGCCCTGGCCTAAGCCGAAGCAGGTGAATGTAAGGTTGTCGAGTGAGCCTATGCCGCTGTTGGAATCAGGTGTCCTTGTAGGGATGATCGAATTCGGACGGGCGAATACCGGAACTGAATTTGCAATGGATTTGCGAGTAATAAAGCGGGGACCCTGGATCTTCTCGTGAGTCATGAAGTCGGTCCATACGCCTGCAGGAATATAGACTCTTACACTGTCACCTGATGAGACAACAGGTGTTACCAGGAGCGATGCGCCGAACATATACTGTGAATCAATGGTCTCTGCGACGGGGTCACCCGTAAATTCCAGAGACATTGCCCTGATAACGGGTGTGCCGTATTTTACGCTCTCGCATAAGCTTGAATAGTTATAAGGAGCAAGGCCGGTCCTTATGGCGGAGAATGCCTTGATCGATTCAAGTGATCTCGCATTCTCGAGGAACCTCAATGTGCCCTTGAATCTTGAGTGGGGTACGAAAGCTGCGAAGCCCACATAGCGGTCGAAGAGCTTGGGATCATTGAGCTCCTGCTCAGGGACATCGATATTGATGCCTCCGAAGCCTGTAAGGCCATAAGAGACTGCATTCTTTATTGCAGCGTTGAGGTCGCAGTAATCAGCCTTCAGAGTAGTGTAGATATTGCTGTAAGGTGACTGCTGGTCGCCTGAGCTTATGGAGTCGGAGATTATGAATGAGCCGTAGCGGCCGCGCTCTCTTGCGGATACATCGCTCAAAGCGGAATTTAAGATGCTCGTGAAGTTTAAGAGATAATCACGCTTGCCGCACGCCTTTTCGAAGGCCTGCGTCATTGAATATGTGTAGTTGGATTCGAAAACAGAGAAGCCTTCTCTTGCAAGAGCGGAACATGCGTTGATGAACCAGCTCCTTGCCTCGGGAATGTTGAGGTCGAGCATAGCAACGCCGCCCTTCTCGGCATCACAGAGAACAGCTCTGCCGTCAGGGAACGATACAAGAAGTCCGGAGTCCAGAAGTTCGATGAATTCCGGTGCTCTCTCGGATACGAAGGGATTTACCGACAGGCCGAGGATGATGCCCATATCGGCAATAGCTTTCGCAAACCCGCCGGGATCAGGGAATCTGACAGCGTCGAAGGTAAAGCCGTAAGGGGCATAATCAGGACGCCATGAGTTCCCGATCCAGATCTCCTTGATGTTGACGCCTGCAGCTCTTGCATTCTTAACGGCATCAAGGATCTGCTGTGCGGTCAGCTTCTCATCGTCATTTAAAGCGACAGAGATGCCGCCTGTAGCATATGAGATGGCAGGGATACGGCCGTTAAGCTGGCTGAAGATCTCAAGGATCTGCATGGATGTGTCGCCTGCGATGATGCTGTATTCCAATTCCTCGCCTTCGACCTCGAAGTTTAAAGTGCCGCTGTCGGAACCGACATCGAAGGTGACGGGGCGGTTTGTATTAACGAACAGACCATATCTGGAACCGGAGAGGATGAAAGGAATGTGCTCAGCGCCGGCTCTGGATTCGATGGTATTGCACTTGACGATCTGGCCGTTGCGGATGATCGAAGCTCCGGCACCGCCAAGTCCGTATATGTTTTCCTTCGGCTTTAAGTCAACCGAAGCGCCGAGGATGGCATTAGAAGAAAGCGTGTAGTAGCTCTCGGAACCTGAGTCGGTCTTATAGTAGATCGGCATGTTTGCGTTCTGGCTCAGAAGTTCGGTGCCGCAGTAGAAGAACTTGATCTCGAAGATCTTCTTGCTGATCCTGGCTTCAAGATGTCCGCTCTTAAATACGAAATATTCGCCAGAATCATCTAAAGTTCCGAATCCTGAAGGAGAGAGTTCTATTACGGAATAGCCTTTTGTCTTAGGCTCGGCGTGATGGCTTAATACCTTTATTGAGATTATGTTGCTTGCAGGAGAGAAGACGGATACGGTGATCCTTCCTTTCGCATCCTTGAAGCAGTCTTTACAGCCGGTGAGAGTTTCGGAAAACGCCTGGCAGTCGCAGCCGATCCTTAATGTGTTGTCGACGTAATAGACGGAATCGATCTGATAAGGCTTTCTCGTGAAGAACATATTATCCCTCCAATGAAAATAGATAAAGAACGTTTGACAGCAAACAAATTCATTATAACTAAACAGGCGTGTATATATTATTTCAAGAATATGACGATTCTAACGGCAATAAGCCTGCTCTGATATAATTAATGTATGAACGATATTCCTGCGACAGAAAAAAGGATTCCTGATTATGTGGGCAATATTTTGGGATTGCTCGAAAACGAAGGCCACAAGGCTTACGTGGCCGGCGGCGCAGTGCGCGATATCGTTCTGGGAACTGTTCCCCACGACTACGACGTAGCAACTTCCGCAAGACCTGAAGAGACTTTGGATATCTTCAAAAGAGCAGGACTGCCTTATTACGATAACGGAATAAAACACGGTACTGTGACTGCCATAACAAAGGACGGCAATGTCGAAGTTACGACTTTCCGCGAAGACGGATCTTATTCGGATCAGAGAAGACCTGATGAAGTTTCTTTCAAGACAACGATCGAAGAAGATGTCAG
>JAEFBA010000083.1 GCA_016292145.1 Saccharofermentans sp.
ATCGCAGGAGATCTGCTTCGTCACCGAAGGAAGATATACTGATTTTATTGGTGAACACACTGACAGAACTTTGCCCGGAGAAGGCAACTTTGTCGACATGGACGGCAATGTTCTTGGTAAGCACAAGGGCATTCACCAATACACTGTAGGCCAGCGCAAAGGCTTAGGGATCGCTTTAGGCGTTCCTGCCTTTGTTGTTAAGATCTGCCCTGAGAATAATACCGTCGTGCTTGGCACTGAAGACGACCTTCTGGTCGATACTTTCTGCTGCAGAAATGTTAATTTCCAAAGCATTCCTGAGCCTTCTGAAGGCGATAAGATCCGCTGTCTTGCAAAGGCCAGGTACCATCAGACCGAGCGCCCTGCAACTGTCGAATATTTGGGCGGCGGCAAGGTTAGGATAGTTCTTGATGAGCCCGTGAAAGGTGTGTCCCCGGGACAGTCTTCAGTATTCTACGATGAGAACGGCTGCGTAGTCGGTGGCGGAATAATCTGCTGAGAATCCTACCCAAATCTGTTCGGCATTTGTTCGGCATAGCCGAACGGATGTAGTAACGAATGCGATGATCCGGCCCGTTTATTACGTTTTTTGTTCGGCATAGCCGAACATTTGCCGAACAAGATAACCGGAAAAAAGAATCTCAAAACACCCGCAAACCCAAACTTGCCACACCTTTGCCGAAAAATAGTTTGACTATCAAAGTAATTTCGTCGTATTATGCGGCTAGGAAGACAGGGAAGGCTAAACATTTGATACCGCCATAATAGGAGGTACTGAATATGGATAATCAAACAAACTTTTACGCTCCGGTGCAGCCGGAAGGCATGGTGCCTCCAAAACCGCAGATCGATATTGCTGCAAGGAAAAAGAGTGCGGGAAAGATTTGCTTCCTTTCATTAGGCTTTTTCACAATTACTGTGATGTTATTAGAACTGAGCATAATTTCACTGATATGGATACCGGGTGAAGTGAAAATAGGCTTTATAAAAATCATCATTAGTGTGATAGTGTATCTCGTTGCCGTTTTCCTGCTTGCTGCATTTGTGTTGAAGATCATTGCCAAAGTCAAAGGCAGAGAATGTGCGTCTGCAACGGTTCCCGTGTGGGTGTGTATCAGCTTTATAGTGGTAACAGGATTGTCTGTTGCAGGATTCCAAATTGTTCATTCGTATGTACTTAAAGACAGCCCGTCAGGCAGGTATGGTTTAATCCGTTTTGCGGAAGAGAATTATGGAGAATGCAAATATATACGCGAGGAAGGCATCGGAGGTTTATCCCGTACTGTATATCTGAGAGATATAGAAAGCGGTATCGAATACAGTGTTACTTCAGGAATGGAATCAGAAAACACAGATCAGTTATCCGGACCTTTTTATGAGGTTAAAAGCTCCGACTTCGATGAGGTCTATATCAGGCATGTTATGGATCTTTCCCGTGATGAGATTAATGAACTGATGAAGGATAACGGCTTGAAATACAGAAGTTCTGATGAGTACATTACCGCTAATACATACGTGAATATGACTTTAGTGTCTGATGATTACATTGATGAAGAACCGGCGAAAAAACTGGCGGATGATATCTGCCGCATTGTCAAGAAAAATGACTGCAAGGATCTGCTTGAGATCAAATGCGGAATAGTAGCCGGCGATTCCCAAATCACCTGGACTGCCAAACGGAGCAGGCAGCGGACCGAGGACTAATATATTTATTATAATTTGGTGCTTCAAGTCCGTTGTGGTACGATATCGGTGGAGGAAGTTATGCTTAGAGTTATAGGGATGATGTACGTGACCCTTGTTCCGACCATTCTGGCAGGGGTAATGGTAATGTTATGGTGCAAGCTGCCTATCTTAAAGGCGATTGCTAAGCCAATAGATTTCGGTAAGAATTTCACAGACGGAAGAAGGATCTTCGGAGACAACAAGACCTGGAAAGGCATGCTCGGATATATCCTTTTTAATACGCTCTTTTCGGTATTGTGGGGATTTGCTTGTCAGGGCAAGGCTCTTCATGATCTGAACTTCTTTTACCAGTATCACGAGAACACCATTCCTTTTAATCTTCTTATCGGCGTCCTTTTGGGACTCGGCTATTCTCTTTTCGAGCTCCCCAACAGCTTTCTTAAAAGAAGGCTTGATATTACTCCCGGTAAATCAATAAGCGGCTTCTGGAAAGTGTTCTTCATTTTCTTAGATCAGGCTGATTCCGTATTCGGAGTAGCTCTTGTCGTGTGGCTTTTCTATCCGCTCGGCATCGGTCTTTATCTTTTGTATGTACTTGTCGGTGCAGGAACGCATCTGCTCTTGAACATGATGCTCTACTTTATGCACCTGCGAAAAAATATGTTTTAAGGAAAATCCAAATTTATGTTAGTAAGATTAAGCGACTCAGGGAAAGAGAACGGCAAGCTCGGCAACAAGGGTAAATTCCTTTTGCTCATGAAGCAGGAAGGTTTCAATGTTCCGGACGGTTTTGTCCTGGACAGCGATACTTACGATGAGACTGTTAAGGGCGAGCCGGAAAAGGTAATTACAAAGACGCTGGAAGGTCTTAACAAGGACAACCTCAAAGAGACAGTTGCAAAGCTTCAGGCTCTTTTCGACGGGATAAAGCTTCCTGCTAAAACTTCTGATGAGATAAAGGAACTCGTTAAGGCGGACAAGCTCTATGCTGTACGAAGCAGCGGCACTAAGGAAGACTTGGATGAGTTCTCTTTCGCAGGGCAGTATCAGACATTCCTTAACACGAAGCCTGAAGACGTTGAGGCGAGCGTTATCGATTGCTACAAGTCAATGTTTTCAGAGATCATATTGAGCTATCTCGTTAACCGCAAGATAGATACAAGTGAACTTAAGATGTCTGTCGTAGTCCAGGAGATGGTGCAGTCAGATAAGAGCGGAATCTGCTTTACGATCGACCCTGTTACGGGCAACGACAAGACGATGCTTATCGAAGTGTCGGAGGGCCTTGGCGAAGATATCGTAAGCGGCAAGACAGTCCCTGAGCAGTACCACTATAACTGGTACGACAATAAGGAGACTGACAGGGCTGAAGGCAGCAAACTGATCTCAGCAGAGAATGTAGAGAAGTACGCAAAAGTTTTTGCAGGCATCCAGCAGCAGTTCGGTTATCCCTGTGACATCGAATTTGCGATAAAAGATGACGAGCTTTTCATCCTCCAGTCCAGAAGGATAACCAAGCTCAATTATTCAGGTATCAACGATATCTGGTCCACGGCTGACTTTAAGGACGGCGGTGTATCCGCTACAGTCTGCACGCCTTACATGTGGAGCCTTTACGAATACATCTGGGAATATTCTCTCAGAAGATTCATCGTGGATTCGAAGATCTTAAAAGATGAACAGCTCCCCAAGAAGTTGGGCGAGATGTATTACGGCAGGTGCTACTGGAATCTTACCGCTGTTAAGAAAGCGATGGAGCAGATCGTCGGCTATAAGGAAAGAGAATTCGATAACGAATACGGTATCGTAGGTGACTACGAAGGCGACGGCAAGGTAACCGGCGCAACGCCCAAGGTCCTTTGCCACCTGATCCCTATCGTCATTGAGCAGAACAAGCTCCTTAAAGACAGAAGGGAGAATTCCGAGCGTTATAAGCAGGAGCTCTTAGATCTTTACTACGGTTACAAGAAGAATCTTGATGAAGGCACGATCGATGACATCACGAAGGAATTCTACAAGATAACTCATGAGACTTACTTAAGATCCGAGACAACATATTTCCATCAGATCTTTATCAACACGATCCATCAGTCACTCTATAAGGACAGCCTTCTGAAGTATGTCTCGGAGAGCGAATATCTCTCGCTCCTTGCGAGCATCGATAACATCTCGCATCTGCTTCCTTTCTATGACATGTGGGATATCACAAGAAAGATAAGGAGCAATGAAGAGACCGCCAAGTATTGGAAAGATAATTCTGCAGAGGATATCGCGAAAGATCTTGACAGCGGCAAGTTCGAGCTCCCGCTTGTAAGAAAGCTGATCGGCGATTACGGTTATCACTCTGACAAGGAGCTTGATATCACATATCCCTGCTACTACGAAGAGCCTCAGGTCATGATCTCAATGGTCAAGGATATGGCACTTCTGGACGACTCTTATTCGCCTGAGAGCGACAAGGAGAGAGGCGTCGCAGTATATACGGAGATCTTAAATAACCTGAAGAAAAATGTCTCCGCCGGAAAGTATAAGAAGATCGCATCCAAGGTCACCAACATGCGTAAGATGCTCTGGTGGCGCGAAGAGTTCCGCGACGTTTCCACAAGGTTCTATTACATGCTCCGTATGTATACGATCGAGTATGCGAAGAAGTTAGTTTCTGACGGTGTGCTCGAAAAGCTTGAGGACGTATGGTTCTTAAAGGTCGGAAATCTCTGGGATTACATCGCCGGTAATAAGACAAAAGAAGACCTTAATGACATTATCACGAGAAACAAGTTCTATTACAATGCTTACAGGAACTACATAAGCGACAACGAGATCGGACATAACTTCCGTGTGATCTCCGAGAGCGCTAATGCAAGCTCCATAAGAGGTCTTGGCGCAAACAACGGCAAGATCACCGGTACTGCAAGAGTCATTGAAGACTTCACGCAGATCGACAGACTTCAGGAAGGTGATATCCTGGTAACAAGATTTACGGATACCGGCTGGACACCTAAGTTTGCGATCCTCTCGGGCATCGTTACTGAGTATGGCGGAATCCTTTGTCACGCTGCGATCGTATCGAGAGAATACGGTATTCCTGCGATCGTCTGCTGCAAGGATGCGATGAGCAGGATCTCAGACGGACAGACCATCACGATCGACGGAAGCACGGGCGTAGTAACAATTAACGGAGGATCTTAACTGTGGTTATCGGCAAGTGGAATAAGTCAGTTATCTTAACCTATGCAGGACTCCTTACCGCAGTCCTCGGAATCTTTCTGGCGTTCACTCAGGAGAAGATAAATTATGCGTTCTGCTGCTTAATGGTTGCGGGAGTCTGTGACCTTTTCGACGGCATGGTCGCGAGAAGATGCAAGAGAACGGAAGAAGAGAAGATGTTCGGAATAGAACTCGATTCTCTTGTCGATGTCGTAAGCTTTATCGCGCTTCCAATTTGCATCTTTATCAATATCGGGCTTACCAACATCTGGGACATCGTGATATTCATGATCTTTGCGCTCATCGGAGTTGCAAGACTTGCTTACTTCAATATCGATACTGCAGACAGCGAGAAGGCAATCAAGTATTATACCGGCCTGCCGGTTACATATACCGCGTTGATCTTCCCGCTTCTTTATCTTCTGAGACTTCCTTTGGAAGATAAGATCTTTATTCCGTTATTTACCGCGGGGATCGTGATCGTATCGGTATTGGAGATCCTTAAGATCAAGGTCATTAAACCAAAGGGCATCTGGTACGGCATATTCGGGATCCTCGCGATCGCGATGCTCGTCATTTATCTTGTTGTTATCTGATTGCTTATGAAGATCTACGACCGCAGGACAGATACTTATGAAGAGATAGTCCAGTACGGGGCAGGAAAGCTCGCTTTCCTGTATAACAATCCTCTGGGCAGACTTCTTCTGGGGATCGCCGTATCACCCTTTGTATCGAATGTCTATGCGTGGAAGAATTCACGTAAGAGTTCTGCAAAAAAGATCCCGGGCTTCATCAAGGAACACAATATCGACATGTCTGATTATGAGGACAGGGAATATAAGTCCTTCACGGATTTCTTCACGCGTAAGATCCGTTACGGCAAGCGCCCTGTGGATATGGCACCTGAAGCATTGATATCACCTGCCGATTCCAAGCTCCTTGTCTATGAGATCGAAAAAGATACGACATTAAGGATCAAGGGCAGGACATATACGGCAGATGAGATCCTGGCAGATTCCGAGAGTGCAGGAGAATTTGCAGGCGGCTATGCACTTGTATTCAGGCTCACTGTAGATGACTATCACAGATTCTGTTATCCGGACAGGGGATGCCTTATAAGCAGGCGCCTGATAAAAGGCAAGCTTCACACGGTAAGCCCTGTATCAAAGGATCACAAGATCTACATGGAGAATACGAGATCTGTAAACCTTCTTAAGACGGAGAACTTCGGAACGGTAGCTTACATCGAAGTCGGCGCGATGCTCATAGGAAGGATCGTCGACAACGGTACCGATGTTTTCGAGAAGGGACAGGAGAAAGGGTATTTTGAACCCGGCGGTTCGACGGTGGTAATACTCGTCAAGAACGTTGAGATAGATAAAGACATTATGGAGCAAAGCGCTTCAGGGATAGAGACAAAGGTAAGATACGGAGAAAGGATCGGCAGAGCTTTATGATCAAGCGAATCTACATTTACTATAAAGAGCGTTATCCGATAATACCGAGGATAATTCTGGGAATCATACTTTTCCTGGAGATCCATTTCATCATACTCCTCAACATGGGCGTCACGTGGAAGGACGTGCATCTCGGAGCGGCTGAAGCAACCGGCGCATTTACGTGCTTTGCTTTCCTCTTATGGCTTCGTGTCGCTGACGACTTAAAAGATTTCGAGACTGACAAGAAGTTATTCCCGGACAGGCCCTTGCCGAGCGGAAGGGTACTTAAGAAGGACATCATCATCTCATGCTCGATCGTTCAGGCGATCGCAATAGGCCTTAACATCGCCTTCATGCGAGAGAACCTGATCTTCCTTGCGATCCTTTATTTCTACGGGTTCCTGATGAGCAAATGGTTCTTCAAGAAAAAGAAGATTCAGCCGAGCCTTCCTCTGGCGCTCATTACGCATAATCCGGTCCAGGCATTCATCAACCTTTACATCATTGCATTTACGATCCAGAAATATAATCTTCCGGCATTCTCACTGACCAACATAATGGCTCTGTGGACACTTTATTTCCCGGCACTTATCTGGGAGGTATCAAGAAAGATCAGGGCGCCGAAGGACGAGACGGAATACACGACTTATTCGAAGCTCTTCGGTTACAAGGATTCCACGAAGTTCGTGCTTATCCTTACGATCATGGACATCATCACGAACTTCATCCTCGTATGGAATCTCAATAAGATCTCCGTTGGAGTCTTAGCGCTCCTGGTAGCTTGGATGACATGGAAGTTCGTCCAGTTCATGAAGGACCCGGAAAAGTTCGTCCTCGTAAACAAAGTCGAACTCTACACGTACCTCCAGGAATCGACGATGCTCCTTACGATCGTCTGCTTCATAATCTTCGGAAAGATCTGATATGTACGGCTCTAAGATCGACAATCTCATTAAGCTTCGTGACAACGGATTTAATGTTCCGGCATTTACCGTTGTGCCTTATGAAGATGCGGTCAGAGATGACCTTAAGTTCGAGCTGCCTTCAGATGGTAATCTGTTCTCTGTAAGAAGCTCTGCAAATGTCGAAGACGGCGAATTCCAGAGCTTTGCAGGACAGTTCGACACATTCCTTAATGTATCCCGCGATGATGTGGCTTCGAAAATAAAGACGATAGTGAATTCCCTTAACAGCGACGGTGTTAAGGCATATTGCGAGAAGAGCGGCACCGATATTTCGGACATCAGGATGAACATATTGGTTCAGGACATGATCGATTCTGAAGTATCAGGGGTACTCTTTACCGCGAACCCCCAGGGCATCTTAAACGAGAGTGTCATCACTGTCGGAAGAGGCCTTGGCGAAGGCATCGTATCATCCAGAGTAGATACGACATCGTACTACTATAACCTCACGGATAAGATCTGTTATTTCGAAGGCAAAGAAGACCTTCTGGATCAGGACAGAATAGAAGAACTGATCGGTATTTCCGATAAGATGAAGGCCATCTTCGGCGAATATCTCGATATCGAATTTGCGATAAAAGACGGCACTGTATATATCCTTCAGGTGCGCCCGATAACGACGCTTAAGACTGACGATCCGCTCATCATGGATAACAGTAATATCGTCGAGAGTTACCCGGGCATCTCATCGCCACTTACGACTTCGTTTGTCGATCTCGTCTACAGCGGCGTATTCAAAGGTGTCTGCGGAAGAGTCCTTAAGAACGACAAGGAACTGAATAAGCACGAAGACGTTTTTCTCAACATGACAGGACACGTCAACGGCCGTGTCTACTATAAGATCAGCAACTGGTATACGGTCATTAAATTCCTGCCGATGAGCAAGAAGATAATCCCTGTCTGGCAGGAGATGATGGGCGTCCGCAACAAGACTTATAACGAAGACGATGTGAAGATAGGTTTCTTCACGCGCATCGCAACATATTTCAACTCAGTTTACGAGCTCTGTTCCGTTCCGAAGAACATGCGAAAACTGAATGAGAAGTTCATCGTTATCAACGACGATTTCTATAAGAGATTCGATCCTTCGTTATCGCCTGAAGAACTTGTAAAACTCTTCAACGACGTGAAGGTCAAGCTTTTCGACTGCTGGGACGTAACGCTCCTTAACGATATGTATTCATTCATCTTCACGGGCCTTCTTAAGTCCAGGATGAAGAAGAAATACAAGAAGGACGATAAGGCGATCAACGAGTACATAAGCGGCATCTCCGACATCGAGAGCATGAAGCCGGTAATAGAGATCACGAGGCTCGCGCTCGAGAAGGATAATATGTCTGAAGACGAATTTGCTGCCGCAAAGAAAGAATACATAAGGCTTTACGGCGACCGTAATCTTGAAGAATTAAAGCTGGAATCAAGAACATTCAGGAGCAACCCCGAGCTTCTTGATTGGCGCATAAACCAGTACAGAAAGGATATGCCCAGGCTTCAGGCAACATGGGACAGCTTTACGAAGAAAAAGGACTCCGAAGATACGTACGATGCGCTTACAAGATTCTATGTTAAGAAGAGTTCTCTGGGCATCTATAACCGTGAGATCTCAAGACTTAACAGAAGCCGCATCTACGGCATCGTAAGACTTATCGTAGACAGCCTCGGAGCAAAATATAAAGAGCAGGGCCTCATTGAGAAAGCTCACGATGTCTACTACATGAAGATCGATGAAGTTCTTGGCCTTGCAAGCAATCCGCAGGACATGAGAAAGACGGTGTCTGACCGTAAGGACCAGTATAAGCTCTACAGGGAGCTTCCGCCTTATTCGCGACTGATCTTTGCAGAAGGACCTTTCAACAAGCGCCATGCAAACGTTAATTCATACCACAAGAAATTAAGCGATAACGAGCTCTTCGGAGTGCCGTGTTCAGGCGGCATCTGCGAAGGCGAAGCTCTGGTCATTACCGATGTTAATGACACGGGCGACGTTAAGGATAAGATCCTCATAACGAAGATGACGGATCCCGGCTGGGTATTCCTGCTCACGCAGGCAAAGGGCGTCATCTCAGAGAAGGGTTCGCTCTTATCGCACACGGCGATAATCTCAAGAGAGATAGGCATTCCGTCGATCGTCGGAGTAAAAGACCTTATGCTGACGATACAGTCAGGCGACCTTATAAGAATGAACGGCGATAAGGGAAAGATAGAGATACTGAAAAGGAGCGGTGATACATGAAGTTAGTTAAGTTCGACAGGGAAGAGAAGTATATCAAGGATTTTGTTAAGCTTGCGGAGAGACTCTACGATTCTTCTGACAACATGGAAGATCCTGATTCGATCAAGAAGATCCTTAAGGGTGAGCACCCTTTGAGCAAGTATTTCGCGCTTGCGAAATTCCTTGTATACGACGATGCTGATAATGTTAAGGGACGTTTCTGCATTACGTCATATGAGGGCGACACTACTGCGTATCTGGGCTTTTTCGAGTGCGTGAACGACAGCGATGCCGCTAAGTTCTTATTCGACAGCGCATACGCATACTGCAGCGAAAATGGTTTTGCCAAGATCCAGGGTCCTGTCGATGCTTCCTTCTGGATAAAGTACAGACTTAAGATCAATAAGTTCGATGCGCCTTATACGGGCGAACCTTACAACAAAGATTACTACTTAAAGCTCTTTGAAGACAACGGATTCACCGTTGCCGAGCACTATACTTCACACGCTTTCAGAAGCGTCGGTGAAGAGTATAAGAATCCTAAGTTCGAAGAGCATTACCAGGAGTTCCTTAACGCCGGTTATGAGATCAGGAGTCCAAAGGAAGAAGAGTTTTCGCAGGCGATAGATGACGTCTACAGGCTCGTAACGGACCTTTACAGCGACTTCCCGATCTTCAAGGACGTTAAGCAGGAGGACTTCAGGGAAGTCTTCATGAGCTATAAGCAGATAATGAACATGAGCATGACCAAGCTCGCTTACTATAACGGTAAGGCTGTAGGTTTCTATGTATCGATCCCGGATTACGGCAATCTCGTTTATCACACGGGTAATCCCGTTAATATCGCGAAGATCCTTATGACAAAGAAGAAGCCGAAGCGTTATGTAATGCTCTACATGGGTGTTGACCAGCAGCACAGAGGCCTTGGAAAAGCTCTTGTCTACGCGATCATGAAGGAGCTTATGGCATCAGGGCTTCCCAGCATCGGTGCTCTCATGAGAGACGGCAAATTAACACAGACATATGCGAACGGTGATATCACCGGTGTTTACGAATATGTACTTTTGGAAAGGAAGATAGAGAAATGAATGAACTTGAGAAGTTTTTAAGAGCGGACTATGAGAAGTGGAAGGACAGAGATTATCTCCACGAGATGGTTGACGGCAAGTATGTAGGGATCACTTTCGGAGAATTCATAGAGAAGGTGAATTATCTTGCGACTTATCTTATCTCAAAGGGCTACAAGGATAAGCACATCGGTATCTACAGTCCGAACTCCCTTGCCTGGATGATAGCTGACGTTGCCATCATGAACTATGTCGGTTTGAGCGTCGGTCTTGCAAAGGACTGGATGGGAGATAATCTCGATTATGCGATCGGCAAATGTGAGATCACATGCATGCTCTACAGCAAGGCTGTAGAGGACAGACTTGAAGCCGTAAAGGCTAAATATACTGACGTTGAATTCATCTGCATCGAAGAGAATTTCGATAAGATGCTCGAAGAAGGAAAGGCAGCGTGCAAGGAGCTTTTCACGCTTGAACCCGTCGATGAAGATAAGCCTGCTAAGATCGTATTTACGAGCGGTTCGACATCCTTCCCGAAGGCAGTAATGCTCTCGATCAAGAATATCTATTCAAGCTATGAGGCATTGGGAAGAAGAATCCAGGTCGACACGAACGATGTATGCTATCTGTTCCTGCCTCTGAACCATACATACGGATCAATCTTCAACTTCCTGTATTCACTCGTGTTCGGTTACAGCATTTACCTTACCGGCGACATCAAGAACATGGCGCAGGAGATGATGATGGTTCATCCTACGGTATTCTGCGCGGTGCCTCTCGTATGCGTTAAGTTCTGTGAGGCTGCAAAGGCAATGAACGTGCCTTTGAAGATGCTTTTGGGCGGCAGGATGAGGTATCTTTTCATCGGAGGTTCATGTCTGCCTTATGATATCCGTCAGGCCTTCATCGACCAGGGTATTAACCCGATGAATGCGTATGCATTATCTGAGACATCTTCAGGGTTCTCGATCGACTATCCTGACGTTACCGACATGGACAGCGCAGGCACACTCTTAGAGTATGTTGATGCGAAAG
>JAEFBA010000147.1 GCA_016292145.1 Saccharofermentans sp.
TTCCCATAAAACCACTTCCTTTCTCTTAATATACCATTGGTATATGAAGTGTACTATATACCATTGGTATTTTCAATGGTATAATTCAAATCAATTCACATAATCGGAGCGTGTTTATGAAGCAGACGATCTTACCTGAAAGGCTTTTATCCTGCCGCAATAATCTCGGACTGACGCAATCAGAAGCAGCTGAACTCATTGGTATTACTCAACCTGCATATCAGAGATATGAGGCAGGTGTTCGTACTCCTTCTATACAAGTCGCAAAAGAAATTGCAAAAGCATTTAATGTTTCTACTGCCTATTTATATGGTGACAGCGATCAATCACTTCCAGATTATTTTGTAATCGACAAAAAAGACAACCAAATACTCTTCTCTATAATTGAACAATGCAAAGGTCTCAGCGATGATCAGCTTGAAGGGATACTAAATAACATCACAAAAAGTAAAAACCCGTAAACAATACCGTTTACGGGTTTATATGATTCTGGCGGAGACGGAGAGATTCGAACTCTCGTGCCGGTTGCCCGACAAACGCATTTCGAGTGCGCCCCGTTATGACCACTTCGATACGTCTCCAAACGCGCCTTATTGTAAATGATTCGCTCTGAATATTCAACTAAAAGCGCGGTGTAACATTGTTACAGCGCACCAAATCTGATGTTTTTCCTTAATTCTTCCTTGGCTTCCTCACCGAAGAGATAAGCTACGACCGCAAGGCCGAAATCAACGGAAGTGCCCATTGCCTGGCTCGTTATGACGTTGCCGTTTACTATGACTTTTGAGTCTTCAATGACATTTGCGCCGTTCTTACGGAGCTCATCCCAAACACCGGGATTGCTCGTTGCATCCTTGCCGTTAAGGATACCCTGGCCTGCAAATACGATAGGTGCGGCACAGATAGCGCCGATTCCTTTGCCCTGTTCATTGAACTTTACGACATTTTCCTTAAGGAGCTCGCAAGCATTTAAGTTATTTGTGCCTTTTACGCCGCCGGGAAGGATGAGGAAGTCATAATCGTCAAAATCGATATCGCCTATGAGCTTATCAGCCTTGATCTTTAAGCCTCTTGAAGCTTCGATCTCAAGCGTCGGCATTATGGATACGATATCTACTTCTGCTTTTGCTCTTCTTAAAAGGTCAACCGGCGTAATAGCCTCAACCTCTTCACTGCCGTCTGCGATAAATACTGCAACCTTTGCCATAGCTTCCTCCTTAAAGGCCGAATACGCCCTTTACAAATATCTCGATTCCGATAACTATCAGGATGATACCGCCGATAATAGTGGCGGTCCCCGATATCTTCTCGCCGATCTTCCTGCCGAAGATCAACCCTATTAAGCATATCACAAGCGTGACAACGCCGATTATCAAAGATGCGGCAAATGCCCTCTTAAGAGAATAATCAGCAATGGTAAAACCTACTGACAGCGCATCGATAGAAGTCGCTATGCCCTGAACGATAAGTGTCTTAAAGGTAAGTTTCATTACCTGCTCTTCATCAGTTTTCCTGCCGTTCTTCTTTTCGAGGATTGCCTCGACGATCATCTTGCCGCCGATAAAAAGAAGCAGTATCAGTGCTATCCACGGGATGAGGATGCTGAATTTTGTAAAGATCTCTTCAAGGGTAGTTACCAAAAGCCAGCCGAGCATCGGCATAATGAACTGGAATACAGCATATACGCCGGCTATTGCAAACATCCTGCGCTTTCTCATGCCGGACTCAACAATGCCGTTGGCTATAGAGACCGAGAATGCGTCCATCGCAAGACCGACGCCCAGAAGTAAGCTGTTGATTATGAGTTGGATCATCTATCTTCCTTCCTGCCCGGGCAAAAAAATAACCCAAGGCCCTTAATGCCTTGAGTCTCGCAATGGAAGATTAAGCCAGGTATTGACCAGTATGTTGACTTAAACAACGCTATTATCTGCGTCTGCTACTCCCTCAATGGAGCAAATACTAACAATCGGGGGCGAGGTTAGTCAACACTAACATTTTGGTGCATATATCTTAAACGCTATGTTTTTCGCGAAAAAAGACAGAAAAACACCGTTTTCTATCTCAAACCACAAAAAAATCGCCTGTTAAGACAGAAA
>JAEFBA010000084.1 GCA_016292145.1 Saccharofermentans sp.
TTTATCTTAGGGATAACCAGTCGGGCTTGAGAGGCTTTCCGGTAAGGCTTTGCATGTGGCTTCAGGATATTCCGGGCAATAAGTACGAGTTTGAGCTCAATGTCCTTGCGACGGCTCACAAAGAGGGTATGAAGGTCACGGGCATCGACATTAAGACGATCTATGAGAATAACAATAAGAATACGCATTTCAGGCCGATCAAGGATACGATAAGGATACAGAAGTCGCTTTGGGCGTACGGTCTTATCTCGGCGCTGCTCTATACGCTGTATCTTTTGACGATTTCGGTGCTGGTATGGTTCGGTATTCCGTATTTTTATTTCTGGCTTATCGGTATCTTTACGTGGGTCACTGCGATGCATGCGGTGCTCAATGTTTTCTCTGCGGGCATCAGGCATAAGCAGAAGATAAGTGTTATCTATTACATTACATGTTCGATCAAATATTTTATTTCGACATTGATCATGCTCCTGTTCTATTTCATGGGTTGGAACATGTTCCTTGGCGGCGCGCTCTGTCTCGGCGTCATTATGTTGTTGAGTTATGTATTTGGCCGTTCAGGAATCTTAGGAAAGGTATAAAGGAATTTGGGAAAGGTTTATATGGATAGCTGCGATTTTGAGTTGGTAAAGAAGATAATGGCTTCTGAGGATGTCATTGATAACGGTGAAGGCAAGATCATCATTAAGGCGGTTCCCGACAACGACAAGACAGGCATGATGGATAAGCGTGAGTTCTTCATAAGGAGCGCGATCTATGCTTTCCAGAAGTCGGCGCCTTCGAAATTCTCGATCGAGGGAATGCGCCTGACGACAAAGACTTACTGCAAGGACATGTGCACAAAGGCCATTTCAGAAGACTCATTTGATATCGATGTTAACGGCAGAAGTGTTAAGGTCTTCTCCTATGTGCTTGATGACAGGAAGACAGAGACGCTTCCTGCGATGATCTATGTTCACGGCGGATCGTTCATGGCTTCTAAGGCTGAGTACTACAAGGAGCCCTGCCGCTACGTTGCTGAGAATCTGGGCATCAGAGTATTCAATGTCGATTACAGCCTCGCGCCGGAGAATATTTATCCGGCAGCTATTGAGGATATTCTTGCAGCGCTCGAAAAGATCTACACCGGCAGTGCAGTTCTCGGCGTTGATAAGGAGCACATCGGTTTCTTCGGCGACAGCGCCGGCGCGAATCTCGTGCTTGCTGCGATCCTTGATAACAAGTCTGATGCAAAGATCACTTATGCAGGTCTGTTCTATCCCTGCGTCGATCTTTATTCGCAGGACAGGCTCTACGATTGGGACATCTCGATGTATGACATCTGCGAAGAGCAGAAGGAGCTTATTACTTCAAGACTTCAGCTCGGAAGAGCCGACGGCAACGGCAATAACGATCTTATGGCGAATATCCTTTTCGCGTACTCGGGCGGAAGATATGAGGAAGTCAAGTGCAATCCTGACGTAAGCCCGATCTATGCGGACCTTAAGGGCATGCCTTACACGGGCATCTTTACGGCTGAGTATGACGGACTGAGAATTCAGTCAGAGTATTATTCCAGGCTTCTTGATAAGGCCGGAATTCCAAATAAGCACATCAGATACAGAGGCGTGTCGCATGCGTTCCTTGATTATTTCGGAATCGTTCCGCAGGCACAGGCAGCGCTTCTTGAGATGTGCGATCAGTTAAGAAAGGTATGGGGAATCTAAGGGGAAATGGTATCGAGAATTGTTACTGAGAACATCGAAGCGCTGAAGAATGCGCCGCAGACGTTTGAGTCGATTTATACGATCATAAAGAACAGGTTTACGAGTGAGACATTCGGCGAATGGCTCGAAAACGGCGAGATCTGCAAAATGTCCTATTACGAGCTTTATGAGCGTGCCGACAGCTTCTCTAAGGCTGCGGTCACCTATGCTTCCAAGCAGGATTCAGAAAGCAGGTTCGTAGGGATCTTCCTTGAGAATTCATGCGACTGGGTCGCTCTTTTCTGGGGACTTTTGCAGGCAGGCTTTAAGCCGATACTGCTTAATACAAGACACAACATTCAGATCAACAACGACATCATAAGGGATATGGATCCTGTGTTTGTCGTATCCGAAGACAGCAGGGTGGCCAAGGCTGTTAAGGTTAATGACCTTCTGAATGAGGGCAAGGGCGTTAAGTTTGACAAGTCTATGATCAATTGGGCTGATGAGATCATCCTCATCACATCAGGTTCTACATCAAAGCCCAAGATCATCAGCCACAGCGGCAAGACGATCTGCCTGCAGGTTGAGATGAGCGAGGATATTGTCAAAGAAAACCAGTCCATTCAGTACAACGCGATGCTCGATATCCACAATCTCGCGTTCCTGCCGTTCTATCACATCTTCGGACTCATTGCGACGCTGATGTGGTTCATGTTCTTCGGAAGATGCTTTGTTTTCCTGCCGAAGTACGATGCGCAGAGCATCCAGTACGTATGCAAGCGCGTTGGCGTTACGCATTTCTTCGCGATCCCGCTGGTCTGGAACAAGACCGTTGCAGCGCTTGAGAGGGAAGTCGCAAAACAGGGACAGACTGAGAAGTTCAACAAGGCAATTAAGTTCTCAAATAAGCTCCAGAACATTTTCCCGCTCCTGGGACCTGTCATCGTAAGGAAATTAATTTTCAAGAAGATCAGGCGCCGGCTCATGGGCGAGAAGCTTGCTTTCCTTATCTCAGGCGGCGGATTTATCGCGCCCAGAACACTCGAAGTCTTAAACGGATTAGGCTATTCGATCTATTCAGGCTACGGCCTTACCGAGTGCGGCGTTCTCTGCGTTGAGCTCTCAAGGAAATCTAAGTTCAGGAACGGCACGAGCACGGGTAAGATCTTCAGCAACGTTAAGTATAAGATCAGCGATGAGGGTGAGCTCCTTATCCCCAATGAACACTCGATGAACGGCATCTATATTGACGGCGTATTCAATGAGTTTAAGGACGAATTTTATCCTACAAATGACCTGGTTAATGTCGATGAGACAGGAAGACTTCATATAATCGGACGTCTGGATGACGTCATCATCGGACCCAACGGCGAGAATATCTCACCTGAGGAGATCGAATCGAGGATCGAGAAGGGCGCTTTCACGCAGGAAGCCATGATCAACTGCAAGATTCCCGGCACTGACGAGAAGCAGATGATCCTCGTCCTTGCAGATGACGGTTCCATGGGCGCCTTCGAGAAGGCTTCGTCATTAAGATCAGTATTCAATTCGATCGACACACTCACCATGTCCGAGAGGCCAGTTAAGGTGCTTAATCTCATCGGCAGCATGCCTGAGAACTTCAAAGGCATAGACCGTAAGGCATTGAGCGAGAAGCTCGAAAAGCAGGAGCTCTTTGCAACCGAGTGCACGAGACCTACTGAAGAAGAAGTCACACGTACAAGAACTGCCGAGTATACAGAGATCATCACTAAGGTCTGTGATGTGTATGCTGACGTTCTTAACAAGGACAGATCTGAGATCACTGAGACATCCAATTTCATTTCTCTCGGCGGCGATTCGATGCAGTATGTGGAGATGCTTTCCAAGGTAACTGAGGTTACCGGAAGGCCGATCACCATGACTGAGACACCGCTCATAACGCCTATGGCGATCGCTGATTATCTCATCGAGCAGAACAAGGAGTCCAAAGAATAATGTTTATCATCAGATGGCTCCTTATCTTAAACAGCATCATTCCGGCGCTCATCATCTTCCCGATCAAGAAGATCTATCTGCGCAAGGAGAAGAAGCCGAAGTATAAAGGCCCCAAGATCATTGCGATGAACCATACGGCGTTCCTCGATTATGTTGAGGCACTTCTGGCGTTCCCCGGAAGACGCAAGTACGTGCTCGTCGGTGCGCAGTTCTATGCATATAATCCGTTCCTTACATTCCTTCTTAAGGCAATGGGCGTTATCCGTGTCGATGAAGTAACAGGCAATATGGATGCCGTAAATAAAGCGGTTGAGGTACTTAACAAAGGCCATGACATCCTGATCTTCCCGGAAGGCCATATCGAGACAGAAGGAAAGCTCATGGAATATAAGCAGGCAGCAGCGCTTATCTCTTTGAGTTCAGGCTGTCCCATCGTTCCTGTTTTCCATAACGGCAGGATCGGTCCGGGCAAGCGCGATCTCGTGTTTGTCGGAAGCTATATGTATCCTGATACATACATCTGCCGTGAAAATCTGGAGACGCTGCAGGAGAGGGCAGAGGCATTTACGAGAGATCTTCAGGAGAGAACTGAGACTTACAGACAGTTCTATCTTAAGAACTTCATGATCGCAGACGGCGAGAAATTGAAGCGCCCGAAGTATGCCGGATTCCTTTATAACTTCATGAAATATACGGCTCTGCCGGGCATAAAGCTCCTCATGAGAACGAAGATCTCCTATGGCGGCGACCTTGCGCGCGGCACGAGATATATGGATAAGGGCATGGTGATCGTTGCAAACCATTCATGGTGGATCGATTCGGCCTTGCTCTACTATGTGTTCAGAAGAGTTTACTGCAGGAGCCTTGCGGCAAAGGACGTTGCGGAAGTAAACAAGTCATGGGGATTTTTCGAGAAGACCATGGGATGCGTATTGCTCGACCGCACGGGTTTTGACTGGAATGCGCTGAAGACCATGATGAACGGACTTAAGAATCATGAGCCGTTTATTATCTTCCCGGAAGGGCACATGAATTACGACGATGAACTGATCGAATTCCAGAAGGGACCGGCGATGTTATCGCTCTATTCGAAGAGACCTGTCGTGCCCGTTTACATCCATACTTCATATAAGATGTTCAAGCCGACAAAGTTCGTTGTCGGAGACCCGATAGAGTTTGACAAAGAAGGGCTTGTAACCGATAATGAGTCGGTGGAGAAAGCTAATGAAATAATGCGTGAAGCTATCTACGGCTTGAAGCGTCAGGCGATCTCCGAGACCAAGCCTCAGATGAATTCTTACATCAGGAAGATAAGGGCCGAGATGAAGGCAAATCTTGCTGCGATAAGTAAGGAGATCGAAGAGGCGAGGAGTGCTAAAGCGGGTGGAAAATAGGTATGGGAGATAACAGGGGAGCAATCCTTTGACAGATCGTGAATGATCTTTTTTATGTTTTTCAAATTTATAACTATATAAGGAGAAATGAAAATGGCTGATTATGTAATTCTCACAGACAGCTCAACAGACCTTACCAAGGATCTCAGAGAAAGATTCGGTATTGATGATTACCTTCCGGGTAATATCACATTCCCTGACGGACATACCGAGGATTCTACGCTCGACTGGGAGAATATCTCACCTCAGGACTTCTATACATCAATGTCCAAGGATTCTATGTATACAACAGGTATCAAGAATCTTGAGATACAGGAGGCTTTTTTCGAGAAGTACTTAAAGCAGGGTAAGGATATCCTCAACATTTCACTTTCTCACGCTCTTTCAAATACATATGACTCCTGCCGCAAGGCTGCACAGAACCTTATGGAGAAGTATCCTGACCGTAAGATCGTCTGTGTCGACTCACTCCGTTATTCCGGCGGTGACGGTCTCCTTTGCTCTTTCGCAGGCGAGATGAAGAAGGCAGGCAAGTCTTTGGACGAGGTTGCCGAGTGGCTCGAAAACAATAAGCACCGCTGCCACCAGACAGGTACGGTCGATGACCTCAAGTTCCTCGCAAAGATGGGCCGCTGCTCCAATGTTTCCGCATTCATGGGCTCTCTTATCAACATCAAGCCTCTCGCTGAGTTCAACCGTGACGGCATGAACCAGATCATCACAAAGGTAACAGGTTATAAGAAGCTTTTCACAGCCATGATCGAATACATGAAGGCTACGATCGAGCCTGAGCCGAAGAGGATCTTCGTATCCCACTCTTTCCGTAAGGCTCAGTGGCTCCAGCTTCAGGAACTCATCCGTGAGAATTTCCCTACAGCTGAGATCATCCCTACAACAGTCAACATGGCAAACGGTTCATCGATCGGCCCCGGCATGGTAGTTACTTTCTACATGGGTAAAGAGATCTCCGAAGGTCTTGTTGAAGAGACAAAGCTCTTAGAAGAGATCAAGGCTAAGCTCTGATGGGTCGTATCATTGCTATAGTTTTAATTGTTCTTGCGGTCCTGCTTATTGGCGGATTTATCTTCATGTGGACTTTCTGCATGAAGATCGCAAAGAAACAATATACGAACATGTTCATCCGCGAGTCCAAAGATAAATGGGCCCGCGGCAACAGTGCGCCCGAGAATGCCGAGCATACGGTAATGTTCGACACCGGCATGAAGTGGGGTAACGAGAATGCCTCATACATGCAGGAGATCGAAGTTACTTCATTTGACGGCCTGAAGATGAAGGGCGAATATTTTGACTTCGGTTACGATAAGGCAGCGATCATAATGGCAGGCAGAGCTGAAACATGCAAGTACTGCTATTATTTCGCTGATCTTTATCAGAAGAATAAGTACAACATCATCGTTGTGGATCCGAGAGCCGCAGGTCTTTCTGAAGGTAAGTACACGGGCTCAGGGATCCTTGAAGGCAAGGACCTTGATGCGTGGATCAAGCTCGTTCACGAGAAGTTCGCGATCGACCACTTTGTTATCCACGGCATCTGCATCGGTTCTGTAGCAGCTATCTATGTTGCGGCAGACCACAATCCGTATGTGGACGCTATCGTTCTTGAGGGACCGTTCATCTCGTTCTATAACGTGCTGAAGCAGAGAACCAAGAACCTCGGAAAGCCCACATTCCCGGTATGTCTTCAGATGGGGCTTCTCTTTAAGAAATATGCCGGGATCGATATCTTCAAGAATAAGCCCATCAAGGCTATTCCGAAGGTTGAAGTGCCGCAGCTCATGATCTGCGGAAGACAGGACGTTTCTTCATTGCCCAAGTATTTCGATAAGATCAATGAAGCAAGCGGATCTAAGAGAAAGCAGATGGTCTGGTTCGATGAGGGCGCTCACTCTCACTTAAGGATCAGGAACCTTGAAGCATACGATAAGGCAGTCACGGATTTTATTAATTTCGAAGGCTGATACAGGCGCGAAAAAATTATAAGTAGGAAGTAATCGGATAGATGGAATTGTCAGTTCTCAAGAAAATGCTCATCGGCGGAGCAAAGAAGATCCTCGATAACAAGCAGCAGTTAAATGATATGAATGTTTTCCCGATACCGGACGGCGATACGGGAACAAACATGGATAAGACCATGGGCGGCGTTCTTCAGGCTTTGGCTGAGATCGGCGACAGGGACTTGGAGTCCGCTGATTTCGATAAGCTCTATACCGGCGCGCTCATGAATTCGCAGGGCAACTCCGGCGTAATCTTATCGCAGTGGCTCAAGGGTTTCTTAAGAGCATTCAAGGATTTCGATGAGCTTAACGCAGGTTCTCTTTACGCTGCATTCCTCTCAGGTACAGAGAGTGCTTATAACTCCGTTGCTGAGCCCGTTGAAGGTACTTTCCTTACTGTCTGCCGTGAGGCGCAGGAGAATGCCGAAGACAATCTTGACGAAGATACGACGACTGAGCAGTTCATGAAGGACGTCGTAGAAGGTGCTGCAGAGTCTTTGAAGCATACACCCGAGCTCCTTCCTGTATTGAAGGAATATAACGTTCTCGATTCCGGCGCCATGGGCTTCGTTTGCCTTGTAACGGGCATGCTCGAAGCTTTGGACGAGTCATTTGATATCGACCTTTCAGAGTTCGAATCTGTCGCTAATGCCGCTTCCGGCGCAGTCTCCGCTTCAATGGGCGAAGGGCTTGCCGAGTTCGGCTACTGCACAGAACTCATCATCCAGATCGATGACGATAAGCTCACGAGCTTTGATGAGACTTTAGTAAGATCCGACATGAGAGATTTCGGTAATTCTCTGGTTCTCGTCAAGGAAGGCAATCAGGTAAAGATCCATATCCACACATTAAAGCCTGAAGCTGTAATGACTTACTATCACAGATTCGGCGAGTTCATTAAGCTCAAGATCGAGAACATGACGATCCAGCACCACGAGAGCTTCATCGCAAATAAGAAGAATTCTGCGATCGTCGCTGTCGCTGACGGTGACGGCATTGCCGCTGTTTTCGAAGCCATGGGCGTAACAAAGATCGCAAGGGGCGGGCAGTCCGACAACGTATCCGTCCAGATCCTGACGGATTCCTGCAAGGCTTCCGGCGCAAAGGACATCATCATCCTTCCCAATAACAAGAACATCATCATGACAGCCGAGAAGGTAAGGGAAGTCATGAAGGACATTAAGATCCGCATTATCCCCACCAAGTCCATGGCTGAAGGCTATCTTGCACTGTCTCTTGTTGATGAGGGCGTTTCTGCCGATGATCTCGAAAAGCAGATGAATACTGTTCTTGCCGGCGTTCACACAGGACTTATCGCCAAGGCAGACAAGACCGGTGTCTATAATGGCGTAAATGTCACGGCAGGTGACTATATCGGCGTTCTGGATGACGACATCATCACATGCGCATCGTCTGACCTTAAGGAATGCCTTATCTCATTCATTCCCACGGTTCCGGACAGCGCGTCCTGCAAGTCTATCCATATCTTTACCGGAAATGACGAAGACAAGGCGATCTCGGACGGTTTGGCAGATCAGATAAAGTCTTGCTGCCCCGGTGCTGAAATTTACTCTTGCGTAGGCGGACAAAAAATATATAATTACGTTGTTGCGTTTTCTTAAACGCCATTTTAAAGAAAGGTCAGGTCTAATTGATGTCTGATGGTGAAGATCACCTTAGTAGACAATTCAATTAACTATAGTGCAGACGGTGCTTATATGGCGCTGCCTTTGACATCTGACCTTATTTTCGCAAATTCTCTGCTTCTTAACGACCTACTTCTCGAGCTAGGCTGATCCAGGCCGTAGTTTTATATTGTTCAGCCGGCAGTCACAAGCCATTAATTGTGAGGTTATTTTACAAATCAACCCTTAACCTATATAATCACAAGGTTGTTATTTTAATATAAAGAGGATCTATTTATGTTAACTTGCTTTTCAACACTCGCATGTCCCGATTTCTCATGGCAGGACATTTACTCAATGGCAAAGGACTTCAATTTCAACGGAATTGAGATCAGAGGCCTCGGCCAGGATATATTCTCAGTTAAGGCTCCGCCGTTCACTGAAGCAAATCTCCCCAAGACAGTAGCTAAGCTTAAGGAATTAAAGCTTGCGATCCCTTGTCTTTCATCCGGTGAGCCGGTTAATGACCTGGCTACAAAGGATAAGGCAATCTCTGAGATCCGCGCATATATCGAGCTCGCAAACAAGCTCGGCTCATCTTACATCCGTGTTCTTGGCGACCGTAATCCCGCACCCGAGAAGGAGATCGACGATGAGGTTGTTATCTCGATCATGAAAGAGCTCGTTCCTTACGCAGAAGAGATGAACGTAACTCTGCTCATTGAGACTAACGGCGTTTATGCAGATACAAAGAGACTTAAGAAGGTTCTTGATGCCATCGGTTCACGTAAGGCAGCTGCCCTCTGGGACATGCATCACCCTTACAGATTCATGGGTGAGTCTCCTGAAGAGACAGTTAACAACTTAGGTGAATACATCAAGCACGTTCACGTAAAAGACTCCGTCATGGTCGACGGCAAGGTATCCTACAAGCTCATGGGCTTGGGCGACATGCCTTTGAAAGAGATGTTCGATGCTCTCCAGTCGATCGACTACCTTGGCTACGTATCACTCGAGTGGGTATACAGATGGTCCAAGGATCTTGAGAATGCCGGTATCGTTATCCCTCAGTTCGCAAACTACATGGAGACATACCGTCCTCAGAAAAAGTTCGAACTCCAGACAGACAAAAGGGGAACAGGCTACTATCCCTGGCCCAAGGAGACCCTGATCGATCTTACTTTCCCGGATGTACTCGACAAGATCTGCGAGCTCTTCCCGAACCAGTATGCTTTCAGATATACGGAATTAGATTACACACGTACATATCCCGAATTCAGAGACGACGTTGATAACCTCGCACGCGCATTCCTCGCAATGGGCTGCAAGAAGGGTGACCACATCGCTATCTGGGCAACGAACGTTCCCCAGTGGTATCTCACATTCTGGGCAGCAACAAAGATCGGCTGCGTACTCGTTACAGTAAACACAGCTTACAAGATCCACGAGATCGAGTATCTTTTGAGACAGTCCGACACATGCACATTGGTCATGATCGACAAGTTCAAGGACTGCGACTATATCCAGATCATCAACGAGATCTGCCCTGAATTAAAGGATTCCGAGCCCGGTAAGCTCGAAGCTGCAAGACTTCCTGTCTTAAAGAACGTAATCACATGTGAATCGCACGTTCCCGGCTGCTTCCACTGGGATGAGCTCCCCGCATTGGCAGAGACAGTAAGTGTTGCTGATGTAGAGAAGATCCGCCGCACTATCGACAAGCACGATGTCTGCAACATGCAGTACACATCCGGTACAACAGGATTCCCTAAGGGCGTTATGCTCACACACTACAACGTAGTAAACAACGGTAAGGCGATCGGCGACTGCATGGATCTGTCTTCCTTCGACCGCATGATGATCCAGGTTCCTATGTTCCACTGCTTCGGCATGGTGCTCGCAATGACAGCATCCGTAACTCACGCAGTTACAATGTCTCCTATCACTGCTTTCTCACCTCGAAAAGGCTTAAACTGCATCAACCAGGAGAAGATCACATGCTTCCACGGCGTTCCCACGATGTTCATCGCAATGCTCGGCCATGAGAATTTCCCGAAGACAGACTTTTCGCACATGAGAACAGGTATCATGGCAGGTTCTCCTTGCCCGATCAAGACAATGGAAGAAGTCATCGAGAAGATGCACATGCCTGAGATCGTTATCACATACGGCCAGACTGAAGCTTCTCCTGCTACAACGATGTCTAAGACAACTGACACGATCGAGCAGAGAGTCAATACAGTAGGACCTTCCATCTTCGGCGTTGAGACCAAGATCGTTGATCCTGAGACAGGCGAAGAGCTCCCTGACGGTGTTCCGGGCGAATTCTGCGCACGCGGCTACAACATCATGAAGGGCTACTACAAGATGCCCGAAGCAACAGCTGCAGCAATCGACGAAGACGGCTGGCTCCACTCAGGCGACTTAGCTCTCAGAAGACCTGAAGACGGTTACTACAAGATCACAGGTCGTATCAAGGACATGATCATCCGCGGCGGCGAGAACATCTACCCCAAGGAGATCGAAGACTTCCTTTACACACACCCGAAGATCCAGGACGTCCAGGTCATCGGCGTTCCTGATGCTGACTACGGCGAAGAGATCCTCGCAGCTGTTGTCTTAAAGCCCGGCGAAGAGTCATCCGAAGAAGAGATCAAGGAATACGTAAAGACCCATATGGCTAAGCATAAGATCCCCAGATACGTTGACTTCGTTGACGGCTTCCCGATGAATGCGGCAGGCAAGATCCTCAAGTACAAGATGAGGGAAGAGGCAGTCGAGAGACACGGCCTTGAGAACGCCAACAAGATCGT
>JAEFBA010000085.1 GCA_016292145.1 Saccharofermentans sp.
AGGTTTTGGAAGTTCCGGTAAGTGATCTCCTTGGCAAGCCCTCAGAAGCTGCTGAGCAAGCCTCAGAGCTCGAGAAGATCTCAGCGCAGCTTGCGATACTTAATGAACAGATGGCGCGCGAAATGGCCAGACGTAAGCGCAACCGTAAGATCAAGATAATTATTGCCTCAGTCATCTTTGGTCTGCTATTTATCTTTGCCGCTTTTATTCTGATCTCACATCCTGTCTCCAGCAGTATTATGTCAGGTGATGCATCCAACGTCAGAGTATTGGAACGCCAATCTTCTTTATATTCACAGGAAGAAATAGAAAGTGCGATCGAAGTTATCAAGCGTGATTTCGAGAATGACTGGAACGGATGCACTCTTAATACCATATACTATGCAGGCGATGAAGTCTGTGCTGCTGAGACGCGTGACAGAGGCGTTAAGACCATAGTGCTGATTTCGGATTTTACTACCGGCAATTATGATTTCGGCAGTCTTAATACAAATTACACATATACTAACTGGAGCTGGATCCTGATCAGGGATGAAGACGGCGGCTGGAAGCACATCGATCACGGTTACGGCTGATAGTATTCGTTTACAAGACTCCTGTAACCTAATTCTTTCAAGTCTTCGTATCTGACGTTGAAGCGTGCCTTTGTGTGCTTTCCGCTAATCAGGAATCTAAGTAATTCCTGCGCGTAAAGATCGATCTCGTGAAGGCTTTTCGTAGTCGTGATGACAGGGAAGAACCACAGGCTCCACGTGAGGTCGGAGTCGTCATTTAATTCTAAAAGCTTGTGATTGAAGATGCGTATGAACGCCGCTGCGGCCTTTGTGCCGTCGATTCCTTTTCTGTGATGCCAGCGGTCAAGGGCTCTGGCTTTCCTGCGCATCTTTTGCTTCAGTTTGACGACCGATGCGGGCGCGATGTCGATCTCGCCGTTCTTAACTTCCACGCCTAAGAAAGTAAAACCTTCTTCAGGAGTCGCTGTGACTTCCTTATCAGGATTGACCTTAAGGCCCTTGCTCTTCAGGTGGTCAAGGATAGTTTCCTTATATTCTGCGAGTTCCGCTTCGCTGTCCGCGAAAACAATGATGTCATCCGAATATCTCGCATATGTGATCCCCCGGCCGCTGAAATATTCATCAAGATCTTTCAGGTAGAGATTTGCATAGAACGACGCGATCGGCGTGCCCGCCATAATGCCTTTCTGCTCTGTGATCATATCCTCGCCCGATCTGACTCTCTCTTCCTTAAGCAGCGCCTTCATGAAGGCGAGGAGTTCAACGTCATCCGTGACCGTGTCATCCAGTGCTTTGCAGATCCCTTCGACAGGGATCGAATTGAAATAGTCGCTCACGTCGATCTTGTATGAGTATTTCTTAGTGATGTCCTTCGAGCGGCAGAGCGCCATGATCGCATCTTTCGCGCACACGCCCGGACGGAATGAATAAAGGGTATTGGTGTAGATGTGATCGTATTTTCGAAGCGTCAGATAAGTCAGGAGCTTTAAGATCATGTTGAAGTTATAAGGGTACTTATAGACCGTGCGCTTCTTCTGCGTGCTCATCTTGCTGATGATCGACTTGGTTGGGACAGGGAGGTCTTGCGACGTCTTGATCGCCTGCTCATACTCCATGTAAGCGCTGCTGTCGATAAATTCGCGCAGCTCTTTCTTGAAGCGCTTAGAACACCTAAGCCCCGCCTTGTATTCGTAGAATCTTTCCCAGCTGCTCTTCTCGAAGAGCATGTCGATCAGTGACATGATGCGCTGTCCTTGCCCGTTTTTGGATAATTGTACCACTAGGGGAGGGCTTGTATCACTATAGGCGGGCTGACGTGTGTATTTGGGGCTCTCAGGGTGAGTCTGTTCATGAATTTGGGGCTCTCGGAGCAGGCTGACTATCGCAAACGCCTAAAAAATGGCAAAAATTACAGAAAAAGGCCCTTTTCTGTAATTTTCGCCTCTGAAAAAGGGCCATTGCGATAGTGACGCTGCCTCATCTGAAGATTGAGACTAGTCTCAATCTTTCTAAAACCAGTCTCAACTTGCTCTGAAGCCATATTAATGACACGCCCGGGATTCTATAATCTTTGCAAAGGATAAACGGAGGTTGCTTGATATGGCTAAAGCAGTTCGAAATATGTTAAAAGACCGGTACGATCTGATAGCTGCAACAATAGAAAATATTGAGAAGAAATTGAAAATGCTCCCTGAAGGCCGGATCAATGTAAGACATCAGGACGGGAATGTTTATTATTATTTCGTCAAGCCGAAATCTAAAGACAGATATCTCACCAAAGCCGACACCGTGCTCATCGGGCAGCTCCTCCAGAAGCGCTATCTAAAAGAGGTCTTGAAAGCCGCCAAGAATGAATTGGTGGCGCTCTCGAAAATGCTGAGCCTGTATCCGGACGATCTCCCTGAAGAACTGTACGAGAAACTGCCGGAGGAACTGAGGGCGGGCGTTGAGCCTGTCATACTCGGCAATGAGCAGGATGTGCGTGAATGGATGGCGGAACCATATGTCGGGAAACCGTTCAAGGAAGGCGCTCCGGTGTATATGACCATACGTGGTGAGCGCGTCAGATCGAAGTCGGAGGTGATGATCGCAGACAGGATGTTCTTCAGGGGCGTGCCATATAAGTATGAGTGCCCGATCATGATCGAAGGACAGGTGATCCATCCGGATTTTTCGATGAAGAGAAGGAGCGATAACAAGCTCATCTATCATGAGCATTGCGGGAAGATGGATGATCCGGAATACGTTAATGACCTGGTGGAAAGAGTCAATTTGTATAACCAGGCCGGGATCCTGCAGGGAGACAGGCTGACGTTCTCTTTTGAGACGGCGGATAAGCCGTTGGATAACAGAGTTATTGAACGGTTGATCGACGAGTTCTTTAAGTGATCGAAGCGCCTGAAGCGAAGCATTCTTTAAGTGATGATGCCCGTGAACTGTAAGCAATGTGCAGTCAGTTGATGCCTGCGCAGGCTCGAAAAACAACCCCTTTGTACCACTTACTCCACTCCTTGTACCGCTTGCGCTCCAAAGCATTGAGCGTCGCAAAACCTCCCGATAGAATGACCTCAAAACCAAGGAGGTACAAGAAAATGACAGACATTACAAACACAAAGATCAACGCAAAGAGAGATTCTCTCAGCACAGATTACAGAGAGCTTAAGACAGAGGCTATGATGCTTCAGAAGAAGGGACTGCCTTTCATGCTGACATCGGTCGTCATCTGGACAGCTATTACGATCGTAAGAACGCTTCCCGTGGACATCATGACGAAGAACCTTTATACGTTCTGGTGCACATCGTTCCTGATGCCGGGTGCAGTGATCTTCTCACTTATCACGGGTGCAAAGCTCTTCGCAAAGAGGCAGAATCCGTTTAATAAGCTGGGGATGCTGAACACATTGAATCAGATGCTTTATCTTCTTATCGTCATGTGGTCGTTCTCGCAGAAGCCCGATGCGATGCTGATGCTTTTCGCGATGGTATTCGGAGCACACTTGCTGCCGTTCTCATGGCTCTACGAGAGCAAGACATATCTTGTTACATCGATAGTTACGACGCTCGGCGCGATGATCATATCCATTTTTGCTCCCGAGATCTATGTTGGCCTCTTTATGATCGTCTGCCAGATCATTATGTCCGCACTGCTTATGATCGAATGCAGGAAACTTGACCGTGCACAGAAAGTAAAGGATGAATTATAATGATTCAAAATACTGAGGGATAACAGGAGACAGTGATGCAGGTCACGATCAGGCAGGACTTAGAATCAGGCACGGCAGTGGAGATCCACTGCCGTGAGATCACTTCCGAGACGGAGAGGCTGGAGCGTTATATCAGGAGGTTCGATGAGCACATCATAGGCTCGTCGGAAGGACAGGCTCATACGATCGCCGTAGAGCAGATCCTTTATATCGAAGCAGTCGATAAGAAGACCTTCCTTTATACGCCCGGCAATGTGTATGAGACGGATAAGAAGCTCTATGAGCTCGAGGAAATGCTGGACGGCAAGACTTTTTTCAGGTGCTCGAAATCAGTGATCGTGAACCTCAACAAGATCACAAAGCTTAAGCCCGAAGTTACACGCAACATCCTTGCGACATTGACGAACGGTGAGGTCGTGGTCATCTCAAGAAGAAATGTTAAACAGCTTAAGGCTTTGATCGGATTGGACGGATAATATGGAAGACATCAAGAAACTGCTGGTTTATTTCAGGAACGCACTGGCGTTCTCGTATTCGTGGCTCGTGCTCTGCAGCGCTCTAGTGGGTATCCTATACGCAGGTCTTGATTTTAGGGTAGCTGTTGGTTATTCAATTAAATGTGAAACTCTTTTAAAGCTTCTGGCGCTCTGCGCGTGGGGTTCGGCATGTTTTGTTTTCGCGTTCTTCACAAAGCTCATGAAGAAGAGAGGGTTCGTCTTCGATCTGACGGTGTTCTTCGCGCTGTTCATTCCGGTCGAGATTCTGATGTTCTACTGGATGAACATATTCTCGAGCGCGGGTACCGTCACCCTGTGGATCGTCCTGGGCATAGTTGTCGCAATTTGCTATATTTGCTGTCTGCTGATAGACCTCCTGATCATGAGAAAGCGCTCGAAAGTCTATACTGACAAGCTTAACGAGTATAATTCGAAGAACGGCGCCTGCTGAAGAAATAGCAAGAACGGTATATCTTTTAGCAATAAAAGTTTTACATGGCACCCCGATAAATGTTACTATCAAAGTACGGACAACTATTTTTGTGAGCAAGAGGTGCATATGAAAAAGAACGAGCGCAAAGACCTTGTTACCAACATCTACACTGCAGATCCTTCCGCACATGTTTTTAACGGCAAGATCTACATCTATCCTTCACACGACGAAGACCTGGACATCCCTGAGGATGACGACGGCGAGCAGTACGTAATGAAGGATTATCACATCCTTTCAATGGACAGCCTTGACAGCGAGTGCGTCGACAACGGCGTTGCTATCAGCGAAGACGATATCCCGTGGGTATCAAGACAGCTCTGGGCACCTGATGCTGTCTACACGAACGGCAAGTACTATCTTGTTTTCCCTGCAAAGGACAAGGACGACATCTTCAGGATCGGCGTTGCTGAGTCTGATTCACCTGTCGGACCTTTCAAGCCGCAGGAGAATTACATTCAGGGCAGCTACAGCATTGACCCTGCAGTCCTCTTGGACGATGACGGCAGGATCTGGTGCTACAACGGCGGACTCTGGGGCGGCCAGCTCGAGATGTGGCAGTCAGGTTCATTCAATCCGAATGAGAGAAGACCTGAAGGCGACGATAAGGCTCTTGCTGCTCTTGTTGCCGAGTTCACACCTGACATGACAGCTTTCAAGTCAGCTCCCAAGATGATCACGATCCTCGACGAGAACGGTGAGCCCATCAAGGCAGGCGACGAAGACCGCCGTTACTTCGAAGATCCTTGGATGCACAAGTTCAACGGTAAGTATTATTTCTCATACTCCACAGGAACGACACACTACCTCTGCTATGCGGAAGGCACTTCACCTGAAGGTCCCTTCACATACAAGGGAAGGATCATGGAGCCTGTTATCGGATGGACAACACACCACTCAATCGTACAGATCGACGGCGAGTGGTACCTCTTCTATCACGATGCAAAGAGATCCGGCGGATGCTCACACAAGAGATCTGTCAAGTTCACAAAGCTCAACATCGCTGAGGACGGCACGATCGAGAAGATCTATCCTTACGATCACGAGTAAAGACTAAGTTTAAAATAACGTAAGACTGCCTCATATTTATGGGGCAGTCTTTTTTATGAACCGAATATAATAGGGTAATTCTGATAAACAATATGGGGGTATTGACGGGATGATCAACAAAGCAGTTAAGCGGTGTCTGGCCGCTGTACTTTGCGGTGCTATGGCGCTGCCTGCTATGTCCTGCAGTAAGAAAGGACCTAAGAATCCGGACGGAACGCCAAGGCAGCAATACGTGAAGGAGACTGATCCGTATTTCACTGACACTACGGCAGAATTCTTTATACCGATCGATGAGACCAGAAAACTTGAAGGATGCCGATCATTCAGTAGCGGAATTGCAGGTGACAGCATCTATGTTACATATTCAGCGGATTACAGTCTGTCAGAAGAAGAGCAAAAAGAGATAAACGGTCTTGATGTGTATAAAGCAAAAGAACTGAAACGCTATTTTGAGATCCAGAATAATACAACTGCCGGAGGCCTGGCGATCTTTTCCATGAGCGGGGAGATGACAGGGAATTTCTTGTTTGACAGCACGGAGGCTCCCGTGGGGTCTTTTGTTACAAAGGACGGCAGGATCGGCATTGTAATGGAGGTCAACAGTTACGAGATCAATGAAAAGAAGGATGAATTGATCCAGAAAGATGACTATAGGCTGGTATTTTTCTCCGGTACCGGTGGCCGTCTTGAGGAGATCCTGCTTACCGAAGCGGCTGCATATCTTGGCTCTATAATCGATATCACTGAGGCAGATAACGGTAATCTGCTTTTTCTTGGTCATTCAGGGATCCTGGTCATGGATCCTTCAGGAAAGATCCTGTCAAAGAAAACGGCGGAAGATCACGACAGCCGATTCTACTGTGCAGGTGGTAAATGCTATATCCTGACAAAATATTGGGAGACTGAGAAAAATACGCTTTCAGAAGTGGATGTAAATACAGGGAAGACCGGTTCACCGCAATTGTCTGCGATCGCACCTGAGAAGATCTACGGCCGGGGAGACCTGCATTTCGCGGAGAACGGGATAGAAGAGATCGTTAAGTGCGATCTCCTTTCCGGCACGACAGAAACGGTGCTGAAATACGAATATACCGATTTCACTTCACCGGAGTCAGTGCTTGACATAAGGTGCGAGGGTGAGGATATTCTTGTCCTTTATAAAGAAACAAGCGGCGAAGGGCCGTTAGCAGTTGACCGCGTGTATCTTACGCGCTTCCACAAAGAAGATAAGAATCCTTATGCCGGCAGAAGGCTCGTCTATGCGGCTTACTGCTCTGACGGTGCTGAAGAAGCTTTCCTGTCTGTGATCAATAAATATAACAAGAGTCCTGAGAGCAAGGCGCGTATCGTGGTCTATGAGCAGGTGAGCGAAGTTCCCGGTCTTGAGGAGGCCAGAGCAGATTCTGCTGATAAGCTCCTCCTTGCCATGAAGTCGGGAAACGGCCCTGACGTGCTTTTGAACTGTGCGGAGTTCACTAAGTTTAATTCCGGCGATATCCTCTTAGACCTCAATCCATATCTGGACGGGAAGACAGGCATCGACCGCACAAAGTATTACGACAATATCTTCCGTGCCTATGAATCCGGCGGGAAGCTTTACCAGCTGCCCCTTAACGTGAGAATGAAAGGCATTTTCGGCAATCCGGATCTTTTGGGAAGACCTGACGGCTGGACGATCGATGAAATGGACGCAAAGCTGGAATCTATAGCCGACAAGACATATCCGACAATGATGTCCCCTATGGAAATACTTGAGGGACTGATCAGTGTTGACTTTGACCACTATGTGGACTTTAGCAGCGGCAAGGCGGACTTTGGCAGCGTGGATTTTTTAAAGCTCCTGGAGTTTGCGAAAAAATATGGCGGTAAAGCCGGTGAAGGTACTGTTTTTGGACTATCTGAAAAATATGATGACTTTACTTTTAACGGTGGCGTGGATGTTCTGATCGTGCAGGCCGGAGAGTGTGCTCTGACGGGCTTTACGGCTGACGATCTCGAGTCGTTTGCTGTTTATAAGTCGCTGTGCAGCAAAGATCCGCTTATGACTGGATGGCCTTCTTCCGGCAGGTGCGGTTTGGCAGCTGAGGTGCAGACATCTGTTGGAATCTCGGCATTCTCGGAGTGTCCGGAAGAGGCGTGGGACTTCGTATCTTTCCTTCTTAATTCGGAGGACAGATTCTCTTTCTGGGCCGGAATCTCGGTACTTCGTGCAGGAACTGATGCTGTCATTGCGGATAATATCGCTGAATATGAGAAATTCTCTGATATCTATAAGAACACCGACATGATGAAGACCCGGTCTCATTTATCAGAAGAAATGGCATCGCAATACCGTAATGCCGTCGAAAATATCCACAGGCCGGTCCGTTATGATCAGGCTGTCATGAAGATAATCAAAGAAGAATCGCAGGCCTTCTTTGCCGGCGAAAAAAGCTCTGATGAAGTATGTAAGCTTATCCAGAACCGTGTGACTACACTGTTGTCTGAGGCAAAGTAAGCGGTGGCTTTTGTTTTCGCACGCTCGAAAAATACAAATAAATAAGCAGAAAGAGAAATCATTAAATTCAAGTAAATACTTGAATGTACAAGACCGTACACGGACCCGCTGCCTGCGAAGTCTTTAAAGATCCGTGCCTGGCCCGCCACAGGCGCATAAGCGTTCTCTTTCTGCTAAGCGATATTATACCCGAGGGACTGTGCAAATCAAATTAAAAAGGGCTTGGAAGAAATGACTGGATCAGGGGTTGGATGCGTTCTGATCACCGCTGCCGGAATCTGCGGGAGGATTTGAGCCGCCGCTGCCGCCTGCATCGGGTGTGGTGCCGGAACCTGAGCCGGATCCGCTGCCGCTTCCTCCTTCGCCGCCGGATTCTCCGCCTCCGGTAGTGCTGCCGCCTTCTGAGGTTCCGCCTTCGCTTCCGCCGCTTCCGCCGCCTTCAGTTGTGCTTCCGCCTTCACCTGAGCCGCCTTCACTTGTGCCGCCGCCTTCACCGCCTGTGCCGCCGCCTTCGGTTGAGCCGCCTTCACCGCCGGTAGAGCTTCCTTCACCTGTGGAGCTGCCTTCGCCGGTAGAACTGCCGCCTTCACCTGTGGCCTCAGGTGTCGGTGTAGGCGTTGCTTTCTTTGCTACAGGCCAGTAGATCTGAGTCTGCGGCTTGGGCGCGGGAGTATTCGTGGGAACCGGAGTTGATGTGGGTTCCGGTGTGGGAGTTGCTGTAGGAACAGGTGTCGGAGTAGCCGTTGCCGTGGGTGTTGCTTCGGCTGAAGTCGTAACCTCTTCCTTGGTGGTCGGAACCACATATCCTGAGGATGAATTGTTATTTGCTTTTCTGCGGTCGCACAAGACCGCGAATGTGAAGATGCCTATGATTCCAACAAGGGCAATGGCGCTTACGACGATGGTGCCTGCTATCCTGCCAGGTCCGCGGCCTGCAGGCAGGGAAGACATGCGCTCTTCTGATTCATCGATGAACGGCATGTTGTATGCTGCGACATTCGGATCGTCATCCGTATCGTATTTATATGATCCGTTATTCTGTTCAGATCTTAATGTCTCAAACTCGTCTGCCTGGGATTCGTGGGGGCCGTAACTGCCGGGATATTCTGCTTCGGGTATGTCTTCCTGCATTGCGGAAAGAGCTTCCTGCGGCATGTTTCCGGAGTTCGGATACAGAGGCTCTGAATAAGTCCTGTCAGGAGCGTACTCTTCGGATATCTGTTCGTTAACTGCTTCGGAATAATCAACCTCAGGAACCGGTTCGTAGCCGTAGCCTTCGTCGAAGGAATCCCTTGCATATCTGTCCTGACGGGTCTCGCTGCCGTAATAAGCGCCTATGGTCTCAGGAACCGAGCCGCCGCCGTAATTGAAGACCGGCGATTCCCTTACTTCATATTCGCCTGCAACAGAGTCGTCTCCGTATTCGAAATTATCTGAAGCGCCGGAACCTTCATCGGATATACCTGATGCGCCGTGACCGGCATTGTAATTTGAGATGCCCGGATATTCGAATCCGCTGTCATCTTTGCCTTTAGAATTACCGGCATTATCAGTCTCAGGCGCAGAGTTATCTGAACCCGCGTTGCCGGATCTCATGTTATCAGGATCTCTATTCCAATTTCTGTCGTTATCCCTGAAGGCGCCCATATTGTCACCCTTTCGACTAAGTGATTCTTTCTCTTTTCGCGCGCGGTTAGGTATAATAAGCGCGGACAGTATTCCTAGTCTTACAACTTAAGTATAAATATCTGATAAAAAAAGAGAGTGTTATTATCGTGACGATTTATTGGCCGAATTATTACAAAGACTTTGCGTGCAAGGCCGGAGCCTGCCTTCACACATGCTGCGCCGGCTGGGTGATCGGGATCGATGAGAAGTCACTTGAGCGCTTTGGCAAGGATCCTGAAGTCTCCCGCACGATCTCTGACGGATGTTTTGTCCTCAAAGAAGACGGAAGATGTCCTTACTTGAGGGATGACAATCTCTGCGAGATGATAATCAGGCACGGCGAAGATTATCTTTGCGACATCTGCAGGGAGCACCCGAGATTCTATAACGACTTTGAAGACCACATCGAAGCGGGCATAGGGCTTGTCTGCGAAGAAGCATGCAGGCTGGTCCTGGAAGCTGATGCGCCGTTTAGTCTTGTTTCTGACGAGGGCTCGAAAATGGAACTCCCGGATTACGTGAAGGCTGTTTTCGATACCGCCAAACCGCTCACGGAGAGGCTTGCAGCAATTAGCGGCGGCAGAAGGGCAGGGTCAAAGCTGCGCGCGGAGATCTTCTATGAGATGGAAGTAATGGATCCCAAGTGGAGCAGGCTTCTTGAGAAGATCATCAATGCGCCGGTCGCTGAACAGGACGCGGATAAGGTGATCCTGGATAATGAGAAGGAATTTGCAAACTTTGCAGCCTACCTGCTCTACAGATATAAGGGTGCCGGAAGATTTGCTGCCGAAGCGTGCTGTCTTTTGGCTGACCTGGTCTCTAAGGGATGCGGGCTTGCCGATGTCGCCAGAGTGTTCTCATGTGAGGTCGAATATTCCGACATAAACATCGATGAGGCATTGGAGACGTTCGGATAAGGGCTCAGTCTTGAATAAAAACACCTGTGTAACAATGTTACACTCAATAAATATAAGCATTGCGGAGGATAATATGACAACTGATTACAGCAGTCTTGAATGGAAAGCCAACCCGGGTTTTAAGGGCGGTGAAGGCACTTTTTACAACAAGATGTTTACCGACGGCGTCAATAAGATGATGCACGGCAAGCTCGAGCCGGGTTCTTCTATCGGATATCACATGCACGAAGGCAGCTGCGAGATGATCTTCATCCTTGAAGGTACGGGCAAGGTCCTTTACGATGACACGGTAGAAGAGGTTAAGCCGGGCATGGTACACTATTGTCCGGAAGGACATTCACATTCGCTCATAAACAACGGAAGCGAAGATCTGATTTTCTACGCAGTGGTACCCAAACAGTAAGGGAATAAGGGAGGGATAGATAATGCCACATTCATCAGGCGGCGGTTCGCACGGAGGCGGATCGCATGGCGGTTCACACGGAGGCTCAAGCGGCCCCCGCACATCGTCACGTTATTTTGCGGGTTCAAGAAGATACCGGAAGCATAATCTGAACACCGGGATAGACGAATATGTTTATGCTTCGTCTAAGCCTCAGAAGGCAGGAAAGTCTTCTATCATCTTTTTATCC
>JAEFBA010000148.1 GCA_016292145.1 Saccharofermentans sp.
ATCCAAGGATGAACTTAGAAAATCCGCTGCAAAGCACACAGAAGAGATCCTCGACAAAGAGGTAGCAAAGAGTGAGTAATCCTACTTCTGACAATAAAGAAACAAAGAGCAGAGCAAAAGGTCCGTCATTAAGGATCGAGACTGCCGGTGATATCTCTGAGGAAAGACTTGCCAGGGTAGCTGCCAAGTTTGCCGAAGTAAATGAGATCGAAGAATACCGTCTCATAATCGAGCAGCGTGACGATCTCATCGGCGGCTTTATCGTTTACTTCCAGGGAAGCCGTTACGACTATTCCATCAAGGGACAGCTTGGCCGTATCGGTTCGTTCATGAAGCAGACCAGATCCTTTGAAGCACCCGTTGACGGTGACGTTACTAAGGCTGCTTATACCAAAGAGGAATTTCCTTCGACAAAGATCAAGGAAGACCTTGAAGATGCGCTCGACAGATTCCCTGAGTCACATAAGATCAGTATCGATGATATTGAGATCCGGGATCTTACTGACGAGCAGCTTGATAAGAGAATTGAAGATGCATTCCTTTTCCAGGAGCACAGGGACGAGGTCGGTAAGGTTGCTTCGATCTCTGACGGCGTAGCTTCTGTTACAGGCCTTAAGAACTGCATGCTCAATGAGCTCATCTATTTCGCATCCGGTGCCACGGGCATTGCAATGAACCTTGAGAAGACAAAGGTCGGCGTAGTACTCCTTACGGGCGAAGATACCGTTGTCGAGAGCATGAGCTGCAAGCGTACCATGACCACATGCTCTGTTCCTGTCGGCATGGGTCTTTTAGGAAGAGTTGTAGACGCTTTGGGTCATCCTATAGACGGCAAGGGCGTCATCAGATATACAGAGGAAAGACCTGTCGAGTCACCCGCTCCGACGATCATTGAGAGAGCACCTGTCGATACGCCTTTGTTTACGGGTATCACGGCTATCGATGCGCTCACTCCTATCGGAAGAGGCCAGAGAGAGCTCATCATCGGCGACCGTCAGACAGGCAAGACATCTATAGCACTTGATGCCATCATCAACCAGAAGAACGAAGACGTTATCTGCGTCTATGTTCCTATCGGCCAGAAGATGGCTAATATCGTTGCAACAGCAGGCCTGCTCGAGAAGCACGGCGCAATGGATTACACGGTAATCGTTGCCGCTTCGGCTTCAGAGTCAGCCGCAATGCAGTACATCGCTCCTTTCGCAGCATGCGCCATCGCAGAGAAGTTCATGTACGACTACCATAAGGACGTCCTTATCGTTTACGATGACCTCTCCAAGCACGCGCAGGCATACAGAGCGATCTCATTGCTCCTCAGAAGACCTCCGGGAAGAGAAGCTTATCCGGGCGACGTCTTCTATCTGCATTCAAGACTTTTGGAGAGATCCGCAAGACTTTCCAAAGAGCTCGGCGGAGGCTCCATTACAGCGCTTCCTATCGTTGAGACACAGGGTAACGATATCTCGGCTTACATCCCGACGAACGTTATCTCCATTACTGACGGTCAGATCTATCTGTCACCCGAGCTGTTCTTCTCCGGCCAGAGACCTGCCGTAAACGTTGGTCTTTCCGTATCCCGTGTAGGCGGCGCCGCACAGACCAAGGCCGTAAAGAAGGTTGCAGGACCTCTCAGAATCTCTTTGGCTCAGGCCCGTGAGATGGCATCGTTCTCGCAGTTCGGTTCTGACTTGGACGAGAATACACAGCTCCAGATCAAGCGTGGTACTGTCCTTAACGAAGTATTGAAGCAGGAGAGATTCTCTCCTCTGACGATGGCATCTGAAGTCGTACTCCTTTATTGTGCGACTACGGACAAGTTCAACTTCCTTGCTACGGAAGACATATTCGAGTTCTATACAGAGCTTATGAGCGAGATCAAGCTCCGCCATCCGAATATCTTCGAGGAACTTACCGACGGAAAGGTGCTTACCGACGAGATAAGATCCGAGATTGATACCGCATATAACGAGTATAAGGAAGCATTCCTCAGGGATCACGAGGAGTACGTAGAGGACTACTGATCTTATGGAGAGCTTTTCTGCAATCAAGAAAAGAATGAAGAGCGTCAATGACATTAGT
>JAEFBA010000086.1 GCA_016292145.1 Saccharofermentans sp.
ATGCAAAAGAAATTGTGGAAAACAGCAAAAATGAAAACAGCAAGACTGTAATCGTAAAAAACTCCAATCATACTTTTAATGTTCTAATGCCTAACGAATCTAAAGCAAATGATGTTATTGAGCAAACCATACAATGGATAAATAAGGTTTTAATGATGAATAGGTAAAAATGATTTAGCAAATTCCGCTTGGGGAAAAGAATGGAATTATATTATGAGAACTCTTTTTATTGGCAATAGCCACACGTATTTTAATGATATGCCGAAGATCTTTGCGGATATTTGCAGAAAAAACGGCATTGATATGCAGGTAACCATGCTTACGCAGGGCGGTATGGGGCTGGATTATCATGCGGACAATGAGCAGACCAGATTTAATATTCTTTTCGGTGATTACGACTTCATCATCCTTCAGCATGTGGCGCACCCTATGGGTGAGTTCTCTGTCATGGAAGAAGCTTCTGACAGGATAATGGAATGGATCAAGCAGACACGTTCGAAGGCCTGTTTCTTCATGACCTGGACTGAAGAAGACAATGAGGCGTTTCAGAAAGAGATGTCTTCAAGATATAGAAAACTTGCAGATAAGTATGGCTGTATGGTGGCCCCGGTTGGAGAAAAATGGTGGGCTCATATCCATGAGCATCCGGAAATCGATCTGTATTTTGAGGACAGGAGACATCCTTCGGCTGAAGGGTCCGGATTAGCGGCGCAGACTATCTATGACACACTTTTTTCTTTGTAACGAAACCTTTCTTTCTCCGTCTAACTTATAAACTGATAAAGGAGTTTTGTTGCATTGAAAAAGAAAAAACACATATTCCGCAAGGTCCTTCTGTGCGTTCTCGGACTGCTTGCAGTATTTCTGCTGTTTTCATTTATAAGGCACAGAGTCTTGCTTAAAGGGGAGAAAGATCTTCTTACTCCGCCCGGTCAGATGGTCGATGTGGACGGGCACAAAATGCATATTTATTCGGTCGGGAAAGGTGATAAGACGCTAGTGCTGATGGCTGCAAGCGGCACGGTCTGTCCAAGCCTTGATTTTAAGAATCTTTACTCTGGTTTAGAGGATGAATGCAGGATAGTTGTCGTTGAGAAATTCGGATACGGATACAGCGATACTGTTGACCGGCCAAGAGATGTTGCATCCCTTCTTTCCGACACGAGAGCGGCACTCAAAGGCGCTGGAATGGAAGGTCCTTATATCCTTTGTCCGCACTCATACTCTGGACTGGAAGCTTTATACTGGGCACAGACATATCCTGATGAAGTTGAAGCGATCATAGGTCTCGACATGGCATTCCCGGAGACATACAACTATACAAAGAGCGGTGTTTTGGTAAAGCCTTATTATCTTGCGCAGCACGGACTTATCGAACTTGGCATAGGCAGGTTCTTTTCTGACGATACCTTCCTTCCTGAAGGAGATTTCCTTTCAGATAATGAAGAGCAGACATATATAGCATTGGTGAACCGGATCGGCAATAACATTGATATTGCAAAGGAAGCATCTGATGCGAAGGAAAGCGCAGCGCTTGTCGCTTCAGGCAAAAAGCCTGATATTCCGGTGCTTCTGTTTTTGTCTGAGAAGAAGCTGAACGGAAGCAGGGAGTTGTGGAAAAAAGTTGCATACGATTATGCGGAAGACCTTAATTCCGTATCAGTTGTAGAGCTCGACTGCGGACACTATATCTTCCATTACGAGCCCGAAAAGATAACTGAAGATATCAGAGCATTTCTTAATGAGCTTGGATAGTGCGAGATTGCTGCCTCCGGCTTTTACTCTGCTATCGAAGCTTCAAGGATTCCGTTGATGCTCCTGATGTGCTCGATGAATTCGTTGTGGTCGAATTTCTTACGTGACCTGACATGGACTGCAACGCTTAGGATATAATTGTTTGTAACCGGTCCATGTAATAGTTCCCGCCAGAGGATAACAAGCATGAATAAAGAATGGTCTGAACAGAATAAGAAAATGCAGCTCTTGATCAAAAAGACGGATACATTTGATCAGGGTATTGATGTGCTTTTCGAGCTTCGAAAAGAACTCATGGATTCGCTGCTCTCATTCAAGGAAGAACTCAAAAGGGAAGACTTTGATGCCATGCCTTTTATGAATGCCGACGGATACCACTGCAAGAATATCGCATATTCCATTTGGCATATCTTCAGGATAGAAGATATCGTTGCCCACACTCTGGTTAACGGCGATGAAGAGGTGTTATTTACAGGTGATTATCAGAGACGGATCAATTCGCCGATTATAACGACCGGCAACGAGCTCGTTAAGGAGCAGATATCTGATTTTACAAGGCAGCTGGATATAGATGAACTGTATTCGTATGCTGCTGATGTAAAGAAGAGTACGGAAGAAATAATACGCAATCTGAATTTCAGCGATCTTAAGCTCAAGATTCCGGATGAGCGGGAGAAAGAACTGCGGTCTCTGGGTGTCGTCAGCACGGACGAGAACGCGGTCTGGCTGATCGATTACTGGTGCAAAAAGGATGTGAAGGGGCTCATTCAGATGCCGTTCTCGAGGCATTGGATCATGCATATTGAAGCGTGTCAGAGAATCAGGGATAAAATTAACCAGCGGAGATGACATATGGAACTTAAAAGACTTTCGATAAATGATAAAGAAGCCATAAAAGAACTGTTCACGGGCGTTTTCACGGGTGAACCGTGGAACGACGACTGGTCGGACAGCAAGCAGCTTGACTGTTATATAGATGACCTTTGTGGTCAGAGCTATTCGCTGACATATGGACTTTTCGAAGGCGGCGAACTGATCGGACTCTCGATGGGTTACATAAAACACTGGTATACAGGCACGGAATATATAATCGATGAGTTGTGCATTAAGACTGACCGCCAGGGCACAGGCGCAGGTACCTTCTTCCTGACAGAGATCGAAAAGGCCATTAAGGAAATGGGCTTAAAGCAGATATTCCTGCTCACCGACAGAGACATGCCTGCCTATAATTTCTACAAGAAAAACGGCTACGTCGAAGTAAGCAATCTTGTACCCTTTTCTAAGAATATCGGAGGAGAAACACGTGGAACTTAAAAAGCTTTCAGAACATATATGGTATATGCCTTTTGAGGAGGAGCGTGACCGCCCGAACCTGGGCTATGTTAAGGGTGATAAGATGAGCCTGGCGATCGATGCGGGCCACTCGGAATCACACATCAGGGAGTTTTACGATCTTCTTCAGAAGGAAGGTCTGCCTCTTCCTTCGCTTACGGTGATTACGCACTGGCACTGGGATCACACTTTCGCGATGCACGCCGTAAACGGTCTTACGATGGCAAATAAACTCACGAACGGGCATCTTCTGGAATGCATGAAGAAGATCGAAACGAACGGTCCTGATGAGTTCCTGAACATGTACGACAGCATTCAAAAAGAATATGAAGGCGGCAAGGAAGTGATCGTTGTTCCTGCCGATATTGTTTTCGAGGGCGACATGACGGTCGACCTCGGCGGATGCACGGTCAAGCTCCTGCTGACACAGGCACCTCACACAGAGGATTCAACACTCGTTTATGTGTGCGAAGATAAGACGCTCTTCGTCGGTGACGCAGCGTGCTCGGAATTTACCACCGGTATCAAGGAGAGGAAACTGGCAGGCGAGCTGGCAGACAAGATCCGCTCGACCGGTGCAGTCACTTGCGTCGAGGGCCACTGGCAGCCTGTTGAGACTGAAGACACGCTGGGAGATCTCCTGAACTGAATCATTAAAAAAGAAGAGAGAACATTATGGAAAACAATATAAGCGAAAATAACAAAACATCAGACTGCAGTGCACTATCTTTGTCGGATCAGGAAAGTGCTGAAAGAAAGTACGATGCGGATGCAAATGAAGCCGGACTCCACTTTAAAAAAGGTATCGGGTGGAAAGCCTGCTTCGATGAGAAAAGAGGAATATATACTGCGGAGCGAAGCTGGAGAGGCTTCTATCAACTTTGCGAGATTGATAAAGAAACGTATGACAAGCTTGATCCGACCGGAAAAAACGGCGAAGATCCGGATAAGCTTATCGGCGGCGGACGCGTTCTTGTTGAAGCGGATGACGATTACTACACAATGCCGTACTGTACGGTCAAAGATGATAACTATAACGAATTAGCGCCCTGGTCCAGAGCGAAAGAAAGATACGAGAGAACGTATAACGATGATAAGGGGACATGATCCTGATATCACCAGCAATCTAAAGGAGAATATATGGCTATGACAACAAAACAATTTCAATTATTGACTGACATAAATCTTGTATGGGATTTTCTTGTCGATATCTATGACAGAGAGAACGGCAGCGGTATGCCGGCTCCGTTTTTCGAGCATGCGATCCGCGCGTCGTGGATGGATGCGTCTTATTCGCATCTGGACAGACTGTGGTTTGATGGCGATAAGACCGTTGCTTTCGTCTATTATGAAGCACCGGTTACTGATATTTATTTCGCAGTTCGAAAAGGTTACGAGTATCTTGCCGACGAATTGATAGATTATGCGGTCACGACTATGCCGGATTTTGACGGCAATCAGCAGTTTGTTCTTTTCAACGGACAGGAATTCCTAATAGAGGCTGCTAAAAAGCGCGGATTTGAAATGGTATTTGAATACGAGAGCCACGTGTTTGATTTTGAGAACGAACTGAATTACGAATTGCCGGAAGGATATCATTTTGTTGAGCCTTCCGATATCGATGTTCTCAAGCTTTCCAGGCTATGCTGGTACGGCTTCGACCATGGTGACGAACAGGAATTCACAGACTGGGATAAGTACGACGGCAGCAATGACTGGACGCCCGCAAAATCGCACAAAGACTGCGTAGCCGAATTCATGGCACCATCGCCTCATTCCACACATGAGTACGACGTTGTTATCGCGGATGAGAACGGCGAGTATGCGTGCTTTTCAGGAATGTGGTGGATCCCGCAGAATAAGCTGGCTTATATGGAACCCCTTTGCACCTCTCCTGAGCATCGCAGAAAGGGGCTTGCCGCAGCTGCGCTCACAAAGCACTACCGCACGATGAAAGCTCTCGGCGCGACGCATATGTCCGGTGGCGAAGATCCGTTTTATGAGAAGATAGGATACGGTAATGGATACCATTTCTCGTTCTGGAAAAAGGCTGATAAGAACTCTGTTTGAGCTGACAAAAATCTGATTGATACTGAATAAGTTCGGCAAAAATGACATTGTGTTGTTGTTTCTGCCGAGAGTGCTGATGTTAGAAGGGATCAGATCAACAGTTTCAAACTGCTTTATAGAATATTCCTAATACGACACCGAGTTTGACTGCAGTGGTTGTTTTCCCAACGCCGCCTTTTTGGTTGGCGATGGCAATCACTTTGCATTTATCTTCCAATACTTTTTCCTCCTTCGTAGTTTTCACCCGTGAAGCTCTGTGTTCCTTTGAAATAACTGTTAGCCGTATGCTTTGAACTGTTGGCTTCATGGTATGTAATTCCGCAGTATTTGCTCTGCCCCCCCTGCGGAGGACCGGGATATTAACCCCTCCACTACTACTGGACATTGACTCCCTGTTTTTTGACCATTTTTCAGAAAAAACTCGAGAAAAAGTTCAAAAAACCTCAGCTGTAACCGATTGGGTACAGCTGAAGTCAAAAAATATGTAGTTTAAGAATGAGGTAAAGCTAAGAAGCAAGTCTTCTTTACACACATGATATAATGATTTACGAAGGGGTAACCCTTAGATAGGATAACGGGCTAAGAGGATAAATATGGCGATGGATAAAGAATTTCGAGGAAACGCATATATATTTAAAGACGGCGAAGTTCTGCTGAATTACAGCGGTGGCTTTGCTGACCTGGCAAATGAGATCCCGAATACGTTCGATACCAGATTTGCATCTGCATCCATGGGCAAGACTTTTGTTGCTGTGGGCATACTTCAGCTGATCGAAGAAGAGAAACTGAGATTCGAAGATACTATCGGAGTGATCCTGGATTTTGATCTGAAACAAATAGATCCTGATGTTACGGTCAGACAACTTTTGAATCACACATCCGGTGTACCTGATTATTTCGATGAATCGGTTATGGATGATTATGAGGCATTATGGACCGATTATCCCAATTACAGGATCAGACATAACAAAGACATGCTGCCACTGTTTATTGATAAGCCGATGATGTACAGCAGAGGAACGAAGTTTCAGTACAATAATTCCGGATACGTATTGCTTGCGTCGATCATCGAAAAGATTACCGGAATGGATTTTGATGTTTATCTTAAGCAGAATGTTTTCGACAGATGCGGCATGAGCAGTACGGGATACTTTTCTTTTGACAAGCTCCCCTCAAAGTGTGCAAACAGTTACATCTATTGTCCTGATACGGATGATTACCGTACGAACATTTACTCTGTCGGTGCACGAGGCACAGGTGACGGTGGTGCATTCGTAACTGTGGAAGATATAGTGAAGTTCTGGAAAGGACTTCTTGAACACAAGCTTCTGTCTGAGCAGATGGTAACGCAAATGTTTTCCAAGCAGAGCGGGGACGGGACGGACCCGGAGGAAGGGTATTACGGTTATGGAGTCTGGATCATTGATAATCCTAAAGGGCAGGACTATGTGTATATGCAAGGAATTGACGACGGAATAAGCGCCATCTCCGAATATAATTCCAACAATGGAATGATAACGGTCATGCTCAGTAATTACGGAGATAATGTTTGGTCGAGGATGAGAAAGATACGGGAAGAGATGTATTAATTATCAGTATAGGCAACAAGATGAAAAAGAAAGTCATAATAACAGTTTTGTTTATATCTCCATCGTTGCGCTGGTTCTTATTGGCTGCATAATTGAATTTTCCAAACCCGTTGGACCTGGTATTCCTATTGACAAGATTACCGGTATTTATTCAAGTGCGATGCACATAAAGGTTCGGAAATAATATAAAGATTTCCTTGGAAATCCCTGTAACGAAATCCGTTTTAATCCGTCTAATGTACGGAAGACCCAAAAAGGCACTCAGAACCATTTATTACAGAGGAGAGCATACTATGTCTAAAACTTTCAAGGATCATCTTATCATCACTTTTCCAATCATGCTTGTCTGCTGGGGCCTGTGCATTATCCTTGGCTTAAACGGCATCACTAAAGCGGATCACATATGGATAAACCTCCCCTATGCTCTTGGAGCATTTTCCACCACTATAGCCTCTTATATCGCTTTGAAAAAGAACGGCGAAGTAAAGGGGTTCAAAGAATGGCTGAAAAATGTGTTCGATTTCAAGCAGAGTGCATGGTCTTATATAGCAGTGATCATTCTTGTCGCACTCAACACCTTAGTGTTGTGCTTAGCAGGCGGGTGTGAAAACAAAGCTCCCCTGTATATGATCATCCTTATGCTCCCCATTATGCTTGTCGGAGGCGGACTTGAAGAGGCAGGCTGGCGGTATATAACATTCCCCGAGTTGGATAAGAAATTCGGCTTTGTACCTGCGGCATTGATAATGGGACTGATATGGGCATTCTGGCACCTGCCGCTGTTCTTTATCCCTGGAGTAAATCAGTACGGAAAGAATTTCCTTGCATTCGTTTTCGGATGTATCGGCCTTAGCTTTATACTGGGTGCGATAAGAAAGGTAACAGGCAGCGTATGGCTGTGCGTACTGACACATATGCTTATCAATGCTGTCCCCGAATCGATCAGATATGATTTCTACGGTGTAAAAGCTCAGATTATTACAATGATCATTATGGCAACAATAACTACCATATGGGTCAAATTTTATGAAAAAAGAGTGTCAAGGCTGTTGCTAAATGCCGAGAGGAAAAATCCTTACCTTCCATGACAGATTGGGAATAATATTACTCATTCCTCTGTTCATCAGTTACTAAGCCTTCTTCAAGAAACTGCCTGCATTTCTCAAATTTGCCGTTTGCACATAAGACAGCGGCAATACAGCATCCGTAAGCATTGTGCCTGACGACATCGAAACCATCACGATTGTGACTTCTGTTCTGATCAAAGTACACTTCCAATTTATCCAGAGAATTGTATTCATCATAAAAGGGAAGGGTTCTTCTCTGATTATGGTAATTATATCAATTCACGCTTGGATTATTCCCAAAAACAAATTGTTAGGATTCTCATAACGCCTCTGATATATTGAGACTAACGAAGATGCATCCTCGGAATAACAATAGAGAGGTAACTGAAAATGTCACTGGGAAATAACATAAAGAAATACCGTCATGATCTTGGAATGACACAGGAGGAACTGGCAGGAATGCTTTGCATCACCAGTCAGGCGGTAAGCAGATGGGAGAGCGGAGCAGGCCTTCCGGACATCACTCAGGTGATTCCTTTGGCGCAGGCGCTCAACGTGTCGATCGATGCATTATTCGGCTTCAATACTGACAGTTATGATGTAAAGCTTGCGGAAGAAGTAACCAGGAAAGCTAATTCTTTGCGCGACAGCGGTGAATCTTCGCAGGGCGCATATAATGCCGTGGAATATCTCGATCAGCAATGTGAAGAGAACATCTTCAACTACGGCATCATGACAAGTTATGTTCAGGCAGTAGGTCATATGAGCCGCTTCGTCAATTCTAAGAATTCATACTACACAGGATTGTTAAAAGATGACAGCAAGTTGTGGAATCAGATCGTAAGAAATGCAGAGAACAGGGCAATGCAGGTCATAAGATATTCGGGAAGCAAGAAGCTTTCTGATGAATGCCATTTCGCCCTTGCGTGGCTCTGCTGGCATACTCAGAGATGGGAGAAAGGCCGTCAGCATGTTGAAGCACTTCCGTCCATCGGCAGCAACATGATCCGGGAATCGCTCCTTCCTTATTACATCGATATATCGACTGATGAGGGAAAAGAAAACTGGAATGCTCAGATAAGGGATAATTATCAGATCTTCATAAGAGCTCTGAATAAGCAGATCCTCTATACAGCCGAGAGCATGATGTGGGTCAGTCCTTTGAATGAGATGGAGCAGAACTGTTTATGGGGTATCGCCATCATTGACAGATTCATGGAAAATGAAAAGATGAAGGCACATTGCCAGGGATTCTGCCGTGATACTTATAAGTTTCTGATCGGTGCTTACTTAAGGAATAACGAACCGGAGAAGGCAGCTGAATGCTGGAAGGAACTCATGGCTAAGATCGACGGCTATATTGATTTTTGTGCCGGTATCCGCGAAAAGGATCTGGAAGAAATAAACCGCATTTACGGCCTGAAAGCTGCAAACAATATGAGGAACTATACCAGAGAATGGATAGACACCAAACTGCAGTTTATCCTGGGCCAGCTTAAGAGCTGGAGCAGCGAAGAGGTTTATTCCGAGTTTGAGAAGCTGATTCTTTAAAAGCCCGGATAAATGTGTTCATATGTTGAATGATATAATATGCCTGTCCGTAAGAATAATACGGGCAGGTGTATTATGGAAGAAGCTAGGAAAGAAGTTGGAGAGATAATAGACCGTCCAGCCGTTATTTACGACGAGGAGGATGTTAACAGTCCTGATATCCTAAGGGAGATTGAAAGATTAGGCGCGCGTCTTAAAGAACTGACTGGAAAAACAATTGAAGAGTGTCGATATTTTGAGCAATATTGGTCATATACGAGTTTGGATGACGTTTCTGATTATCTTTTTTGGCCGGAACTCATAGATGGCCTTGGCAAAAATGCTGACGCAGAAACGAAAATAAAGAAGATATTAGAAGACAGAAAATAGTTCAATTAATATACAGTATATGAGGATAGAATGAGCAACGAAGAATACATCAGAAAGTGTTATGAACTGGCTATTAGCGCAGGAAAAAAAGGTCATGAATCTTTTGGCGCAGTTCTGGTCCATAACGGAGAGATATTAGAGGAAGCGGAGAATACCGCTGATTTTGAACGGAAGATCTTCGGACATGCCGAATTCAATCTTGTACACAAATGTGCAAATAAATATTCTGACGATGTGTTGGCAGAATCTATTTTATACACGAGCTGTGCTCCTTGTGAAAGATGTCTGGGTGCTATTGCTTCGCTAGGCGTTCACAAGATAGTTTGTGGTGTTTCATATAAGGAGTTTAGCAAATTGTGTCCTTTCGATTATGAGAAATTGGATCGCGAGGGTTTACTGAAGAAATTGGGTATCGACATGACTATAAGCGAGTCCGTTCTTGAAGATGAAGGAATGCATGTTTTCGAATGGTGGGGCGGAGAATATCATACGTTGGAAGAATTGATAGCTGAGATGGATGAAGTAAAGCGTAATCGTAATTAGTAAGGTAAATAAACAGGAAACGAGATATTGATGACGAACGTTATTTGTCCGAAAATCTGAGATAACCGATTGGGCAGACATCGAAGGATAAGTTTATGGAAGAAGAGAAACAGATAAAGGTACAGACCAAAGACGGTGAGCGTCTGCTCTCCGAGGCTGAGACAATTCGTGTCAGGAATCTTAACAGACGGCAGGCTGAACTTGAGAGTGATGGATTCGTCAGGAAAGACAAGCTCATATCGGTAAAGACAGCCAATATCGTTGGAAACCTCTCGCTTTTACCCCTCATTATCCTGATGGTTGCAATATACATAATCCGCAACGGAATGAACTTCATGCCAAAACCTGCCATGCAGATGTATGGTAAGTTTGCTTTTTTGTGGTTGATCCTGGCTATCGTCGTTATCGTTGTATTTTTCCCGATACACGAGCTGATTCACGGTATTTGGTATTCATTGGTCTCCAAGAACGGTTGGAAAGACGTGGCTTTCGGGTTTGCAAAGGAAACACTGACTCCGTACTGTACCTGTTTGAGTCCGATGAAAAAGCCCCTGTTCATCATAGGTGCCCTGTTGCCCATGACGATTTTAGGCGTTGGATCCTGTGTTGCCGCCATATTAACGGCAAACCCGTTTATTCTTCTCGTTGGGATTACCCACATACTTGGAGGTGCAGGTGATATCCTTATCGTCATCATGATCCTTCGCGAGAAACTCAAAGGCCGCAATGTCATGATCTTTGATCATCCTTACGACATCGGTTTTATCGTTTTCGAGAAGACTGTCTGACGAAAAATATACCAAGTTCAGTAAATAATCAGGAAGAATAACTAATGAATGGGTTTTCGGATTTGTATATTTCAGGATTAGAGTTTTTTAAAGAAAGACTTGAACCGTCAAGTTATCTTCTTGATATCCCGGTCATATACAACATTAAGCATCTTGAATTTAATAACAGAGTCACTTTTTTTGTCGGCGAAAACGGAACCGGGAAATCGACACTCCTTGAAG
>JAEFBA010000149.1 GCA_016292145.1 Saccharofermentans sp.
GCGCTCTTATATCGACACAACAGAGCTTCGTTGGAAGATTGGCCGCCGCTTATTGCGGGCAATCTTCCATAAGGAGCGTCCTTCGGTATCTGTCGGGTGTACTAATCCGCATGAACCGCAAGATGTTGCTCATGGCTACCCTCTGAATTATTAACTTATTAACATCTTGCAACCTAACCTAAGAACGCCTCGCTAAAGAAAAAGCGGGGCTTTTCTAATTTCACACAAACAAAACTCAAAACAAAGGAGATTAAGAAATGTCTTACGCAATTATGAGGATCAACAAATGCAAGGCAGGCGCTGTCGGCCGACTTGCAAAACACCACGAACGCGAGAAAAAGGAATACAAGAGTAATCCTGATATCGATCAGACCCGCACTTCAGAGAACTTCCACATCAAGGGCCCGCCTGAAAGTTACAAAGGATTTATTGAAGCAAGGATTCAGGAAGTCGGATGCAAGGTAAGAAAAGACAGCGTTGTAATGCAGGACAGTATCTGTACTGCTTCACCCGAGTTTTTTCAAGGAAAGTCATTATATGAGACTTCATTCTTCTTCCGAAGAGCTTACGAGTTTTATGCCAAAACTTTCGGGGAGGAAAACATCATTTCCGCAGTCGTTCATATGGATGAGAAAACACCGCACATGCACATATGCTTCGTGCCGATCACCAAAGACGGCCGACTGTCTTCCAAAACGATTATAGGCGGGCCTCAAGGACTGGTGAAACTTCAGGATATGTTCTACGAGCACATATCAGCATATTTCCCGGAACTTAAGCGCGGTATCCCGAAGTATCTGACTCACCGCAAGCATCTTCCCGTCTACCTATTCAAGAATGCGGATATGTTGATGGAACACTTCGACGAGATCTCTAAGGCAATCAACGACATAGGTCTTATAAAGAGCAAAGAGAAAAAGGCTCAAGCCATAGAGCTCATATCCCGGTATGCACCCGAGATGGCCAAGATGAAGGAGCAGATCAAGTCCGTTGACAGATATGTGGAAAGTCTTAAAGGTCAAATTGATGACCAGAAAGATGTTGGCCGTTACTGGAAGGGCAAAACGGCGGAATTGGAAGCAGCCATCAAAGAAAGGGACGGAAAGCTTGATGAACTCAGGGAGAAGCACGCAAAACTGAAAAAGCAGTTGGATCTGGTTCCGCCCGAGCTGCTGGATACTCTCGCAGCACAAGAAAAAGAACGAAGACGGTTACGAAACAGAAAAGAACGAGGTGGAGCCGTCAGATGAACATCGGGGACTTATCTTCCCTATCAAACTCTGGCAACAACCAAGACCTCCTGCGTCACCCCCGGGTGACGCGGTTTACATGCCGCAAGGCAAATAAACCGACAGGAGGACTTCATAATGAATGAAGCAGAAAACAACACATTAGTTCCCGAACAGATCAGCAACACTAATGAGGTCTTGGACAGAGCTAAGATAGAAGAACTTATGGTATTATTGAAACGTAGCCCGGAAATCGCCGAATGGTTAACAGATATGACAAGCATAAAGGCGAAAAAGCTATATGTAAAAGCAAAACACAAACATGTAGTTGCTCAAATCAATTCCAGTGACAAATATCATAATGGATATTGGGGTACGCATGTATATGTCAACGGTAAGAGAAAGGCGGTGCAAAAACCTACCGAAGACAAACTCTACGAGTATTTATTCAATTTCTACCAAGAACAAGACGACAAAACTAAGACTTTTGACGAAGCCTTTGACAGGTTTATTGAAGGCAAAAGAGATCGAGGAAGATCAGAGCTGACACTTAAGGAATACCGTCGTTATCACAAATTGATACCTCAAAGCATTAAGAATAAAGACATTGCTTTAATCTCTGAAGATGAATTAAGGAAATGGTTCGTCAAGGACTTTCTCACAAGAAAACCAAAGAAAGAAGCAATGAAAAAGATGCTTCAGCAATTAAAAGCGGTATTTACCTTTGGGATCCGTAAAGGCTATTGCTTTTCCAATCCGGCACTTAACATACTGGCAGAGGATTACTACAAATTCTGTG
>JAEFBA010000150.1 GCA_016292145.1 Saccharofermentans sp.
GCCTGGTCAGCCAAAGTCTCAGGGAGCGCGCTCTGCACTTCCTTGGCCTTTATTACTCTATTTCTCTTATGCTGGCTCTCGCTCATTCTTTCAGCGAAGCCGGATCTCTTCTTTTTGTTTTCCATCTCTTAATTCCTCTTTTCATTTTCTATATCTTACTACATGTTTGCAGCGGCGGACCTTAAAGTTTATGCCAGACTTTTTTACCCCTGCTAAAGTCCTCCCGCTATCGCAAACGCCTTAAAAAATGGCAAAAATTATAGAAAAAGGCCCTTTTCTGTAATTTTTTCTCTTTTTTCGAGCATTTGAGATAGAACTCATGCGAAAGGCTCGAAAAAAACACCCGCCCATAACATAAAAAAGCCGCCTCGCACAGAGACGGCTTTGAAGTTCATGTTCTTAAGATTCTTACCAAGCCTTTACCATGGAAAGGTAGAGAACGACAGAAACGATTGCGAACAAAACGCAGCAGATAACTGTCCATGTCTTGAGCTGCTCTTCCAATGTTCTGCCCTTAGCCTTGTTGTAGTATGAGTCGGAAGAACCGCCTGCGACTACACCGATACCCTGGTCATTACCTTCCTGAACGAGGAAGAGAATGATGATGGCAATTGCCAGGATTATATCTATAACAGTAAGAACGATATTCAAAGTTGTCATCTGTTCTATGCCCCCTTTAATAGTTAAGCCTATGAATAATAACACATGGTTTTTACTTATGCAAACTGCAATTATTGCCATTTTCCGTGGGGAAAACGGCAATAATCACATAATTTACTTCTTTGCGCCCTTAATGAGCTTGGATATCTCGCTTACGGCAAACGGAACGATCGCCAGAGGCAGGATAATGAGCCATGCCATGGGGTTAAGTGCCACGTTGTTGAAGATCGTATTAACGCCCGGGATGTAGATGACTGCAACGAGCAATACGAGTGAGATGCCTACGGCGATGTTCATCATCTTGTTGGAGAAGATTCCGAGCTTGAATACCGAGATGGTCTCTGATCTTGCAGCAAATGCTCTGAAGAGCTCAGCCAGGATCAATGTTGCGAAAGCTACCGTACGAGCGATGTCGATAGGATGTACGCCCTTAACACCGATTTCAGCCAGAGCACCGGAGAAGAAGAACGTGCTTCCGTTGTTCGTCATCATCAGGGCAACGATGAATGATGTTGCTACTGCTACAAACAGGCCGATGGACTGCATTGCGATGTGGCGCATCATGGACTTGTTGATGATGGGTTCCTTCTTTGATCTCGGCGGGACCTTCATGATGCCGGGCTCGGCCTTTTCGCGGCCTAAAGCAAGGGCCGGGAACGAGTCAGTGATGAGGTTGAGCCACAGGAGCTGGATCGCGGTCAAAGGTGCTGCGATGCCGGGTACCAGCGTCTTCGGAACGAGTGAGAGCAGGAAGATTACGAGGATCTCGCCTACATTGCATGAGAGGAGGAATCCTACGAACTTTCTGATGTTGGAGTAGATCGTTCTGCCCTGCTCGACTGCCTTTACGATGGTCGCGAAATTATCGTCCATCAGGATCATATCAGCCGAGTTCTTGGAAACGTCAGTTCCCGTGATACCCATTGCGACACCGATATCTGCAGACTTCAGTGCCATGGCGTCGTTAACGCCGTCGCCTGTCATTGAAGCGATGTGGTCATTTTTCTTGAGAGCTGAGACGATGCGGACCTTGTGCTCAGGAGATACACGGGCATAAACGCTTGTCTTCTCTACTACTTCGAGGAGGTCTTCGTCGCTCATCTTGTCGAGTTCTTCGCCGGAATAAGCATCCAGGTGCTTCTCGTCACGCATTTCGAGATTGTCGGAAATGGCAACTGCAGAATCCTTGAAGTCGCCTGTGATCATGACGGCTCTGATGCCTGCTTCCTTACATACTGCGATGGCGTCCTTGGCTTCCTTACGTGCAGGGTCGATCATGCCGATGAGACCTAAGAATGTCATATTCTCTTCGTCTGCGAAAGTTGCCTTGGATCCGTCACCGTGCTCCTT
>JAEFBA010000012.1 GCA_016292145.1 Saccharofermentans sp.
GCAGGATTCCTTCTGTGCATAATCTTCATTCTCGTAAAGACGAAGTTCAGGCTCAGGTTCAAGAACATCTTCCACGCGGATATAGACTTAAGGCAGAGATTCTCTAAGTACACTCTCCCCTACCTTCTGAATTCCCTTCTCTGGGGATTCGGCTTTACCATGATCACCGTTATCATGGGACACCTGGGCTCTGATGCTGCGGCTGCCAACGGTATTGCAGCGATCGTCAAAGACCTTGTTTCCTGCCTCTGCTTTGCTATCGCAGGCGGAAGCGTCATCATCATCGGCAACGAGCTCGGTGCCAACAGGCTTGATAAAGCGAAGGAATACGGTGATAAGCTCTTTAAGATCACGGTTATCTCAGGTATCGTCTTGGGACTTGTTGCTGCCGTATCTGCGCCTCTTGTTCTGCACTTCGTTAACCTCACGGAGACAGCCGAACACTACCTGTTCATCATGCTCCTGATGTGCAGTTACTACATCCTCGGCAGATCGATCAACTCAACGCTCATCAGCGGTATCTTCTCTGCAGGCGGAGACACGAAGTTCGGCTTCATTTGCGATACTGTAACGATGTGGGCATTCATCGTGCCTCTGGGATTCATCTCAGCATTCGTACTTAACTGGCCCGTAATGGTCGTCTACTTCATCCTGAATCTGGATGAGATCGTTAAGATCCCTGTCGTAATCGCCCACTACAAGAAATACAAATGGGTGAAGAACATCATCAACGAAGAAGTATAATTAGTTTTTTAGGTCCGGCGAAGAGCAAAGGGTGAAATCGTACGTTTTTAATCATGAAAAAAGTACGATTCTACCGGTTGCAACTTGCAAGCATTCAAATCGTACGTTTTTAACCTCGAAAATGGTACGATTTTACCATTTGCAACTTTCAATAAAAGAGGCTGCATTAGAGACAGCCCTTATCAATTATCTTGCGTAATCCGTGTGCTCGAAAGATTCGTAGAGAGCAATTATCTCTTTCTTCAACGAGATAAATATGCGTCCCAGGTGCGGATCGAAGTGATGCCCGAGTTCCTGTCTGATGAGCTCGAAAGCTTCATCGTAAGACATAGGATCCTTGTAATAACGGCGGCTTGCCAGGGCATCGAAAACATCAGCCAGCGCCATTATCCTTGCCTCGAACGGAATGCTCTCGCCTCTTAACTGGTCAGGATAGCCCGTGCCGTTATATTTCTCATGATGGTAGTGGGCAACATTCGTAGCTACTCTTACGAATTCCTTATCTTCAACGTCTTCAAGGACCTTGCTCATGATCTTCGCGCCATAAGGAGCGTGGATCTTCATCTTCTCATATTCCTCGTCCGTAAGGCCGGAAGGCTTTCTTAAGATGGAGTCATCAACGGCGATCTTGCCCAGGTCATGGAGAGGTGCAGCGTTGATTACGGAATCCCAGTAATTCTCGCTCATGTTGTAGTCATCAAGCTTGCGGAGATGCTCAACGAACAAAGCGACGCAGGCAGATGTTCTGTTGATGTGACCGCCCGTGGAGTTGTCACGTGATTCGATCATGGCAGCCATGCCGAGGATCGTGGACATCTGCATCGACTTGGCTCTCTTGGTCTGACGCTCAACTTCACGCTTCAATGACTCGCCCCTGAAGCTCATGGACTCGATCATGTTGTGCTGTTCAGTGTCGTCGGTGATCTCAACGAGATAACCTGATATGTGATTTCTGAATCCGACATGGATAAAGCTCAGCTCGCACTCAAGGTATCTTCTCTCGTTGGGGCTTCTGTCATTTATAACGATGGATTTCTTATATTTGCTCTGCTTCTGGTCAGATTCCTCGACTTCTGCAGCGCACTTTGCTACCCACTTAAGGAGATCCTTCAAGGCATAGTCTTTGGCGATGATCTTGGAATCGATCCTGGCATTGGCGATCTCAGGGAAGAACTTCTCTGACACAGAATTGCTTCCGACATAATTATATTTCTTGTCGAAAACGATATATCCGAAGGTGCTGAGCTCATTGATCTTCTCCTGAACGCTCAAGTTAACGTTATAGATCGTGGATCTTGCGACCACGTAATCAAGCATAAGTGTGCAGATGAGATAGAAGAACGGGATTATCTCATACTTCAGTCCGAAGAAGCGTGATCCGAGATAGACGAGCATGACACCAAACAGGGAGCCTGCATATGTGACCATGAGCCTGAAGGAAGCGCTTCGCTTGCCGAGATAGGTCAGGATCGTAAAGAATGCCGCAAGTCCGACTTCAACAGCCAGTATGATGTATCTGATGTAATAGATCTGTCCGGGTTCCTTTATGAGCGGTGAAGGCGAAGAAGGATCAAACTTAAGGTCTGAATAGAAGAACGGGAATCTGTCTGTAAGGAGCGTGGAGATAAATACGAAGATGTTTATCAGAAGGATAACGACAGAGAACCACGTAGGGACCTTAGAATCCGAATAGTCGATGAGGATATAAACGATGAGGAGCGGCAGGAAGATACCGCCGACATAGGCAAGTGCATTGGCCAATACTGCTTCCTGGAGATTCCTTGAGCATGATAAAATGAAGTAACCGGAGTTACTGATCATGACACAAACTGACATTAGAATCTCAAGCGTATTGGCGCCCCGCCTCGAGAAGAGTACGAGCGCAAAAGTAGACAGCATGCTGAGTAGCATTACTACTCCCAATACAATAGAATATATACCCATGTTCACCCTTGTTCACACACTATAAGGCACTTTACCGAATATATTTTACCGCATATTCGCTATAAAGTGTTATTATTTTTGCTAATTAGTTATGTATTTTTACTAAATTTGATGTCAAAGAGAGGATAAAAAGTCTGAAAAATGCTTAAAGACGATGTTCTGAATATTATCTATTGGGAAGAGGATTTCATCTCAGGCGAGGCCATAAGCCGGAAGCTGGGAGTCTCCAGAGCTGCGGTCAATTCTGCCGTAAAAGCATTAAGGGACGAAGGCTATGAGATTACCTCATCGACCAATAAAGGCTATCTTCTGACCAGGAGCCCTGATGTCCTTACAAAGGGCTCTGTCTCAGTGCATCTTCCCGAGAGCATATCCAAAAATGTCCATGTTTTCGAATCCGTGGACTCAACAAATGACGTCTTAAAAGACATGGCCAGGAAAGGCGCCCCTTCAGGCACTGTCGTCATATCCGACTGCCAGACAGGCGGAAAAGGCCGGCGCGGCAGGAGTTTTGCCTCCCCCAAGGGCGTCGGGATATATTTCTCCTACCTATTCAAGCCGGAATCAGGCTTAGATAAGATATCCAATCTTACGAGCTGGACCGCTATTGCGGTCTCTGACGCGATCTACAACGCCTACGGCATCGATTCACAGGTCAAATGGGTAAACGATCTTCTGATGAACAGGAAGAAGATCTGCGGCATCCTCACGGAGGTTACGGTGGAAGCCGAGAGCGGACTTATCGATAACTGCATAATCGGCATCGGGATCAACGTAAATGAGACATCCTTCCCTGAGGAGATATCTCAAATAGCAACTTCGATCTCCATCGAGAACGGAGGAAAGACATTCGACCGTTCAAAGCTTGCCGCAGAGCTCATCAAAGCCATGGGTGATCTTGTCTACAGATGGCCTGATGATGAATACTATCTTAACCGTTACCGCCAGAGCAACGTTACAGTCGGATCCAGGATCGTAGCTTACCCGCAGCTTGCGGAGAACAGTGAGGGCCGTTCGGGCACGGCAATAGCCATCAACGAGGACTTCACGCTTAAGGTAAAGTTCGATGACGGTTCAGTGTCGGACCTCCGGAGCGGCGAAGTCAGCGTCAGAGGCCTTTACGGCTATACCTGATCAGACACAGATATAATCCTTTATCCGGTTGTATTTGGAATCACCTATTCCGGTGACATTCTTGATGTCTTCCACGGCCTTGAAAGGGTTCTTCTTCCTGTAATCGACTATGGCCTGCGCCGTCACGTCGCCTATCCCCGGAAGGGTCTTAAGATCATCTGCAGAAGCGGTATTGATGTTTACGATGCTGACACTTCCGCTCACGCCGTCAGAAGATGCTCCCTGCCCGCCGCCCCAGACATAGACGCCCTTCTGCCTTATGATGTCACCGCCGTTAAAGCCTTTCTCAACCTCCGATCTTGAGGGTATATAGATCGACATGTTGCCCGTTATCTGGTAAACGAGATTGATGTTGTCGGCTGAGGCATCTTCCGTAAGGCCTCCTGCCTCTTCGATAATGACATTCAGCATGACACCTTTTGGCGCCTCGTAGATGCCCGGCCTGTTCACCTCTCCGCAGATATAGATGCTGACAAGCTGTATGGTCTCAGGAGCTTTAGATGACGCCTCTTCAGACTGATGGGCCCGGCCGGTATCTTCCGGATCGCCCATATGGCTCCCGGCTTCAGTGATCACCGCCGACTTGCCGCTCTTAAAAGCGTTGACGGTAATGTCATTCCGCCCTTTAAACACGAACTTATATACGACACTCAGGATGATTACCAGGATGAATGCCAGAGGATAGACCAGTTTCTTGATTGTCGCCTTCGTGCTTTTCTTTATCATACGGAAAGCATAACACCGGTCTTTGTCGGTTTTTGCCGACAAAATCTAACAAAAACCGACAAGGATCATCCCTGCCGGCTTCAAACATTATTTTAAAATAATTACTAGAACGGATTACTCTTCGCCTTCTCTGCGCTTTGTCTCCCAGAACTTCTCGATATTGTAGTTCTCGCGCTCTTCCCTGCCCATGACATGAACGACAACGTCCTTATAGTCAAGGAGGATCCACTTGTCGCCGGAGCGGCCTTCGATGTGGTCGGGAGTGATATCGTAATCCTTCTTAAGGACATACTCTACTTCATCAGCCAGAGACTTGATCTGAGTGGTCGAATTACCGCTTGCGAGAACGAAATAATCAGCGAGTACTGTCTTTCCTGTAAGGTCTATCGTCTCGATATCGATACCCTTCTTTGAATCAAGAATGTCAACGATCTTAGCGGCTAATTCTTTTGTGTCCATTATTTATCTCCTTGGATTTATTAATAGTCTGATTGTATCACAATAACGCCTTACATATGTAAGTCTTTCATCATAAGTACCGTCATCGGGTGGATGTCCCTTCCCTGTGAGACGAACTTGTTCTTAACTGCCAGTGCGGTCATTCTCATCGCGCTGTCCAGATCGATCTCTGCAGCAGTCCTGATGGGTGTCAGATCCGTGTAGTTTCTGGACGGTTCGATCTTGTCTGCCAGATATACGATCTTCTCCAGAAGCGTCATGTTGCCCCTGCCCGTCGTGTGATAGCAGATGGCATCAAGGATCTCCTTGTCTTCTATGCCGAATTCATCGCGCGCGAAAACCGCACCTGCCGGTGAATGAAGGAGCTTCTTCTCCGTGAACAGATCACCTGAGTACTTCTTTGCAAGCTCCGTCTGCTTCTCGAGAGGGAGTTCTTTCGCGCAGTCGTGAAGTGCGCCTGCGATAAGGGCCTTATCCTTGTCACAGCCGAAGACATCAGCAAGGTGCGCAGACAGATAACCTACGTTAAGCGTGTGGAGGAGTCTTTTCGCGCCAAGATACTTATACATCCAAACAGAGCTCTCAAAGAACTGTTTGCGGGCTTCGTCGGAAACGCCTTCGAGCTTTGTGTTCTCGGTATAAAGAGCATGCCTTTTAATAAACTCTCTTGCAGGCTCCGGAACCATCGAAAAGTCACCGGAAGAAGTGATCGCAGACGATGAACAGTCAACGCCGTTAAGACGGAATATCTCCACCTTGCCTCCGAGATTCTTCCTGATAGAATCAGCAGCCCTTTCAACATCCGTCGTATCGCCGGGCCTTACAGCGGCAAGCAGGGCCGCATGGTTAAGGATCCCGCCAGGGTTATACCAGGTCTCGAAAGTGCCGAGCGTGTCTGAGCCCATGATCCAGAAGAATTCATGATGCTCTTCAGCCTTCTTTTTCTTGATGTCATTGGAGATAAGGAAATCTCTTATGTATTCATCAGACGTGAGCTTTTCGAGAACTACGGATGTATAGCTTACTCCGTCTATTCCGAACTCTATGTCGTTTACAAGGCAGTTCTTGATGCCAAGGCCCTCAATGGTCTCCTTCATCATGCAGAGACGGTACGGGGGTGGAAGCTTGTTGGAATAGAGCTTGAAGTTATTCCTGACCGAAGGAATAACGATCACAAGGTCAACGAATCCGCTCTTCAACGCGGAATTGATCATTGCTATGTGACCGTCATGAACGGGATCGAACGAGCCTCCGTAGATGCCTATTCTCATTTATTAACCGAGTGTCCTTCCTATGTCGTGGCGGAAGTGCATATCCTTGAAGGAGATCTTAGCGACACCTTCGTATGCGCCGTCGATTGCCTCATCAAGTGTATCTGCCTCATCGTATACGCAGAGAACGCGTCCGCCGCTCGTAACGAGCTTGCCGTCCTTAAGTGCCGTACCTGCCTGGAATACGATCTTGCCGCAGGTATCGATGCCTGTGATCTCGTAGCCCTTTGCATAGCTCTGGGGATATCCGCCGGAAGCCATGACAACAACGCAGGAGCACTTGTTCTTCCACTTGAACTCGACCTGGTCGAGCTTGCCGTCGATTACTGCATCGACTATGTCAAGGAGACTGTTCTCGAGGAGAGGCAGTACTGCCTGTGCCTCAGGGTCTCCGAAACGTGCATTGTACTCAACTACCTTCGGACCTTCAGGTGTAAGCATGAGGCCGAAATAGATAACACCCTTGAAAGGTCTTCCCTCTTTCTTGAGAGCTTCGACTGTAGGTGTGATGATCTCGTTCTGAATGCGTGCCTTAAGCTCATCAGTCATGTCGGCACCGGGTGTAACAGCGCCCATACCGCCTGTGTTAAGGCCTTCGTCATGATCGTATGCTCTCTTGTGGTCTCTTGAAGAAACCATCGGAACACATGTGTTGCCGTCTGAGAATGCAAGAACTGTGAGCTCGGGACCTGTCATGCATTCCTCGATAACGATCGTGGAGCCTGCACTGCCGAACTTCTTGTCTTCCATCATGTCCTTAACTGCCTGCTTAGCCTCATCAAGGGTCTGGGCAATGATAACGCCCTTACCTAATGCAAGACCGTCGCACTTGATAACGATAGGCATCGGCTGTGTCTCAAGATAATCCAATGCCTTCTGCTCGTCTTCAAAGATCTCATACTTTGCAGTAGGGATCGAATACTTCTTCATGAGCTGCTTGGAGAAAGCCTTTGAGCCTTCGATGATAGCTGCATTAGCCTTAGGGCCGAAGGCTCTGAGACCTGCTTCTTCCATCCTGTCTACCATACCGAGGGCGAGCGGATCGTCAGGAGCTACGAAGACGAGATCAAACTGCTCTTTCTTCGCATATTCGACCATACCTTCAATATCTGTAGCCTTAATATTTACACATGTAGCGATAGAAGCGATACCGCCGTTACCGGGAGCGCAGTAAAGCTCCGTTACCCTGGGATCCTGCTTGAGCTTCCAGCAGATAACATGCTCTCTTCCGCCGCCGCCTACTACGAGTACCTTCATTTATATATCCTCCAAATTGTTTGTTTTTCGATTACTTAAGATAGTGCATCCAGGATCTTGCGCCCGTCTCAGCCATGAGCGCTGCGATATCCTTATGCTTGATGCCGCTTACAAGGATCGCTTCCTCAGAGAGGTAAACACAGCTGTAGCCCTTTACCACTGCTTCTGCGGCATTGTCGACCCTGATAACGATATCGGCGATGATCTCATCGTAAGGCATGATCTCAACGCTCTCAGACGTCCATGCTCTTGCTTCTGAAGGATTGCCCATCGCAGCCTCAAGAACGTCACCGCAGACTGCAGATGCCGTAGGGAGCGTGCCTGCGCCCTGACCGTAGAACATGGCCTGGCCTAAGCTGTTGCCGTCAACCATTATCGCATTGAATACACCGTTTACGTTATACAAGAGATTGTTTTTCTCGACCATTGCAGGCGCAACATAAGCGACAGGCTTCTCGCCGGCCTCGTAAAGTGCGATGAGCTTGATGTCGCATCCGATTGACTTAGCAAATGCCATATCGTCTGTCGTGATCGCGGAGATGCCTTCAGCAGAGATCTTCTCAGGTGCAATGTAATCACCGTCATTTGCGATCGTGGAAAGGATCGAGAGCTTTCTCTGAGCGTCGATGCCGTCGATATCTGCAGAAGGATTAGCCTCTGCAAAGCCGTTCTCCTGAGCCTGCTTCAATGCCGTAACAAAATCCACGCCCTCATCCTTCATCTGTGAGAGGATGTAGTTCGTTGTGCCGTTAACGATGCCTGCGATCTTCGTGATCTTGTTAGCCGCAAGGCACTTATAAAGAGGTCTGATGATCGGGATACCGCCGCCTACTGCAGCCTCGAAAAGATAGCAGCAGTTGTTCTCCTTTGCGATCTGAAGGAGCTCGGGACCCTTTGTTGAGACAAGTTCCTTATTGGAAGTTACGACGCTGATACCCGAAGACAGAGCGCGCTTTGTGTATTCATAAGCAATCCTCGCACCGCCTATGGTCTCGACTGCAATCTGTATGTCGCTTCCGAAAACCTCATCAGCGTCATGTGTTACAAGATTTGCGAATCTGCTGTCAGGAAAATCCCTGATATCAAGGATGTACTTAACGTTGACCTCTTTGCCGATACGCTTGGAGATAACATCCTTGTTGACGTCCAGAGTCTCGGCAACGCCTGAACCGACCGTACCGAAGCCCATAATTGCGATGTTGATAGCCATTTCTTTATTGTTCCTTTCGTTATTCCCTGCTCAGCACCATGCACTTGCGTACACCTGCGAGCTTAGAGATATCATTGATTATGTCGTCAACTGTTCCGTACATCGATACTGTCTCAATGGAGATAGAGATATCGGCGAGGCCGTTGATCGGAATATTCTGGTTGATCGTCAGAATATTGGCGCGTGATTCCGCGATAGTCCTTATGATCTCGGACAAAATGCCCTGGAAGTTCTCGACAGACAGAAGGAGCGTAACCTTCTTGCCGCTTGCAGCCTCATAGAACGGCAGCACAGAATCCTTGTACTTGTAGTATGCACTTCTGGAGAGCCCGGTCTTTCTGACCGCTTCGTTTACGGAAGTGGACTCGCCCGTGTTAAGGCGCTGCTTAACTTCCATTACCTTAATGAAGACTTCAGGCAAAACTCTTTTGTCGACGAGGAAATATTCGGGGTTATCCTGATGCATAAGGTCAAGACCTTTCTATGAGATTATCGCGCCCAAGTATACTTCCACAGACGGACATTTGTACGCGCCTGACAATATTAACACGATTAAGGGGTGTTTTCAACGAATTATAATTAATAAAGTCATTTGCACGGGATTTATCCGTTACCGTACAGTCAAATTCTTTAAAAACGACTATTTTGACCGGTTCTTGGACGAATCCTAAGGAAATCAGCAGTTCAGCGCGTGTAAAAAAGCATCAGCCAAGTTCAGCCTTCAGCTTCTCCGCCATGGCCCTTGAAGCTTTGCCCCTGTGGCTTATGGAATTCTTCTGTTCCTTGGTCATCTGGGCCGTGGTCATGCCGAATTCGGGCACGTAAAAGATAGGATCGTAGCCAAATCCGCCGTCACCCATGGGCTGCTCGTGCAGAACACCGCAGACTTCGCCCCTCACGGTAAATTCAGATCCGTCAGGTCTTACGACAGCGATGCTGCAGACGAACTTTGCAGTGCGCTTCTCTTCCGGGACGTCTTTCAGCATCTCGAAGATCTTTGCAAACTTCTCCGGGTAAGTGGAATCCTCACCGCAGAATCTTGCAGAATAGATTCCCGGAGCGCCGTCGAGCGCGTCGATGCAAAGACCGGAGTCATCTGCCATTACATAAGCGCCTTCTGCAAGAGCGTGTACGGCGCGAGCCTTTATCAGAGCGTTCTCTTCGAAAGTCTTGCCGTCCTCAACGATGTCCGGATCAAAGCCCTCCTCCTTCATTGTCGTAACGACAAAAGGTGTGCCGTCCAATATCTCTGCGATCTCTCTTGCCTTGTCCTTGTTGGATGTCGCAAGAATGAGTTTGAATTCCGTCATATAAGCCTCCATGCCTTGGGATACATATTTTTTGCGGTCTGTCCGTTGATCTTCGCAAAGCCCAGCGGATAGTTGCCGATACCTACGAGAATGGTTCCTGAAGCCTTTAAGCCGTCTTCAGGAGTAACAGATATGGTCTCACCTCTTAAGTACTTAAGGAGCCTGTCGTCATCGCGCTTAAGCCCGAGATATGAGTCGTCCCTGATCTCATCTCTTGTTAAAGCCAGAGCTATGCTGTTGGAGGGCTCGAAAACCTTCTTTCCCGACTTAAGTGGCTTTAAGTCGCCTACGTAAAGGCCTGTCTTTACGACCTTGAGGCCCTTGAAGAGCTTCTCATCGAAGGTCATCTGGAAGATACCCGTTCCGTGGCTGATAAACGCGCCTTTAAGGATGTCTTCCCTGCCCTTATCTGATAAGACTTCATCGAGCATGCCCATGGCTGCTTCGACGTTCTTGTCCTTGGATCTTACCTCGCCTGCAATAAGCAGTTCTGAAGCTGACTTAAGATCCTTCTCCTCACCTTTAACGATATGCACGCAGAAGTGACCGTCACCGTCTGATAAGTGCGGCCAGATCCTCATGGAACCCGGAAGGATCGAATCTTCTCCGCCGTGAGTGATGCCCGTTATCTCAGGATGAGCCTTTACGTGATATTCGGGATGGCGCTCAATGAAACGCTTTATCTGGTTCTCGTCTTCATCAACGCAGAACGTGCATGTGGAATAAACGATGGAACCGCCTTCTTTCAGGCATTTGTGGGCAGCTTCAAGGATCGATTCCTGCAGAGGAACACAGACCTTGGGTCCGTAGTTCATGTAACTCTTAACAGCGCCCGGATCTCTTCTGAACATGCCCTCACCTGAGCACGGCGCGTCGATAAGGATCTTGTCGAAGAATAAAGGGAGCCTTGATGCAATATTCTCGGGCGTCTCATTGAGAATGACACAGCCCTTGATGCCGGAACGCTCGATATTGCGAAGGAGCGCTTTTGAACGGTCGAAGCTTATCTCGTTTGCTACAAGGATTCCTTCGCCCTTCATGTCCTCGCCGAGCCTGCAGGCCTTGCCGCCGGGAGCGGCGCAAAGGTCTAATACGGTCTCGCCGGGCTTTGCCGCCATGACCTGTGCAGGGAGCATTGCGGAAGGCTCCTGGGGATAGTAAACGCCGGCGTGATAGAGAGCTTCTTTGCCGCCGGTCTCGTTATTGATGTAATAGCCGCCGGAGCACCACGGAACAGGGTTTTCGCCCTCTCCGAGCTCAGCAAGGAGCGCGTGCTCTTCATCAGCGGAATCAATCTTGGTCCTGGAGAATCTTATTCCCTTCAAAGGCTCTTTTTCGAAGCTCTCGTAAAAGCCTTCCTGCGGTACATACGTATAACGCGAGAAGAAATCATTCATCTCTTTTAAGAACTCTTCAGGGAACTTCATTTAAGCCTCACAGATTAAGGAAATCCGCACACTTGAAGGCAAGGCGCTTGATGACGTCGACGTCAAATGGAGACTCGATGCCGGACTTCTTTATGAGATTTAAGAATGTATCGCTGCCGCCTAACTGGCAGAGCGTATTGTACTTCTCCAAAGCTACCTTCATATCGGTCCTGGACTCGTCCCAGAGCTCAAGAGCGCAGATCTGCGAGAGGCAGTAATCGATATAATAGAAAGGCGTCGTGAAGATATGGTCCTTCTTCATCCAGGCGCCGCCCAGAGCGTGGAAAGGCGTATCCTCAACATCGTATTCGGTGAACGGCTGATAGGTCTGCTCTAACATCCTCCAGATCTCATGACGCTCGTTGGGTGTCATGTTCGGATTATCGTAAATTATGTGCTGGAACTCATCGACCATACATCCGTAAGGCAGGAACAAAAGGCCGTCCGTCATGTGGAGCTCACAGTACTGCTCAGCCTGATTGCCGTAGAAGATGTTCATGAAAGGATATGACATGTATTCCATCGATGTCGAGTGGATCTCGCATGTCTCAAGCGTAGGAGACAGGCACTCTACAAACGGTGAAGATTCAGCACCTGCAAGTGCTGCATAGGCATGTCCGCCCTCGTGGATAACAGTTGCAACGTCATCGAAAGTGCCGTTGCCGTTCATGAAGATAAAAGGAATGCAGTAATCCTCAAGATACATGCAGTAGCCGCCCGTGGACTTAACGGGACGGGATAAAAGATCCGTATAACCGTGCCCCGAGAGAATGTCAAAGAAGCTCGGATTTGCGCCGAACATCTTTCTGAAGAACTTGCCGGCTGCTTCCTCGTAAGTATCCTTGCTTATTACAGGCGCAGGGTTGCCCTCTTTGAAGAGACAGGGAAGGTCATGGAACATGAGCTGGTCGACACCGAGCCTGTCCTTCTGGAGCTTTCTGATCTGTACCGTAAGAGGAACAATGTATCTCTTGATGTTCTCCCTGAATGAAGCAACATCTTCCCTTGTATAATCGTAGCGCTCCATGCGCTTATAGCCGAGCTCTGTAAAATTCTCATATCCGAGCTTTTTGGCAGCCTGTGTCCTTACCTTAACGAGGTCATCGTAGATAACATCGTAGGTGTCTTTACGGGACATATAGTATTTATCGAGCGCGATGTGAGCCTCTCTTCTTACCTTTCTGTCAGTTGACTGGAGGTAAGGCTGGATAAGGCTTAAGTTCAGCGTCTTCTTGCCGAGCTGGATCTCAGCTTCGGACTGCTTCTGGGAGTACTCGTTCTCAAGCTTTGATTCCTCAGTGAGGTCGTCAATTACTTCGCTCGAGATGATCTCCCTCTGGTTCTTGGCCTTGCGGAAGATCATGGGGCCGTACTTGACCTTCAGCGAATCAGCGCAGGGCGCCGTAAGAAGGCCGGATAACACAGCGGACGAGAGTTCCTGGACTCTGGCAGTTGCCTCGTCGAAGAACTCTAGCTCGGTATTGTAGAACTCGTTTGAAGTATCGAGATCGTGGAGGATCTGGCAGAGCGCATACTGTGTGTCGAAAGAGCTTATCGCAATCTCGTACTCACTTATCGCTTCATCGGCCGCCTCGATAGTCTTGGCGGTCATGAGCCTCAATCTAACGGCTTTTACTGTCTCCGTGAACTTATCAAGATCAGGTCTTGTGTATTTCAGTTCCTTAAAATCAGGTACCGAGCTGTTAGTCGTATTCTCCATCGGTCTGCCTTTCTAATTAGATCTTCCGGGGCTTACATCTTCTCGACTACGCCGATTCCGAGCATATCGAGTCCGGACTTGATCGTGTCTGCCACTGCTTCGCAGAGTTTGAGACGTGCGTCTCTTAATTCTGCTGAATCGCAGTTCAGGATCCTTGAATTATTGTAGAAACGGTTGAAGTTCCTTGCGATAAGAGCGATCTGGCGTGAGATCATGAAAGGCTCATAGCTCTCAGCTGCCTTAACGACCGCATCCTTGAAGTCTGCAAGGCTTCTGATGACTGCATATTCGTCTTCAGCCGTAAGCTGCGCAGCGGCATCAACAGAGCCCTTAAAGCCCTGATCTTCAGCCTTTCTGAGGATCGACTTGATCCTTGCGTATGTGTAGATCAAGTAAGGCGCTGTATCGCCTTCGAAATCGAGCATGTCATCCCAGTCAAAGAGGATATCCTTCTCTCTTCCGGCCTTGAGATATGTGTAAGAGACTGCGCCGAGACCGACTATCTCGGATACCTTTGCTATCTGCTCGTCGGTCATGTCACCGCCTCTAAGCTCGCTGTTCTTTCTGATGATCTCAGCAGTCTTCTCAGTAGTCTTATCAAGGAAATCGTCAAGCTTGATGATGTTGCCGGCACGTGTAGAGAATGCCTCAACGACCTCATTGCCGTTCTCATCCTTCTTGGGCTTGAACTTCAGAAGTCCGAAGCCTACGTGTACGCAGTCATCGGCAAAGTCATAGCCAGCCTTCTTGAGGACAGCGAAAACCTGCTTGAAGTGGAGTTGCTGCGGAAGACCTACAACGTAGATATTCTTGTAGAAATTAAACTCCTCGTGTCTGTAGAGGACTGCTGCAAGGTCTCTTGAAGCATAGATCGTGGTACCGTCACTCTTAACAACGAGGCACGGAGGAAGGCCCTCTTCATCGAGCTTTACTACCTTGGCGCCTTCGCTCTCCTCCAAAAGGCCCTTGTCTTCAAGCATCTTTACGACGCCGGGGATCCTTGATGAATAGAAGGATTCGCCGTTATAGTTATCGAACCTGATGCCCATTCTCTCATATGTCTTCTCGAAAACCTGGAGTGACAGATCCCTGAAACGCTGCCAGAGAGCCACTTCCTCAGGTTCGCCCTCTTCGAGTTTCCTGAAGTTGTCTCTTGCGGTGTCTTCGAGCTCCTTCTCGCGCTCGGGAGATACCTTGCACTCATCGTGGAACTTTACGTAAATCCTCGTAAGCTCGTCAATCGGGTTGTCCTGCATGGCTTTCTCGTCGCCCCAGAGCCTGTAAGCCGTGATGAGCTTACCGAACTGAGTGCCGTAATCGCCAAGGTGGTTGAATCTGATTACGTTATATCCGAGTCTTGAATAGATATTTGCAAGTGAATTGCCTAAGATCGTCGTGAAAGCATGACCTACATGGAAAGGCTTTGCGATGTTAGGAGATGAGAACTCAATGATGACATTCTTGCCCTCACCGATGTTCTTATTGCCGTACTGATCGCCTGCTTCTGTGATCTCAGAAATAACGCTCCTGGCAAGGATACCTCTGTCGATCCTGAAATTGATGTAAGGACCTGCAGTATCAACTGTGACCGCACCGTCAAAGCCTTTTACGAGCTCAGGAGAGTCCTTGAGTTCATTAGCGATCATGGGCGGAGCCTTGTGAAGAGTCTTGGCCAGAACGAAGCACGGGAAAGCGTAATCTCCGAGCTCGAGCTTGGGCGGAATCTCAATAAGTCCTTCTATCTGCGCCTTATCAAGGCCGGTGCAGGCTGCCAGATTTGTAGCTATTAAATCTTTGTAATCCATATCATTTACTCCTTAATTACAAGTTGTTATATTAACATATTTTGGCCAAGACTGACGAGGCAATCAGGTCGATTTATTGCACTATTTGATGATTTTTTTATGCGTTTTGTTAGGATATAATGCTTTTGTTATAAAAAACCTTAAATGAGCAAGAGGCATTCTTAATGTATTTTATATACAAGATGGCAATAGGTCTTGCAGCCGCATTTGCCATTACAATGGTCCTTTTGAGATTCCTCCCCGGTGAGAGGATCTTGTTGGGACATGACCGCGGACGCAAGTTCGCCCAGGGAGCTGAAGCAAACATCGGTAAGCCTACCGGTGTCGGTTTTTACTTTATGCTGGTTTTCCTGGTAATCTCCGCCCTCCTCTGCTTTATATATTACCCGGTAACATCAGACAAAGGCTTTTTCGCGAGCGGCAATGAAGTAACCGGCCTTGCCATGGGTCTTATTGCCACCCTTGCTGCAATGGTCACCGGCTGGCTCGACGACAGATCCGTAAATGCCTGGAACGAATATCTAAAAGGCGCCCTAGACTTCATCGTATCCCTCATCGGCGCATTCATCTGTGTCCATTTCTTCGGCACAAGAGTCTATATCGCTATCACAGGCGCGTATTTCGACTTGAATCCGGTCGTTTTCTATCTTCTCGCAGTGATCCTCTTTGTCGTATCGATCAACGCAACAAATGCCACTGACGGCATCGACGGCCTGTCCGGCACCCTCTCGATCCTTGCGGTATTCACGACATTCCTCATGGGATTCATGGCACTTTCCCTGCCCGACAGGAATTCGATCATACTCCTGGTCGTCTTCATTCCTTCGGTCATGGCATATCTTCTTTATAACTTCAATCCCTCGAAAATGCTCATGGGCGACGCAGGCTCCCGCGGCCTCGGCTTCTTCATCGCATTCTTCCTGATCTACTGCAGAGTGCCGCTCCTCTACTTCATCGTAGGACTTCCCTTCCTTTGTGACGGCGGTATCTCCATCGTTAAGATCACTGTCGGAAGACTTACCAAGAAGAAGATCATCCTCTTCAAGAACATCACAACGCCTCTTCACGACGAACTCCGAAAGAACAGAAAGTTCAGCGTCAAGCGCGTCTGGTTCGTCCTCGTCATCGCAGCAGGCATGATCGACTTCCTCTATGTATTTGCCGCAACGCTGCTCAGGGTATTGGGAATCGTAGGGTAATTAATCTTCTGCTTTCTTAATACGGTTTGCATTCACCAGGTACACAACTCCCGATAAAACCAGCGATACAGCTACACTGGCAATTAAACTTGCTTTACGGGCAGCCTTTACTCTTGAATAATATCTTTCATGGAGTTCCTCATACTCAGCAAGAATGGTTTGGGAATCTTCTATATCTTTCAGGCTAAAAACAACTACAACGCCATAGATATCACCTTCAAGCGTATAAATACCCTTTTCTGAATCAGGATCGATCGAAATGGCAGCATCGACACCGGTTCCGTTCTCGGAATGTATGTGAATATTAATATACTCATACCCTTTGATTTCAACACCGCCTGAAACACTTTCTGAGATTGAACCCTTCGTACCGGCAGGGAACGTCAATGGTCCTCCATAGAAATCAACGATCTCCGGCTCATCAAAAACAACGTCATTGACCAATGTAAATTCTTTAAAATGCGTTTCGGATATAAAGTATTCATATGAATTACCCATAAACAATCCAATGGGCACGCTGATTACAACCAAAGCAATGCAAATGATCAAAACAGCAATAGTATCCTTCTTCATAAAGCCTCTGCCTATCCAGTCACCGGATAATGTTCATTTACATAATAGCATTAGTCAGTACCGGTTACATCTCCCTCACGTACTTAGCGACTCTGTCATTAAGGTACCTTATCGCATCGTCTAGTGAACGGTCGCCTGCATAGTATGGCGCGAGTTCTTCTTCTAAGAACTGAACTATCGTGTAGTCCTCGTAATAGCAGATAGAGATCGACGCGAGGCTCTCGCGGAAGATACGGATCATTCCATCGGTTGAATACTTATCGCCAAAAACCTTGTCATAACCCGTTGCAGGACGGAAGACTCCACTCTTTACATTGGCTTCATAAGCTGCGTAAATATCGTTATTGTGATCCGAGAGACACTGAATGTTTTTATCCATGATCTCTTTATTGGTTACTATCTGCATGAAATTGCATTCGGCTGAAGCAAAAGCCGTGCCGGAGAAAAGATAGTTAATAAACTTTCTGCATCCTTCCTTAACATCGGTTGTAGCCGATACAGATATTGTCTCAAGCGCACTAAATCTGGGGCCTGATGCATCAACAGAGGGCGTGCCGATTATCGAGTATTCATCCTTGGCATTGTAGCAGGAATGCACATAATCAAGATAGTCAGCGATCTTAGTGTAATAGCATTTGCCTCTGTATCTGTCCCAGCTGCCTATATATTCGTCGGGCGTTTCTTCCACATTGTTATATTTGATGTTGGCTTTTGCATATTCTGCTGCGGTCCGGAACTGTTCTGTTCCGAACTCGATCTTGTCACCTTCGATGGCGCGCTTTGTATCAACACACGACAGAATGAATGCGCGTTTGTTATAGGCCTTTGAATCCGTATAGTCATAGGGCGAGAAACCGTTCATTTGATCCTTTATCAGCTTGTCAAATTCTTCGAAAGTGATCCCTGAAGCTCCGTCTTTCACCATATCAGACTTAGTAACCAGACCTTCTATTTCGAGTGTTACCGGGAGGAAATAAAGCTTGCCGCCGATTCGTCCTGCCTCAATAATGTTTTTATACTGCTTATCCAGAACCTCGGGATCAAGGAAATCTGTAAGGTCCATAAACACGTCGTCTCTCATCGCATAATTCTTCTGGATATCAAGAACAAGGTCGGGCGCATCATCAGCTTTAAGGTCCTGGATCATCTGAAACACCTCAGACTCATTGTTACGGTTAATCCCTATACCCCTTGCTGTGAGTTCCGAACTGACAAAACCGTTCTTATACTTGTCCCAGATCCTGATGAGATATTCATTATCCGATTTGTTGAATTCAAATATGGCTCCTGAAAGATATTCGGTAATTCCTGAATTCGGCGGCAAGGCAAGTTCTATTACCTTTTTGCCTTCATGAGGATTCTTTTCTGCCTTCTTGAGGATCCTGAAATACTCAACTTTTTCGTATTCTAAACATGCATATGTTACCCATTCATAATCCAAGATGACCGCACCATTTTCGGAACAGCTCAGAACAGTAGAAGAAAACGTCTTATCCTGAGAAACAGGAGGGCAAAAATACGGCGTGTACCAGTTAGTATCAATAGCAGTCTCAGTCGTCATGGTGTCAGCATTGACCTTCACGATATTTCCGAGAGAGTCGATCTTGCACATATCGCCGGTATTAGTAATCTGGTATTCCCAAAAGTTAATTGAATTATTGTCTGTTGTATCAACAGGATTCCTGCTCTTAAGTTTGCCGCTGTTAAGATCAAATTCCAGATTTAGGATGTCAGTTTTTTCATAGCCATATACAAATATGGAACCTTTAGATTCATCTATATTAAATCCGCCGAGCAGGACCCTGAGCTGTACTGATGACAAGTCGAGTGTGGCAACATATTCATTATGCTTAAACAACTGGAGATTATAACCTAAACTATTGCCTTCAAATACATTTAAAGACACAACTGAATAATCACCTAAGGGATAGATCGTATCAAGAGACCCTTTGACTTCAGCTTTGGCTTTGCCGCTATATATTTCCCTTTCGTTTACTACTTTTCCGGATTCAACATCAATATCTAAAAATACATCATCGTTTCTTCCATATGGAACGTGATACCAGACAGCAGCAGTAACAGTTTTTCCATCAGCATCTGCGCTGAGGAAATATATATTTACTATGTAGTGATTATCGGCACAACTAATTTCCTTGCGGTCTGTCAGATTGCCATCATAATCATAAACATCAAGGACTGTTCTGTACGTGCTGCCACCGTCTGCTGTCATGCTATACATATAGAAAATGTTGTCATTGCTTGTGCAGATCCTGGACAGCTCCTCCTCCTCGTGTTCGCGGATGTCTCTATTGATCTTAACCCTGGTCGTTTCGTACCATGGATCATCTTTTTTTACTGTGTTTGAGCCCTTCTTACCAGACGAGCAAGAAGTAAACAAAGTCATCAGCATAACGGCAGTCATCGCAGCAGCTAAAAGCTTGGTTTTCTTCATAAATTAATCCCCACTTCTTTGTTTTTTAACCTGAACAGTCAGATAATGGCCATTATAAATCTACTGTTCCAAATAAGAGATTACATCTCCCTTACATACTTGGTCACTCTGTCGTTGATGTACCTGACCGCATCGTCAATAGAGCGGTCGCCGGCATAATAAGGCGCCAGCTCCTCATCAATAAATTGTACGATCGTGTAATCCTCGTAATAGTAGGTGGAGATCGATGCCAGGCTTTCAAGGAAGCTTCGAGCCATCTCATCGGTCGCGTATTTGTCGCCGGTAGCCATATCCAGGCCCGGAGCAGGAATTATGACACCGGTCTTTATGCTGTTCTCATATACTGCGTATGAATCGTTGTTGCACTTTGTGAGTATCTGAATATTTTTCTCCATGATCTCCCTATTGGTAACTATATGCCTGAATTCACATTCGGTCGAATCATAGGCCTTGCCTGAGAAGAGATAATTTATAAACTTCCTGCAGCCGTCCTTCATGTCTGTAGTTGCCGATACCGATATCGTCTCAAGAGCGCTAAATCTCGGACCTTTTGCATCCACGGAAGGCGTTCCGATTATCTTATAGTTTCCTTTGGCTTTGTAGCATGAATGAACATACTTAAGATAGTCATCCATCTTTGCGTAATAACATTTGCCTCTGTATCTTTTCCAGTTGTGAACGTAATCTGCGGGAATCTCATCTTTATTGTTGTAATTAATGTTGTTTTTCGCATATTCAGCAGCAGCACGGAACTGATCTGTACCGAATTCGATTCTTTGACCTTCAATGGCACTCTTTGTATCAATGCAGGACAGGATAAAGGAGCGTTTGTTATAGTCCTTTGATTCAGGATAATCATAAGGTGAGAAACCGCTCATTTTATCCTTTATCAGCTTATTGAAATCATCGAAAGTGATCCCTACGGCTCCTTCATTTAAAAGCTCCGTATCTGTGACAAGACCTTCTATCTCGATCGTTACCGGGAGGAAATACAGCTTACCGTCTAACTTACCTGCCTCAATAATGTTCTTGTACTGCTTATCCATAACCTCCGGATCAAGGAAATCCGTAATGTCCATGAACACATCGTCTCTCATCGCATAATTCTTCTGGATATCAAGAACAAGATCAGGTGCATCATCACATTTAAGATCCTGGATCATCTGAAAGACTTCCTGATCATTATTGCCTTTTACGTCAATACCCATATGTGTGAGCACCGTAGTTGCATAGCCGTTCTTATACTTATCCCATAACCTTATGACATATTCATTGTCTGTTCTGTTGAATTCACTTATGGTATTCGCCATGTATTCCGAGAAACCGGAGTCAGGAGGCAAACCAAGTTCTATTACCTTTTTGCCGGCATGGGGATTCTTATCAGTCTTTTTTAAGATCCTGAAATACTCATCATTAAAAAACACTTCACTTCCATATGTTTTAAATTCTTGATCGAGAAGAACTGCCCCTGTATTACTGCAGGTCAAGATAGCTGTAGAAAGCATGTGTTCTTCATTATCCTGCATAAAATAATAAGGCGTATACCAGTTAGAATCGATCACCGTCTCCGTAGTCATGGTATTAACATCAGCCTTAAGGATATTTCCGAGAGAATCGATCCTTAACATATCGCCGGTATTCGTCCTCTGGAATTCCCAAAGGTTAACTGAATCCCCGCCTGACGGCTGAACAGTCTCCTTATTCTTCAGTTTGCCGTTATTCAGATCGAATTCCATCCTGATGATGTTGCCTTTCTCGTAACCAAACACAAATATAGAACTCTTGGCTTCATCAATAGAAAAACCATCGAGCAAAATATTGAGCTGTATTGATGATGTGTCGAGTCTGGCAACATAATCAGTTTGCTTATACAACAAGAGTTCTGTAGAAAACACATAGTCAACAACCTTGGAAAAAGACACTACCAGATAATCGCCTACTTTATACAGCTCATCAGGCGAAGGGGAATGCGCATCTAATGCTATTTCACCTTCTTTAGTAACGATCTTCTTAACGTTAGATACTGTTCCGGATTCAACATCAATGTCTACAAACATATCATCAATGATTTTTCCCGGTGGACAATACTCGACAGCAGCCTTAAGAGTCTTTCCGTCAGGATCGGAATCAAGGTAACGAATATGATGGATGGTGGCATTATCTTCGCAGGTGATTTTCTTACGGCTTAAGAGATTACCTTCAAGATCATATGTATCAAGAACTGTTCTGGTTGTGCAGGCAGTTTTATGAAACAAACTGTACAAGTAAAAGATCTTGTCCTTGCTTGTACAGATTTTGGATATATCCTCATCCTCATCGGCGCGTATATCCTTATCGATCTTGACACTGAATGATTCGTACCACGGATCATCTTCTTTTACTACCTTGGTGCCCTTTTTCCCGGATGCAGAACACGATGTAAACAACGGCATCAGCATAACGGCAGCAAGTGCAGCAGCTAAAAATTTCACTTTTCCCATACATAACCCCCTTTTCTTTCTACATCTCGCTTATATATTTTGTCGTCCTGTCATTCATATACTTTATGGCATCATCGAGAGACCGGTCGCCCGCAAAGTATGGCGCGAGCTCTTCGAATATAAACTGTACAACCCTCCGGTCCGTATAATAATATGTTGATATCGTTGACAAGCTGTTAACAAAACTATTCCGCATCTCATCTGTTGCTTCCTTATCGCCATATGCTTTGTCATAGCCCGGTGCAGGTATTATCGCTCCGCTTTTTACGTCAGCTGCATATTTAGCATATTTAGCATTATTGATCCCGGTAAGCGCTGTTATATTCTTGTCCATTATCTCCTTGTTGGTTACTATCTGCAGGAAGTTGCATTCGCTTGAATCATATGCATAACCGGAGAAAAGATAATTTAAGAACTTCTTACAGCCATTCTTAACATTGGTATTTGCTGATACCGATATCGTCTCAACGGCTCTGAATCTCGGACCCGATGCATCCACTGACGGTGTGCCTATGATCTTATAGCTCTTATCGCCAACGCGGCAGGCACGCACATAATCCAGATAATCATCCATCTTCAAGTAATAGCATTCACCTCTGTAACGCTTCCAATCGAAAACATAATCAATCGGGATACTCTCTTCATCATCATACTGGATGTTTTCTTTCGCATATTTAACCGCCGTGCGGAACTGCTCCGTTCCGAATTCGATCTTATCGCCTTCTATGGCACTCTTCGTGTCTATGCATGAAAGAATAAAAGATTGCTTGTTGTAGTAAAACGAATCAGGATAATCATATGCCGAGAATCCGTACATTTCCTCTTTTACCAGTTTCTCATATTCTTCAAAAGTGATACCGGCAGCACCGTCTTTTATCAGATCAGTATTTGTAACCAGGCCTTCGATTTCCAGTGTCACCGGGAGGAAGTACAACTTACCGTTAAAGCTTCCGGCCTCAATAACATTGCTGTACTGCTTCTCCATAACCTCAGTGTCAATAAATCCGGTCAGGTCCATAAAAACTTCATCACGCAGCACATAATTGCTCTGTATCCCGACAACAAGGTCAGGCGCTTCGTCGCCTTTGAGATCCTGGATCAGTTTATAATCCGATTGTTCATCAGGATTTGAAATTGCCATACCCATTGTTACGGCGGAACCTGACTTACGCTTATCCCACAGTCTTACAAAATATTCATTATCCGTTCTGTTAAACTCATAAATGTTCTTTGCAAGATAATCCGATAGTCCTGAATCGGGCAAATAAATCTCAACGATCTCCTTGCCGGCATTAGGATTCTTATCAGTCTTCTTGAGTACTCTGACGTAATCTATACATTCCTTATCAAAACCCCCAAACACATATTCCTCGTTATCGCATATCACCACTCTGTCATCAGTACAACTAAGAACCGATGATATGATACGGTGTTCCCGGCAATAAAGCGTCTGTATAAACGGTGTGTACCAATATGTATCAACACAAGTCTTGACAGTCATGGTATTAACATCCAGCTTTTCGATGTTTCCGAGCGAATCAAGCCGGCACAGATCTCCATTATCCGTAACGGAAAACTCAGTAATGTCAACAGGATCATCGTCTGTTTTAAGAAAAGCATTTTTGTTTTTAAGTTTCCCGCTTTGCAGATCGAATTCCATTGTTACTAAATCGCTTCTTTCTGTACCGACAGCATACAGTGAACCGGCAGCGGCATTTATAGAGAAACCATAATCCAGATACGAGAGATTCAACGATGACAGATCAAGTTCACAAACAAATTCGTAATCCTTAAACAGCAGCAGTTGATAATCATGCTCGTAACCTTCCGAACGGTCAAGCACATCAACAACATAATCGCCTACGCGGCTTACATGTAATAATCCGGCAGCGGTTTTGTCGTACCTTTCCGCTTTACCGCTCAAAAGCTTTTTCATGTTTGTTACTATTCCGGTCTCAATATCTATATCAGCAAATATGGCCGAGATTTTACCGCTGGCACTAAGACTGAGAATAGTTTTCAGAGTTTTACCGTCAGGATCGGCACTGACTGAGTAAATATCATAGACCCTGAAGTTTTCCATCTCAGGATAAGTGACTACCGTACGGCCAACCCTTTTACCGAAATAATCGTACGAATCAAGGACGATCCTTGTAGTTGCATAACTGTCATTGGTAGAAGTATAGATTGAATAGAACCTGTCATCGCCGGTACAGATCTTGGCAGACAGCATTCTGTCGTTTTTCCTTAGGCTTTTGTCGAGTTTGAACCTGGTCGATTCGTACCATGGATCATCTGCCTTGATCACATTCTTTCCCTTCTTACCGGGCGCAGAACAAGACGCTAACACGGACGCCAGCATGACGATAACCAGTATGATTGTTGCCGGCTTAATCTTCTCCATAGTTGATCCCCCACTACAATTCTTATTATCCCAAGTGTTTTCCGGCCTTAAGAAAGTCCTCTTCCCTAAGCACTTACATCTCTTTTACGTATTTGGCTGTTCTGTCATTCAGGTATCTTATCGCATCGTCAAGAGAACGGTCTCCGGCATAGTATGATGCGAGTTCCTCATCCACGAATTCTATTATTGTATGATCCTCATAGTAGTATGTTGAGATTGAAGACAGGCTTTCCTTGAAGCTCTCACTCATGTCATCCGTTGCTTCCTTTTGACCATAAGCCTTGTCTAAGCCCGGAGCCGGTATAAACTTGCCGCTTTTAATACCCTCTAAATACTTACTATATTCATCGTTATTGTTCCTTGTAAGGAACTCGATATTCCTGTCCATGATCTCCTTATTCGTTACGATAAATCTGAATTTACAATCGTCTGAATTGTATGCTGCACCTGAAAACATATAATTCAAGAACTTCTTGCAGCCATCCTTTACATCTGTCGTCGCCGACACCGATACCGTCTCTATGGCTTTGAATCTGGGACCGGAAGCATCTGTTGACGGCGTACCGATGATCTTATAGCTTGCATTTGACTTGTTGCAGGCGCACACAAAATCAAGATAATCTCCGATCCTGGTGTAATAACATTCGCCTCTAAATCTTGTCCAATCGTTTTTATAGTCTTCGGGTACGCTCTTTTCGTTATCGTACACGAAGTTATCTTTCGCATATTCTGCTGCAGCACGGAATTGATCCGTTCCGAATTCGATTTTTTGACCTTCGATCGCTCTCTTCGTATCTATGCACGACAGCAAAAATGTGCGTTTGTTATAGGCCGTAGACCTCGGATAATCATAAGGTGAGAAGCCGTTCATTTCATCCTTTATCAGCTTTTCGAATTCTTCGAAAGTAAGACCTGCGGCACCGTCCTTGATCAGCTCCTTATTTGTTACAAGCCCTTCTATCTCGAGCGTAACCGGAAGAAAGTACAGTTTGCCATCAATCCTGCCGGCCTCTATGATATTCACGTATTGTTGTTCCAGCACCTCAGGATCTAAGAATCCTGTAAGATCCATAAACACATCATCACGCATCGCGTAGTTTTTCTGGATGTTGAGGGCGATGTCCGGTGCATCATCATTTTTAAGGTCCTGGATCATCTTGTATACTTCCTGATCATTCTCATCCAGTGCACCATATACTAAACCAACAGTATAACCGGACTTATATTTATCCCACACCCTTAAGAGATATTCATTGTCTGTTTTGTTGAATTCAAATATCGTTTTTGCCAGATAATCCGACACGCCTGAATTAGGCGGTAATGCGATTTCGACGATTTCTTTTCCTGCATTAGGATTCTTTTCTGCTTTTGTAAGCACACGGATATAATAATTCTGCTCGGGCACATCAAATCCAAATTGCAGATACTCATAATCCACGATTACAGTTCTTTCTTCACTGTAGTTTATGAGCTTGGATTGAACTCCCTGCTCATCAGAATATACAGGATAAAAATACGGCGTGTACCAGTTAGTATCGATAACGGTCTTAGGAATCATTGTGTCGGTATCTATCTTAACAACATTCCCAAGAGAATCGATCTTACAGAAATCACCCTTATCGGTCGCAGCATATTCAGCAAAATCGACATCACCACCGCCTACCTCCCGGAAAGACCTGACATTTTTCAGTTTTCCGGTCGTTATGTCAAATTCCAGAGAAGATGTATCATCATAATCATAAACACCTATAAAGATGGAATTCGTTGATTCATCGATTGAAAAACCGTCTAGCAACCACATAAAAGTTATATTCGACAGCTCAAGCTCTCGTACAAACTCCTGATCTTTAAACAAAAGTATCTGACGATTTGTGTCTCCACCAGTGCGAAAAGTACCCCACAGCAATGCGATCGTATAGTTTCCGGAAGATACTATATCGAAGATGTCGAATTCGGGTTTTATTACTCTTTTTGCTTTCTCCCCGATCAAATCTTTCATGCCTGTTACTTTTCCGCTCTCAGTATCGATCTCGACAAAGGCAGCCTCACCATCAATTCGATCTGCAAATTTAACAACAGCAGTAATAGTTTTCCCTTCAGGATCGGCATAGGAACCAGTCACCTCAATAAGATAATGTTTATCAGGGAAAGTGATGTCCCGGCGGCTTAGATGATTGCCTTCAAAATCATATGTATCAAGAACCGTTCTTGAAGTATTCCACAGATCAGGTGATACGCAGTACAGCGAAAATATCCTGTCATTGCTTACACATATATCAACGTCACACCCGGAATTGCCTTTGTCGATGTCTTTCATCAATTCGAACCTGGTCGATTCGTACCACGGATCATCTTCTTTAACTACTTTAGCGCCCTTCTTAGCCGAAGCCTTACAAGACGTGAACATTGACACCGACATGACAGCAGCCATTGTAACAGCTAAAATCTTTGTTCTTCTCATACTTAGTTCCCCACCTTTCAAATTATCCCCTGCAATCTTTCGAAAAGTACTTGTATTGTTATAAATATCCTAAGCCTGAAAACTACATCTCCCTTACATATTTAGATGTTCTGTCATTTATGTATCTTATGGCATCTTCAAGTGAACGGTCGCCTGCATAGTATGGTGCGAGTTCTTCAAAAACAAATTGTACGATCGTATAGTCCTCGTAATAGTAAGTCGAGATCGAAGACAGGCTGTTCTTAAAGCTCTCACGCATGTCAGCTGTTGCTTCCTTGTAGCCATAAGCCTTGTCTAAACCAGCCGCCGGCAAAAACGTTCCGTTCTTAACCTTTTCCTGGTAATCATTAAATGCTTCGTTATGGAGTCTTGCCAGAGTATCAATGTTTTTGTCCATTATCTCCTTGTTGGTTACTATATGCCTGAATGAACAGTCACCGGTATTGAATGCGGTACCTGCAAAAAGATAATTAATAAACTTCTTACACCCGTCCTTAACATCAGTAGCAGCTGATACTGATATCGTCTCACGCGCTACAAATCTCGGACCGGCTGCGTCTGCTGAAGGTGTTCCGATAATGCTGTAATGATCTTGGGAATTGTAGCAGTCCTGCACAAAATCCAGGTAATCATTAATCTTCGCGTAATAACATTTACCTCTGTATCTGTTCCAATCGTTTAAGTAATCTTCAGGCGTGCTGTCCAGATCATCGTAGTTGAAGTTCTCTTTTGCATATTCGGCTGCGGTACGGAACTGTTCCGTTCCGAATTCTATCTTGTCCCCTTCGATGGCACTCTTTGTATCTATACATGAGAGGATAAATGCTTTCTTGTTATAGTATGTTGAGTTCGGATAATCATAGGGCGAGAAGCCTTTCATTTCATCCTTTATCAGCTTGCCGTATTCTTCGAAAGTGATCCCAACGGCACCGTCCCTAACCATGTCTGTTTTTGTGACAAGGCCTTCGATCTCCAATGTAACCGGAAGGAAGTAGAGTTTGCCGCCAATCCTTCCTGCCTCAATGATATTGCCGTACTGTTTTTCCATGATCTCAGGATCAAGAAAACCCGTAAGATCCATAAAGACTTCATCACGCATCGCATAGTTTTTCTGTATGCCGATAGCGAGGTCCGGCGCCTGATCGCCTTTAAGATCCTGTATCATCTTATAGACCTGCTGTTCATTCTTATCACCGGAAGCAAGCGCAGTTCTTCCCATTACGAATCCGGTCTTATACTTATCCCATACTCTTATGAGATATTCATTGTCAGTTTTATTGAATTCAAATATGGCTTTGGCGAGATAATCCGTAACGCCTGAATTCAGAGGCAGTGCGAGTTCAACGATCTTTTTTCCTGCATGAGGATTCTTATCTGCCTTCTTAAGAACTCTGACATACTCATGATCAATGTATTCGAGACAACCATAAGATATTACCTCGCCGTCCAGAATGACAGCTCTATCTTCCGTACAGTTCAGGACCGTGGAAAAAACACTGTATTTTTCATTTTGGATATCATAGAAATACGGTGTATACCAGTTGGTATCGATCACGGTCTTAGGCGTCATGGTATTATAATCGATCTTCACTATATTGCCGAGAGAATCGATCTTGCACATCTCACCGTTATCAGTCATGGTGTATTCTGCGATGTTAACTGACTGGGTATCTATATCATTAAAAGACTTCTGGCTCTTAAGTTTTCCGTTATTAAGATCGAATTCCATGTTGATGTTATCACGCGGTATAAAACCTGACATGTACAGGGAATTCTTAGTCTCATCTACAGAAAATCCTTCCAAAGAGTGTATAAGCTTTATTGATGACGTATCAAGTTCGCAGACATACTCAGTATTCTTAAACAATATGAATTGATAATCCGTTTCTGCGCCGCTTCCGCAATCGAGCACAGCAAGAGTATATTCACCTATGGTTTCTATTCTTGCAAAAGCGGAACCAGGTCTTCTGACCTTCTCTGCCTCTTTGTCAAAGACATCCTTTATATTCGAGACCAATCCTGTCTCAGGATCAAGGTCCGCAAATACAGGCCCGTGCTTTCCGGATGCATTAATATAGGCAATTAAATGCATGGTCTTTCCATCGCCGTCGAGCCCGAAAGAATAGATGGTCATGATACAGAATTCATCCAACTCATTACTCGTAATTTCCTGACGGTTAAGCCGATTACCGTCATAGTCATACGAATCCAGAAAAGTCTTTATTGAAGCCCACCCGTGGTATTTTACATATATGTTGAAAATCCTGTCATCACTTACACACAGACTGGATGCCTGTATGTCATCGCTTTTCCGAACATTTTTGTCCAGTTCGAACTTGGTGCATTCGTACCATGGATCATCAGCTTTGACTATCTTCTGTCCTTTCTTTTCCGCCGAACAGGATGTAAAAACAGACATCAGAATAGCAAAACAGATAACCAATGCTAAAAGCCTGGATCTTCTCATAAATAATCCCCTCCGAAAACTACACCAGTAATTCCAAAAAGTCCTACTGTTCCCCAACAATCGGTATCAAAATTATTTGAATACATCTTCATAGTAAAGTTCAATTACATCAAATCGGCATCAAAAGTATTAACTTTTTTGGGGGATTGCTTTTATCAGAAAGGCTCTGCATTCTTTACCGCTCTGTTACCCGCAAATGCAACACATAAAACTTTGGCTGCACCTGCTTTATACAGGGTCTTTGCCGCTTCATGAAGAGTTGCGCCTGTCGTAGCGACGTCATCTACGATGACAATTCTAAGGCCGGTCACATCCCAGCTGCTGCTAACTTCAAAAGCGCCTCTTACATTTCCTGCTCTCTTATTGCTGTCGTGTATCTCAGACTGCCTTCCGGTATCCCTGGTCCTTATAAGACAGTCTTCTGCCACGGGGACAGAGTTGATCCTTGATACAGGATATGCGATCTCATAGGCCTGGTTAAAGCCTCTTTCAGCTAACCTCTTCTCTGACAGAGGAATGGGAACAATCAGATCCGCTCTTATTCCTTCATCACGGAGGAACGATCCTAAGACCGTTCCAAACAGTCTTGCGAGTTCTTTGTTCTTTCCGAATTTGATGGCAGGCACGGCACGCTCCGGTATGCCTTTATACGGGAAAGGCATATAGAGCGCAAGGCCCGGACACGGGTCATTCTCGACCGGATTTGAAAGACACAGGAACCATCTTTTGTCCTCATCACTCGCATCAAGCCTGGAAAGGCACTTGCCGCAGATGTGGAGTTCAGGCTCCGTTCCGTAGAGCTCAGTATAAAGCCTGTCGTAGTTCACAAACCGCTCTTCGGTATCAGAAACGCCGCCGCAGACCGGGCATTTGAAAGGAAGGATAAGATCCACCGCCCTCTTAAATGCTTCTCTTACTTCGATCGGGATTACTTTTTTGGTATCTGCTCTCCGCACTATTTATTCCTGCGGAAATCAACGGTCTTCAAAAGGTCTTTTAAGCACGTCTGCCGGGTGTCGCCCTTAGGCGCCTTCAAGAACTTCTGAAGCGTTCCTTCAAGCTCAACGATGGTAACGTTCATCCTGCCCCTCGTTACCGCCGTATAGAGCAGGCTGCGCTTATACAGGAGCATATTCATCTTGCCCAAAGCGATTATGACCCTGTCAAATTCGCAGCCCTGTGATTTATGTACCGTAACGGCATAAGCAAGATCAATGTTCTCCAGGAGCTTTCCCTTATACTCCGCTGACTTGCCTTCATCAAAAGTTATGGTGCAGCTGCCCTTCACAGGGTCGATGTCACTTACAACTCCGAGTTCGCCGTTGAATATGCCCTGCAAAACCTCACCCGTAACAGGATCTATCCATTCGGTCTGGTAATCGTTCTTATTCTGCATGACCTTGTCGCCGACATGAAGCGTCAGGCTCTGGCCACGCTTAATAACTTTCAGTTCATCTTTTACTTCAAGTGCCTGGATCAGCTTATTAAGCTGGACCGTACCAAGAGCAACATTCTCATTCTTCGTGGGCGTAAGACAGATAAGATCTTCGTCCTTGTGCTCCAGAATAAGCCTTGCTATGGTCTCCTGAGCTTCCTCTTCGGTCTTGCAGGAGATTATCTCAAAATCACCGCCGCAGTTCTCAGGCATTGTGCCTTCAAGTATGCGTTCAGCGTTGACAGCAATAGACCCGTCATCTGCCTGTCTGTGCAGCGCATCAAGCCTTATCTTCGGAATGGAATCGCAGGACAAGAGATCTCTCAGGATATCACCTGAACCTACGGACGGAAGCTGGTCCGGGTCACCTACCAGTATTATCGAAGTGCCTTTATCCACGGCATCGAGAAGGTGCCTGAACAGCATCGTATCGACCATCGACATCTCATCGATGACTATTACCCTGCACACAATAGGATTATCTTTCCCGTGCACGAAAAGAAGGCTGTTATACTGCCCCGCCCTGTCGTCGGGAAGCAGGTCTTCATCGTCTGATTTAATTGTATTCCTGACGCCCAAGAGCCTGTGTATCGTGGAAGCATCTGTACCGCTCGCCTCCGACAGTTTCTTCGCTGCTCTCCCGGTAGGCGCTGCAAATACGCAGCTGATCTTATTGCGTCTGAAATATTCTCCAAGAACGCCCATAATGGTGGTCTTGCCGGTGCCGGGGCCGCCCGTAATTACGCTTATCGGACTGTACATGCAAAGATACAGGGCATCGAGCTGGGACTTGTCGGGAATGATACCGAGATCTGACGCAACTTCCTTGATTATCCTGTCGCTCTCATCCCTTGCCGGAGGATTAGTCCTCGTCTTAAGCATCTCGTTTATGCGTCTCTCGATCGCAAGCTCGGACGCGAAATAACTCATAGTCGCAAAGCGCGCATCGTTGTCTTCCACATCGCACACCGCGCACTTTCCGTTATCGTATTTATATACTGCGATCCTCTTGTCTTCTATCGCAAGTGACGCCGCATCCCTGAACACACCGGAGAACTGCTCTGAGGTTATTTTCGATTCATGCAGATTAACGTATTCAAGCGCTCTTTTCCTGACATCCTGAGGCATGAGAGCCGTAGACTTCGTATCCTCGTGAAGATACATGCATGCCTGATAAAGCGCTGCAGCGATCCTCTCTTTGGCAGTGATCTCCATTCCTTCGCCGAGAGCTATACGGTCAAGGATCTCAAAGCCTGCGATACCATGCCCCATAAGGGCATAAGGTCTCTTGCGTATCTCTTCGCAGTCGAGCTTATCCGTATTGTTAAGGAGCTTTATCTGAGCCTGCGAAAAGCCCATGAGCTTAGCTTCGAGGCCCTGATCGAAGAACTCATATTTATCGACTATCTGATCGCATATGGCGATCGCTCTGGAAGAAGTAAGACCGCTCACTTCAGAAGCTGCAAGTTCAGGCGTCTCTGTAAGGACCTTCAGGATATCTTTGCCGAACTTCTCAGCGAGAGCTTCGGCAGTGGTCTTGCCCAGACCGCTTATGTTATCTGCAAGAAATGATGCGATAAGAAGCGTATCGCCGGCATCCTCATCGACTTTGATCTTCTTTAATGTGACCTGAGGTCTGTTGTTCCATTCCGTAACCTTGCCGGAGATTATGTATGAGCCGCCTTCAACGATATCGACCTTGGATCTGCCTGCCACGGTAAATCTTCCGTCACACAGGAAAGAGACAAAATTATTGGCCTTCCTCGGGCAGAAGACCTTGATGCAAGTAACCTTTGCATCCTCGATCTCACTGCCGATATCAGCGACCGTCAAAGTGAGCTTCTTATCTTCCTTTGAGTCGTTCTTCATTGCCTGCTCTTCCCGTAAACTTTTCCAAATGCTAACAGTAAAAGCTCGACAAAACAATAAGCCCGGCCAAAGTTGAGACTCTGACCGGGCCTTAAATGCTGATTATGTCCTCTTATCAGATACCGGCGAGCTTTCTGATCTCTTCTGCCTTATCTGTCTTCTCCCAGGGGAGTTCGATATCCGTTCTTCCGAAGTGGCCGTAGCTTGCTGTCTTAGCATAGATAGGTCTTCTAAGATCAAGATCCCTGATGATGGCTGCAGGTCTTAAGTCGAATACCTTGTTGACGATCTCAGTGATCTTCTCATCGCTGATCTTACCTGTATCAAATGTATCTACCATTACGGATACGGGCTTTGCAACACCGATCGCATATGCAACCTGTACCTCGCACTCTGAAGCAATGCCTGATGCTACGATGTTCTTTGCGATATAACGCATCATGTAGCATGCTGAACGGTCAACCTTCGTAGGATCCTTACCGGAGAAGCATCCGCCGCCGTGACGTGCAAAACCGCCGTATGTATCAACGATGATCTTTCTGCCTGTAAGACCGGAGTCACCCTGAGGTCCGCCTACTACGAATCTGCCTGTAGGATTGATGTAGATCTTAGTATTCTCATCCATGAGATCTGCAGGAATGACAGCCTTGATGACGTTCTCCTTGATATAATCCTCAAGATATTCGAGAGTTACGTCAGCGCTGTGCTGTGTTGAGATAACGACTGCATCGATCCTCTTAACCTTATCGTTCTCATACTCGACAGTAACCTGTGACTTACCGTCAGGTCTTAAAAAGTCGGCACCGTTCTTACGTACTTCAGTAAGGCGGATCGTGAGCTTGTGAGCAAGAGCTATCGGCATAGGCATAAGCTCAGGAGTATCATCGTTTGCATAACCGAACATCATGCCCTGGTCGCCTGCACCTGTATCGAGTTCCTTTTCGCCGCCGTGACGTGCCTCATAAGACTCGTTAACGCCCATGGCGATGTCGGGAGACTGCTCGTCGATAGATGTAAGGACGGCGCATGAGTGGCTGTCAAAGCCCATCTCGCTTGAGTTATAGCCGATCTCCTTTACCGTATTTCTAACGATGGAAGGAATATCAACATATGCTGATGTGGTGATCTCGCCCATAACGAGTACCATGCCTGTCGTTGTGCATGTCTCGCATGCAACACGTGCTGTCGGATCCTGCTCTAAGATGGCATCAAGCACGCTGTCAGAGATCTGGTCGCAGATCTTGTCGGGATGTCCCTCAGTAACTGATTCGGAAGTGAACAGCCAGTTTCCTTTTTTATTTCTCATTTTCTTTCCTTTCTACCATTGCCTTGGCAATGAAAAAAACCTCCTCCCGAAAGGAGAAGGCCAACGCTTAATGTATCGATCCTCATCTTTCAGGTTTCCCTGCCGGAATTGGCACCGCTGCTTTCCGCGGTTGCCGGGCTCATAACGGGCCGGTCCCTAGAGCCACTCTTGATAAGCAAGATTTATATTGTAACGACAAGATTGTACTTATACCTTTGCTCTTTGTCAATCATCAATATTCCTATTGTCCTGATAGGATGAAAAAGTTCTCGAAAATCTGTCCCCAAAAGCGATTTGTTAATAATAATAATTAATTTATTACCCCCTCGAAAAGGCTGTTTACGCGTTTTTCCTTGTCGGTTTTTGTCGTATTTTGTCGCTTCTATCAAGGCTTTCAGGGCCTTACAATCCTGCTTAAGAACCATAGTTAAGGAGGAACGGTAAATGGCATTTACGATCAAGATCTATGAGAAGAATGAATACATATCGGAACTTTTGAAGAAGAGACTCAAGAGTTTCTTCCCCGATGCCTATATCGTTAATCCTTACTTTGACGATCAGGATCAGGAAACAAGATTCAGCGATTATGAGAGAGTCTTATACGATCCCAAAGATATAAGCAAGGAAGAACTTTCCTCATTTTCAGTCTCACCCATTAGGCTTACGGAAGACGGCGGGATAATTGATTGTGCCCGATTTATCCCCATGATCAGGAAGAATGCGGAATCCCCCTCTTTTCTCGCACCTGTCACGGGTTCTTTGACCGCCGTCATTCCGTTCGTCTACTCGGATGTAAGAGACAGATATATCTGCAGCTTAGGACATGATCTGTCAGGAGCAGACTTTAACATCAGGCTCGATTTCACGAGCAAGATCAGATCTCTATGGAGGTCTCCTGCAGGTTCTAACATGACAGCACTTCTGGAGGCATGCAGGTCAAAGAAGTTCGAGCCCGAAGACATCCTAAAGTACTGCAATATGGATGATGCAGGTTTCCTCACACCGGGAAGCTGCATGAATAATGATGATGTCTATGATATCGGCGTATCACGTTCTATGACTCTCATGAACCATGCAGCAACACTCGCACACTCAAACAGGAGGTTCGTGAACGTCATATCTGTCGTCGAAGGCTTCAGGACAAATGATCTTCCGGAACTCTTAAGCAGCTGCGACAAGGTTACCATTCTGCTGCCCGCCATAAATGCAGGTGAAGACATTGGTTCCAAGGACCTTATCGCGCAGCTTACCAAAGCCCTCGGAAGAGAGCGGATCTCCGTCTTCTATGCAGATGACATTTATGATCCCGGCATTCTCGATATCAGGTTAAGTCCCGGGAGACAGGCCGTATGAACCAGGTCAAGGCAGATCCCGCCGACATCAAAGAGCAGATCACTTACTGCGTTCTGAATGCCATATCAGGTGAGACGGACCCGTCGGATGAGAAGCTCAGGGAGATAATCTCTGACGTCATCTCCGATAATCCTTCCTACAAGATGAATCTGGACCAGAAACGCGAGATGGCTCAGATGGTATTCAATTCGTTAAGGCGCCTCGATGTCATAGAGCCACTGATGGAAGATCCGTCGATCACGGAGATAATGGTCAACGGACCCTATAAGATCTTTTTCGAGCGCGGAGGAAAACTCTATAAATCCAATCTTTCCTTCCGCGATGAAGAGTCGCTTAAGACATGCATCTCGTGCTTTTTCGCGAACCAGAACAGACCTCTTAACGAAGCTAACCCCATTGCTGATTTAAGACTTCCTGACGGCTCAAGAGCAAACGCCGTGCTGCCTCCGATATCAAGGGAGACAACAGTAACGATAAGGAAGTTTACCGGCATCACGCATGACATCGTAACGCTGATAAGACAGGACTTCATAAGCGAAGATGCAGCAAGGTTTCTTGCGGAGTGCGTAAGGAATAAAAGGACCATCTTCATATGCGGCGGTACAGGGAGCGGAAAGACAACTTTCCTGAATTCACTGTCGAACTTCATACCGAAGAATGAAAGGATCGTAACCATAGAAGACTCGGCTGAACTAAAGCTTCAGGGGATCGACAATCTGGTTCAGATGGAAGGAAGGCTCCCCGGGCCTGACGGCACAGGAGAAGTAAACATAGGAATGATGATCAGAGCCTCTCTTCGTATGAGGCCTGACCGCATCATCGTAGGTGAAGTCAGAGGCAAGGAAAGCGCAGATCTCCTGTCCTGCTTAACAAGCGGGCACCCGGGCTCCATGAGCACGGGACATAGCAATTCCTGCTTCGAGATGATGGAAAGGCTTACGGCCATGATAATGTCCGGGTCATCTCTTCCCTACGACGCAATCCTTTCACAGGTATCGATGGGAATAAACATAGTCCTTCACATAATGAGAAGCCGTGAAGGCAAAAGATACATAGATGAGATCTGTGAGGTAATGCCGCCTCAGGATCACGAATACAGGCTTAAGACTCTTTACAGAAACAAAGGAGGTGAAGGACTTGAACGTATCGCAAGCGATGAAGATATCAAAAGAGCGATGGCTTACCGTGCGTAACAGAAGTCACCCCTTTGCAGTTTTCCTTGCAAAGACTGTCTGGGTATATCCGGTCTTTGTTGCCGTTGTATATTTTGCGTCCGGCCTTTTCATCAGTTCTGAAACTGTAAGACTGATACTCGCAGTTGCGCTGAGTATCCTTCCGTGGAAAGAAGCAATGAAGAAGATCTACTCGAATAACTACAGGCACATGAGAACCCAGCTTCTGGTCCTTCTTCAGGTGCTTACCACAAGTGTGTCGAGCGGATATTCGATAGAGAAATCACTTCTTCTGATAAGACCCGTTATCGAGAGGACATTCGGCAGACGTTCAATGCTGTTAAAGCCTCTGATAAATCTCGAGAATAATTTGAAGCTTCATGTAAGCCTTGAAGAATCTCTTAATACATTTGCACGGCAGATCGCATTTCCCGAGACAGTTCCAATATTCCATGCCCTTGCCATATCAGGAGAGATCGGCAATAACAGTCTTTCGATACTGAGAAGTTCATGTCAGATGCTGTCTGAACTTAATGCGGTTCAAGGAGAGATTGCGGCTTCCAATGCAGGCAAAAATGCCGAAGCGGCCATACTGTGCGCAATGCCTTTTGGCGTAACATTCGCACTTAACTACATGAGCCGTGAATATCTTGATATGGCAAGAAATACAAGGACCGGATCTTTTCTCCTGGCCATAGCGTTCGGCGTATGCACGATAGCATGTGCGATGCTCTTAAAGTTCATGTCACATGAGCATGGAAGAAAAGCTTATAAGTCCGAACTTGCAGTAAATCTGACTTCAGGGAAAGCATACAAGACACCCCTTACCGGACTTATAAAGAAGATCTTTCCTGCAAGCTTCATTACTGCAAGACACGAACTCTTTAACGAGCTCTCGGTAAATCCGGATTACACTTATGAGCAGTATCTAAAAAAGCAGCTTTTGACAGGAGCAGTATTCCTTGCCCTGTCAGCTTCAATACTCATAACACTTGGTAAGAACCCTCTCTTTGCGCTCTTTTTAACGGCCGCATTATTGTTACTTGGCGGATTTGAGATCAGGTCTGATGTTGAGCGCAAAAGAGAGGATCTTATGAGTGATATCCCCTTGTTCCTGTGTCTGATGTCGACACTTCTTGAATCAGGAATGCAGCTGCCAAAAGCGATATCAATTTGCGCTAAAGCATTCGATGAGAACAAGAGTTTATCGCTTGAGATAAAGAACCTAAGAGCAATGATCTTAAGCGGCATACCCGCTTCAGACGCGATCGAGAAATTCTCCTTAAGGATCCAGATCCCTGAAGCGCAGGCAGCGCTGCTCCTTGTGGCAAGGTACGGCAGGCTCGGCACCTCGGAAGTACTGAACATGTTGAATCTTCAGTCCCAGGCATGCTGGAACTTGTGCAGAAACGCCTCGCGCAAAAGGCAGGAACGTGAAGCATTAGGAATGATCATCCCTATGACGCTTGATTTCATAAGCGTCCTGATGGTCGCCATGACACCCGCAATTATCTCACTCGGCATATAAAGGAGGAAAAGGCTATGCGACAGACAAAGAAACGTTGGAATAAGAAAGGTATGGGAACCGTTGAGATCGTAATAATCATCGCGGTGCTCGTAGCATTGGCCCTGCTCTTCAGGACCGGTCTTACGGAATATGGAGAAAAGGTTATGGATTTCTGTTTTGACGATTCAAAGATAGCTTCCGCCTTCTGAATCCTCACCTGTAAAAAGAGTTTTTGAGTTATTTATAAAGGACCATAAAAATGCAGATAAAGAAGGGACCCTACGGATACTACGCTATAGAGAAGCTGGACAGTCCGGATAAAATATGTGCTTATGCCGAAGAGGTAATTGCCGGAAACAAGTCAGACTTCTATCTTCAGCCTGTTACCGATCTATTCGGATCGGGAGCAATGTGCAGTTTTGAATTCTCAGGTTATTTACAACTCACAGACCCGGAGTTTTCCGTATTTTCTCCGGGAAAGAAAACCGCCTCACACAAAAAAGATAATAAGAACCTGAGTTTGAGGCGCAGATCTGTCGGGGACCTTTTTTATGCATTCGCCAAGCTATTAGATAACCTTATCTCCCCCTCATGTTTAGTGCTTGACCCTAACATGATATTCACCGATCCTGAAGGCATCTCCGTTAAGATGTGCTGCCTTCCGGTAAAGAGCCATCCTGAAGATCTCTGCATATCTTCATTGGGTGCTGCGCGTCTTGAAGAACTCCTTAATTGTGATTTCTTCAAGAGCATCATTACCGACGACGAGAAAAACGCATTGGTATACAGCGTAAAAGAAAACAACGAAGAGATGTTCTTAAAGATAGCCGGACTCATCAGAGGCAACGGCGAAGATGACTCCGTATCCATGAATATTCAGAGCAGGAAAGCACCTGCTGCGGAAGGACTTCCTTCAGCTTTAAGGAACCTTTCCAAAAGCGAGAAAGACCTTGTTATCGCAGCTCTTTCGTCAGTTCTCTCAGTACTTTCGCTGCTCGGTAAGATGCCTCTTCCCTGTATCCTATTCTACTTGCTTTCAGTGATAATATTCATTTCCACGCTGATGAATCAAAAGAAGACAAAAGCAAGTATCAGGAAAACAGAATCACAGGAACAATCAAGACAGAGAAGCTCGATCCTGTTTTCGGATAACCCTGTGATCTCTCAATCTGACGACAGCTCATCTGAGAGCGGAACCGAATATGCATTAGACCTTTATAAGCCACTTATTACGGGAAGACTTACGTTGCTCTCGGACAATGACAAAATAAACAGCAACTACACGCTCTATCTTGATAAGACGACTATAGGTTCTGACTGTTTCCTGTCGGATATAGTTCTGGATGAACAAGGTATCGCACCTCTTCATGCAGTGATAAGACAGACAAACGGATCTTTCTACTTAGAACCCGCAAAAGGCTCCGGGAAAACATTTATAGAAGATTCTCCGGTTGAAACCGGCAGATCATATGAAATCAAATCCGGACAGAAGATAGCATTTGGAGATATTGAGTTCAGGTTTGGAACATCAAATTAATACAAATAAAAAGTGGAGGAATAATTGTGAGCACCTGTTACAACTACTTTTTAGGGTACATGAAGGATGATAAGATTTTTCCGCTAGGCCCTTATGACAGCAAAGGAAAACTTAGATCAATCAACTCAAGTGTATTCGGAAAGATTCAAGATAAATGCAGCTTTACTGACGTCAAGAATTCAGAAGCAAGTGAAGAGCTCCATAAAGAATTCGATTACGAGAGTAATGTCAATAGAAACAAAACCAAAATGGTTCTAACCTCACTGAAAAAGGCCAAACTAAATGATCTTCCCTCTGGAGATTATATTAAACGTGGTTATTTTCTGATGAGTGATGTAACAAATTATGAATCCTCAGATGGTCGGGATTTCTATTTTCACGACTATAAATCTCCATCTGTATTTTCAGAAATGATAAAGAATGAGAACCAGAATAAGACCAAATCATACGATTACGACGGAGAACCTGTTTATCGAAATATCACTTCGGATTATATGTATTTTGCTTATCCTGATTACAGCAGTGAACAATATGAATCATTTGTTATAAAAACATTTGCTGAATCACTAAGAAAAAACGAAGGTATACCTGCAAGTGAAATAGTCGTATTGTACACAGAAACAAAAACGGTCGAAAAGGAAAACTATACGTTTGTTATATAACTATCCTTACTGCAGTCTCGGCATTTTTCCGTCAGGGAAATCAGTCTTCTTGTAACCTGCGAGTCGTTCTCTCTGAGCATCGGTACCGTAACGTTCGATGAACTTCATTCTCGCAAGGGCACGCTTTCCTTTAGCAACGCTGTCTTCGGAGAATACAGGTCTGCCGTTCTTATCGACATGAGTCTTTATCTCTTCCAAAGCATTGTTATAAGCGGTAACGATCCTTCTAAGACGCATGTTTTCGGGCCATTCTGCTGAGTTGCAGATGATAAGCGCAAGCATGCCGTTGATCTCGCAATAGCCTTCAGAGACCATACAGTACCTTGTCTCACCGTTGGTCGTAAGCGCACATGCACCGGGCTCCAAGGCAGCTACAAAGGGTGTGTGGCCTGCCATGAAACCGAACTCACCGTCGCTCGTGGGAATACGGACGCTGTCAACCTGACCCTCGAAGAAATCTTCATAAGGGGTAACTATAAGAAGGTTGATCTTGTGAGATACGTGGTCTGCCATATAAAGAGATTAAGTAGTTTCCTTGTATGCCTTAAGAACGTCGTCGAGACCGCCCTTCATGAAGAAGCACTGCTCGGGGATGTGATCCAATGAACCGGAGATCAGTTCTCCAAAAGCTTTTACAGTCTCTTCTACAGGTACATATCTGGGTTCAAAACCTGTGGAATCAGCCGTAACGAAGAAAGGCTGCGACAGGTATCTCTGGACCTTACGGGCACGGGATACCATGAGTCTGTCTGATTCTGAGAGTTCTTCCATACCGAGGATAGCGATGATGTCCTGGAGTTCCTTATAACGCTGGAGCATCTCCTGAACCTTACGTGCAACGTGGTAATGCTCAGAACCTACGACTTCTTCCGTGAGGACTCTTGAAGAAGATTCAAGAGGATCTACCGCAGGATAGATACCGAGCTCAACTACCGCACGGGACAATACGATATTCGCATCAAGGTGAGCAAACGTCGTAGCAGGTGCAGGGTCGGTAATATCGTCGGCAGGAACGTAAACGGCCTGAATGGAAGTGATGGATCCGTTTCTGGTCGATGTGATCCTTTCCTGAAGTTCACCTACTTCTCCGGCAAGTGTCGGCTGATAACCGACGGCAGAAGGAATACGGCCAAGGAGAGCGGAAACCTCCGAACCTGCCTGGACGAATCTGTAGATGTTATCGATGAACAAGAGCACATCTCTGTGCTTCTCATCTCTTAAATATTCAGCCATCGTAAGACCTGTGAGGGGCGCTCTCATTCTCGCACCTGATGTCTCGTTCATCTGGCCGAATACCATGATCGTCTTATCAAGAACGCCGGACTCTTTCATCTCGTTCCAGAGGTCGTTACCCTCACGTGAACGCTCGCCTACACCGGTGAATACGGAGTATCCGCCGTGCTCACTTGCAATATTGCGGATAAGCTCAAGGATAAGGACTGTCTTGCCTACGCCGGCACCTCCGAACAGACCGATCTTACCGCCTCTTGAGAAAGGAACAAGAAGGTCGATTACCTTGATGCCTGTCTCAAGCATTGTCTCTGCAGGATACTGCTCGGTAAATGAAGGAGCGTGTCTGTGGATAGGCCAGAATGCGTCGGCATTTACATCGCCTTTATTGTCAATCGGGTGGCCGATGGCATCGAAAAGACGTCCTGTGATATTCTCGCCTACAGGGACCTTGATGGAAGAGCCAAAAGACTCGCAAACAAGGCCTCTTGTAAGACCTTCAGTCGGATTAAAGGATACGCATCTTACGACACCGGAACCTCTCTGCTGAAGGACTTCGCAGTATACATCATCTTCGCCCTTGAGCGTCTCGGGATCGAATGCCGGATCTGATTCAGAAGCAATAACGGGTGCTTTTCTCATGATCCTTATCGCTTCGTTGATCTTCGGGATCTCGCCTTTAGCGAATTCGCAGTCGATTACAGGTCCAATAATCTGTATTACCTTGCCATATGCCATTTTCTTATCCTCACATCTTCTCTGCCTGCTGGGCACCGTTTACGATCTCCGTAAGTTCCGTCGTGATCTTTGCCTGACGGGCACGGTTGCTCATGAGCTCAAGTTTTTTCATCATTTCTTCGGCGTTGTCTGTCGCATTCTCCATGGCGGTGAGTCTTGCTGTCTGCTCACTGGCAAAAGCATCGACCATCGCGCCGAATACCATCGCGTTCGTATATGTATCGATAAGGTAGTTGAATACCGCATCGGAATTCGGGAAATACTCTAATTCATTACCTCTCTGGATAGCCATGCCGGCATCTGATACGTCCTTGGGAAGGAGCATCGAGATTGACTTGGGATCTACCGGCAAAAGTCTTAACGCAACAGGTTCCATCTTTACCGATGACTCCATACGTGTGTAAAGAAGATACACGAGATCAAAGTCATCTTTAAGGAAGCGGTTTCTCATGATCGCACTAACCTGTCTTGCATCGTTATAAGTAGGCTCTGAGATAGGGAACGAGAACGATGTATTGACGTTATATCCGAACCTTGCAAGTTTTTCTCGTGCCAGGCGTCCGAAAACATTGAGCTCATAAGTCGTGGAGATATTCTTCTGCGTATTCTCCATGATCTTCTGTCTTATGTGATCTTCGGTGATCTTTACCATGTTATTGTTATAAGCACCGGCAAGGCCCTGGTCACCTGAAAGTACGTAATAACCGATCTTCCAGGTCTCACCTTCCTGCTTCTGTTCAAGCGTGAAGAAAGGGTTATCTAAGTGTTCGTTGTTACGGATCATCTCCTGCATCGATTCGACGCAGAAAAGGAAGAACGGATACATCGATTCGTGGAGAAGCTGGGAGCGTCGCATTTTCGCGCTTGAGACAAGCTGCATCGCATTAGTCATCTGACTAATGTCATTGACGCTCTTCATTCTTTTCTTGATTGCAGAAAAGCTCTCCATAAGATCAGTAGTCCTCTACGTACTCCTCGTGATCCCTGAGGAAT
>JAEFBA010000087.1 GCA_016292145.1 Saccharofermentans sp.
AGTAAGCCACGGATTCGTACCGGTAACCGATTATGCTGTTTATTGGCTGGATGGTGAACATGTCTGATGCAATAAAGAATTACCGTAATATGGTTGAGCAGCCGTGGGGCAGGATGTTCTATGAGCTGATTTATAAACAGTTGGATGTATGTGACAGTAAGAAGCTGAAGATCCTTGATTTTGGTGCGGGGTTCTGTATTACGGCAGATCATTATGCGAAGTCTCATGATGTAACCGCTGTAGAACCGAGCGATGAGATGCGCTCTCTTCGCGTTGAGAACAATCCTTACAAGTTAGTCTGTGAGGGAATAGATTATCTTTCTGGTATTGATGACGATTCCATGGACCTGGTTATCTGCCACAATGTTCTGGAATATACAGATGACAAAGAAGCAATATTGAATCAGCTGCTAAGGGTGACAAAGCCTGGCGGCCTGTTATCGGTCGTAAAGCACAATCTTTACGGAAGGGTTATGGCAACCGCCGTAATGTCTGATGATCCCAAGACTGCATTAAGCCTTTTGAATCAGAAAGAAGAGAACAGCATGTTCGGCAGACGGGACGTGTACAGCAACGAGTGGCTTAATAACCTTCTTGCAGATAAGATGACGCTTATCAATACATACGGTATAAGGACTTTCTTCGGATTATCCTCAAATAACGATATCAAGTACACCGAAGATTGGTATCAGACCATGCTTGAACTGGAATCAAAGGCATGCAGTATTGATGAATACGCGAAAGTGGCGTTCTTTAATCATCTGATATTTGCGAAAAAACAGAATGCAGAGATGTGACTTTAAGCTTTCTTTCCGGATTCGGGTCTGCCTTTGCAGCGTGCGATCAGCTCATCCGCATCTCTGTAGCCGCGGACCTTCTCAAGTTCGTTCAGGGCACTCTTGTAGGATCTGTTATTAAAGAAATGCTTTCCTCTGCAGTAGGACTCAAAACGCTTAACGTTTGCAAGTCCCTCGTTACAGAACTTGATAAGTTCGGAAGAGACTACATCGTTAAAGCTGTTGCAGTCATCTGTTGCCTGCTTGAGAAGGAGCTTTGCCTCATCAGCCGCAGCCAGAGTCGTCCTGGTGTTTAAGATAGTATTAGCCTTTTTAATTGACGTAATTATGCGGTTGTACTTGGCATAACCCGGATACAGTTCGATGATGGCACGTTTCTTACCGCAGTTTGCACATGTGCAGGTGCCGTCAAAATGATTATGGACCAGTTCTCCGCCGCACATCTTGCAGTTTGCCGGAAGCTCGTCTGATGCGGGAAGCTCAGGAGCAATCTCCACTTCTTTTTCCAATAACGTATCAACGGAGACTTCATAAAATTCCGCTATTCTTTTGATCATGTATTTATCAGGGTATGCGCGGCCTGCTTCCCACCTATAGACCATGATGTCCGGAACCATTAATGAAGCAGCCACGACCTCTTGTGTGAGTGAGTACTTCTCTCTTAACCTCTTCATGTTCTCGGCAAGTATAGTATCCATATCAAGATCTCCTATCCTCTATATTCTTTCCATATAATAGCGAAAAAAGTGTTTGATTTAAACAGTAATCAGATCAGGAAGGCTTGTTCTCATCTTCTTCATCTTTTTTGCAGGCTGCGGGAATTGCCGATGAGGCAATATTTACGGCAATGGATATCGCCGATGCGATCTGCTTGGATATTACAGTAGTCAGAGCATTGCTGATTATGGAATTGCCTATAACGGCAGACTGCATTCCGTATGTCTCGGCAACGAGCATCGAAGCGTACATCATGCGCCTTTGTCTGTCCATCTCATCGTCCTTGAATCCCTTAAGATCTTTGAGGCGCACTTCAGCTTCCAATACTTCATTGACTAATGTGTCAGTATCGGTATTGACGTTGATCAATGAACCGAGAACGATAAAATCACTGCCGTTACCAAACTTGGCTTTGCGGTCTGTAAAAGTATTGAAGAGTCTTACGACCTTATCGCATTTATCCTTGGTGTCTCCGTAAGAGATCGCGAGCACTTCGCTTATCCCCTGAACGGCGTCTGAAGATGCCTTGACCTTACATGTGTTCTTAAGATAATCATATGCTTCTTCGATATCTTTCACGATAGTATCGGCGCTCTTGTCGGTAAGGGCGAGAAACATAATGAATGAAGTATCTTCTGTCGATGTCAGAACAGGATGAGCTTTGTCCATGAGAGTTCTTATCTGGTCTGCCTTGGCGATCAGATCATCTGCTTCGTCCTGCCTTCCGAGATCACAGATGAGAACGGCGGAAAGAGCCATGTACGAGTTCTCGAGCTTAGTTCCCTTGTGGATCTTCTTATAGACTTCCGAGACGTTCTTGATGTATTTCTCCGGATCATCGGACAGTGCCATCTTACTTAAGATGACAAGTTCAGGATTTGCCCTGAGATTTGATAAAAGACCGGTATTCTTCTCCAGGATCTTTTTGCATTCCTTAAGTCTTTGGGTATCAGCTTCTTTATCTTCCGAAGTGAATATAAGGCCTGCCATCAGAGCCAGAAGCTTGTCATTTAAGAAGTATTTCCTGTGGATTTCTGAGCAGTTCCTTATAAGAAGATCGCACTTTTGATCTAACGCATTGTTCATGTATTAATCACCCTTTAGGCTCACGAATTAAACAGATCACCGAGTTTTCTGTATGTATCAAAGATAGTCTTTACACTTTCTTCGAGTGTTTCCCTGACATCGTCAGTTATCGAAAGGGTGAGGCAGACTTCGTCAAGGATCTGCTTTTCCCTGTCATCGAATGCGGTATCGGCATAAGCGACTCCGTAGAGCTCGAAATAAACGATCTTACGGTCTTTTGCGCTGCTGCCGCTTAATGTGCCGAGTTCTTTCTTAAGATCAATCTCAGATGCAACAGGATATTCAAATCCCGTGCCCATTTCCTCGTTATATTGCTCAAGGATAGACTCTTCTTCTCTTACGCTTCCGTCAGATGATGCAAGCAAATTAGCTATATTCCAAAAGACCTTTTTCTCTTCAAGTGTTAATTGATCAAGCAGCATATGCATCCCTTTCTTAATAAAAAGATTCCTGTCACATTATATCAAAGGACAATTGCTTTGTTGAACAGTGCACAAAAGCTTTCTTTAAGTGTAGAATTTATATGTATTTTGTGGGGACGATAGTATCGTTGCTTTTTGGGGGAAACATATATGGGAAATAATAGGATTAAAAGATCTGTTAGTGTGCTTATTTCTATGCTTCTGGTTTTCGCACAGATCATATCTGTTGCCGGATGCAAAGGAAAAGATGAGGATGGAGTCAAAAGGGTATCCAGGGATTCCACCTGGTTTAATGCAAAAGTAACCGGGCTCGATGGAAAGTACAAGAACAAGAAAATGGACAGTTTCTACTGTGGTTTTCTCGGAGTATATAAGGACGGTGTTCTTATACGGTCCGAAGGAGTAATTGATATTTTAAATCAGAAATCTGACCCTGATAACCAGTTTAATAATTTTGATTACTACAGTTTTTCCGGTGACCTGATATCTTCTTTCGATGCCCGTGAACTGCTATTAGACAAAGAAATCGACGATGTTATTATCTGTGACACGGAAGTTGTCTTCAGAATGCATAAAAATGTTCTTTCTGAAGGTGAGAAAGAAAGCAAACGTTATCAGCTAAGTATAGATCCTGAGACAGGGACTGTTGGCGAATTAAAAGAGATTGAAAGTGTTCCGGCAGGCACATTCAGCGGTCTGGATGAGAATGGCACTTTTTATAGAGGTACCTGGGTTATCGGAGAATTTACAGTATCCCAATACAGTAAGAGCAGAGGACAATTATTTGTAATATCTAAAGACGGTAAAAGTAAGACGGTTGATCTGTCTGTGGATCCTCAATTTTCAGATGCAGATATCCATGACTACATAGTTGTTTCAGAAACTGAAATCCTTTTGGTTAATTTTTCCGATAAAGCCGCCTTTATCTCTTTGAACCTGGAGACGGGAGAAGTTAAGAATAAAGACGAAGAATACAAGTGGCTTAAGAAGATCAAGTTTTTTACCAGACTGTCATCGTTTGGCGGGAAGACATATGTTAAAGATGCTTACGGTGTGAAATATATTAATTTTGCATCGAAAGAATTGACAGAGGTTTTATCTTTTAACGATTGTAGCGTCAACAGAATAGATTTGACGCAATCGGATCTGCTTTATGTTAAAGATGATAAGTATGTGTTCGCGCGAATAACTAGTGACCTTGAACCGTTTTCTCAAGATTTTGAGAAAACTAAAGATATACCTGAAATAATCGTTCTTGAGAAAGCAGATAAAAATCCGAATTCCGGAAGGATAATCCTTTCGGCAGGCACAGTCGGAAGTTTTTATTTGGAATATTCTATCTGTGAAGCAGTCAGAGTATTTAATGAGACAAATAAAAAGTATTATGTGCAGTTGGAAAACAAACTCAATATCCTTGATTATGTGGATTACAGCAATGCTGATAACAATGATGCAGTTAACGGAATCTTTTACAGCGGTTCTTCTGAACTCAGCAATCAGCTGGCCACGGACATGCTCTCGGGCGACGGCCCGGATATAGTTCTGTATGCGGGTGATTACAGACAGATCCATTCGGAAGAATACCTTGTAGACTTGAACAGGTATGTAAAAGGCAATAACGGAATCAATGAAGCAGATTATTTCTCGAATGTGATCGATGCAGCTAAAGTTGACGATAAACTGTTATTTATTCCGATGGACTTTTCTGTAAAAGGCATATTAACCGACAGAGCTAACGTCAGAGACGGACAGACAGGATTTACTTTCGATGAATACGTAAAATTCGTTTCTGAGGCATGCAATGGCGGAAATCCGCTGAGCGGGACGCGGCTTGAAGTCCTCACGACTTTGTATTCATATGCTGATGATTCCTGTATAAACGGGAAAACTGTTAACTTTGATAATGAATCATTCAGGGCTGTTTGCGACTATGTAAAGAATAATGTCAACGATAAATCCTTCAACATATCTCAAGACGCTGATGAAGCGTATTATAGCGGCCTGGATGATCTGTTGAGCCGTAACGGGTTAAAAGCAAAAAATCTGACGCTTTTGGGATATCCGTCGGCAGACGGACGCGGACCGTTGATAGATATAGGTATTTCTATCGGGATCTCGGCTTCCGCGCCTTCTTCAGTTGCTGATGGTGCCTGGGAATTTATCAAGATCTGCTTAAGCGATGACGTTCAGAATACAATTGGCAAGAGCGTCAGCAATCCGCTGAGCATTAAGGCATGTGAGTCACTCTCGAAAAATACGATCGAGAGTTTTAATAAAGCCAATCCGTCAACTAAAATAGATGAATCGATCATAGAATCTTACAAGAAGGTTCTCATGTCCGGGTCGCTAATCGATAATACGGATCCTGCGGTATTGATCGTAATAAGAGAAGAAGTTCCGCCTTATTTTGTTGACCAGAAGAGCCTTGATGATATCCTGCCGATCATTAAAAACAGGGTAACGACGATATTGGCGGAAAGATCGTGAAGCAGATGAGGAATTAACTTTATGGGCAATAGATTTTCAAAGATATTCCCTGATGCTTTAGATAACGCAATGGTGCTGTTTTTCACGCCAAAGGGCAACTATGGTGACTTGTTTAATGAAGACGGAACGGTAGCCGCGCATTATTCTTATCTGGCTATATGCAAATACTATGACGACAACAGTTTTTATCTCTTTATGTGCAATGAGGATTTTGAGGTAGAGACAGATGCAGTATTTGATACGATCGATGAATGCATGAGAGCCAAAAAAGGAAATGATGGCGGGGAAATCAGGTGGGTCAACAAATCAGACGAAGTATATTCTCACTATCTGCTTTCAGTGGAGGTCACTTTCTTTTCAGGCGGGAGAACGAAACTGCCGTCTTCCGGTTATAGACCGGATGCTGTATTTGAAGGTCATGATGAGAGTGATCAATGGGGGATATTTTTAAGCAATCTGAATGCCGATTCTTTTGATAAACCCGTGTCTGCCATAATGAATTTCTCACTTCAGACATATCATTATCATCAGGTAAGAATTGGTCAACGGTTTGAGATGAGAGAAGGACCCAAGGTTACCGGTGAAGGAAGGATCGTTGAGTTCTCGATAGATTTAATACCGACAAAACGTTTTTCTCATAGAACCTATGGGAGGTTATTGTCTGATGATCTTCCCGAAGCGGTCTATACATGCCCCGCATGCAGGAAAAAGGGTTTTGCTTTCGATCAGGATCATCCGGAAACTAACAAATCTGAGTGCTGCAGGATCTGCGGGCTCCCATCTTTTTTCTTCAAACACAAAAAGAACTGGAAACTATGGAAAGAAAGCTGGAAAGAAAATGGTGCAAAACCCGTTTTTGAGCTGCCGTTATCCGAGAGGATAGATTATGTGGATACAATCTGTGATTGTGAATACTGCAAAGAATACGTTATTCCAAGTGATGATGACATTAGAAATAAATGCTTGGATAAGAGGATCTTTTCCGACAATCAACGCAAACTTCCTTTTGTTAAAGATGACAGCAAGCTGACCATCACAAATGACAAAGGTGAAAAGTGGGAGTTCCCATACGAGACAAACAAGGTATTAGAACTTGATAATGACAAAAGATATGTGATGCTTATAGAAGAATGCGGTTATGCGAGACTCCTTGCCAGCGATTATCTTGCTGTAAGAGAGTCGCCTCGATTAAGTTATCCGGGGCTTACCTCTGAGGCATTTGGTTTTATCGGTGTCTTTGACCCGGTCTGTGTTTTCGAAGACATCGAAGGAACGATATATACTGCTGTAGTTCGCCAGGGCAAAGGAGAGTCCGTTTTTAAGGATGATGAATTCCATAAAAAAGTTGTCTCATTATGCGAAAGAATAACTGAATTCATAAACACTTTGCCTGAAGGTGACCGTAGAATTGGTGTTCACCAGATGATGATTTCTAATCTGGAGAGCCTGGACAGAAATGGTGATCCTTCCAGATATAGGGCAAATAATCTTGTCTGGGTTTTGGATAAGGAAAAGAGCCTTCCTAAGGAGAAGCGGTATCTGAGTGATGAGCTTGTTGAAGAACTGTCGGAAATTGTTGAAGAGTATAAAGTCCTGAAGAGAGTGTAAAAGCGATAATCCCTGTTTCTTGACACCGGTTAACTCCGGTGATATATTCCTTATGAATGAATATTCGTTCAGTCAAAAAGGAGGAATTAGGGATGCCGAAGACGGAAGAGCAGTGCCAGCAGATCAGGGAAGATACCAGAAACAGGATACTTAAAAAGTCTTCTCTCTATTTCGCGCGCAACGGATTCGGAGACACGAAGATAGGCGATCTGGCCAGGCACATAGGTATAGGGCAGGGAACAATATATCTTTATTTCAAGTCCAAAGAAGAGCTTTTCGAAGAGATAAGGAAGAGCGCTGAGAACCAGGATGAGATAAAGCGTTTGAAGATGCTTGCAAAACTCCCTGTCCCTGCTAAGACCAAGATCGAAAAGCTTTCTTCTGAGATGGAAAAGAAACTTAAAAACGACGAAGAATATGTGGTTAAGATCACTATATTGTCACAGCTTCTTTTGGAGCAGAAGGAAAACTTATACAAGAACGATCTTTATAAGATCCTCGCAGAGATAGTAAGGCAGGGACAAAAAGAGGGAAGCGTTGCAAAAGGCGATGCTGTCTATCTTGCTGACCTATATTGGGGCACTGTCTATATGTATGCATTAAAAAAGCTCTTTGTGCCTGACTGCAAGATGGTAACAAATGATACGTTGTCGCATCTCCTGGTGAAATGATGAAAAGAATAGCAGTAGTAACGGGCGCGACCGGAGGCATCGGCGGGATGTTTGTTAAGAGGATCTGCCTGATAGACGATATCGAGGAAGTATGGGCAATCGGCAGGAACAAAGATAAACTTGAAAGACTCCGCTCGCAGGATCAGAAGATCGTACCGGTAGCAGCAGACCTCAGCTCGGACGGAGTAGAGGCTATCTACGGACTTATAAGTGAGAAATCACCTGATATAAGGATACTCGTAAATAATGCAGGAACAGGCTATATGGGGCCTTTTGAGAGGATGGAGAAAAAGCAGGTCGCAGATATCTGCAAGCTAAACTGCAGCGTCCCGTCTGAACTGATATCAATATCGCTCCCATATATGCATGAGGGTGCGAGAATACTTAATATCTCATCGGCATCTTCATTTCAGCCAAATCCTTATCTTGCGATGTATTCAGCGAGCAAGGTCTATCTGAAGAACTTTTCGAGAGCGATAAATGCCGAACTTAAGTCAAGGAAGATAACGGCAACTGCTGTGTGCCCCGGATGGGTGGATACAGGGATGCTGCCGAGAACAAAGGACGGCAGCAAGATTAAATATGCCGGCATGATCGCCCCTGAAATAGTTGTAGACAAAGCACTTAAGGATAGTGCCAGGGGAAAGGACATGTCAGTGCCGGGAGTATTTGCAAAATACTTCAGGTTCTATTCAAAAATAACGCCTGCAAATATAGTAATGAGCCAGTGGATTAGGAGCATAAGGAAATACATATGAGATACAGGATCGATACTGAGAGAGTAGATCTTTTCGACGTGAATATAGTGATAACGATGAAAGTGTCACTTGATAAAGACATACCGTTTGAAGACGCGCAAAAAGCGTTTTATAAGGCGTGCAGCCTTCATGAGGTGCTTAATTCGAAGGTGGTCATTGAAGATTCCGGAGACGCTTTTTATGTCAGCTGCGATGAGCCTCATAACAGCATAAGCATTACGGATCTTTCGTTGGAAGAACTGGTCATAGAAAACGAGAGAAAAAGATTCAGAGTAGATGAAGGCGAGTTTATCAGGGCATTTTTGTCTTCCGACGGAATCGTCTTCATGATGCATCATTTAGGCGGAGACGGTAAGTCTTTGCTGTATTTTATCGAGACGTTTATGAAGTGCCTTTCAGGCCGGGAATGTGAATATCTTCCGTTCAGGTCGCTCGGATTATCGGACCTTCCAAAAGAAAGCAAGCTGCCTTTTTACTATGAGCTTTTATCCCGTTCGTGGAACAGGAATTGGAAAAAGGACAGAAAGGTCTTTAGTTTTGCCGACCTTGACGATGCATATTCAGGATTTTGGAAAGACCGCAAAACAAAGATCGAACTTAAGCGCTATTCAAAAGACGAACTGGACGTTCTCGTAAAGAACGCGAAAAATGCCGGAGTATCTCTTACGGCTTACCTTATTACTGACTTTATCAAGGATACTGATTCTTCTATGGATGTCGGCCTTGCAGTGGACGGAAGAACAGACGGCAACAGATCCATGGGAAACCAGGCTACGGGAATATCGGTCAAATACAGATACGACAAGAAAAAGTCTTTTGAAGATAATGCAAAAGCTGTCTTTAAGACTATGCGTGAAAAGCTTGATGACACCAGATCACGTTATCTGGTATTGCAGTTTATGGGGCTTTTAGATCCGACGCTTAAGGATTCTCTGAACCTGGTTCATGCAGGATGCTTTGAAAGCAAAACAGCTTCTAAAGTCGCCGGTTTGCTTGGTTATGGAGATAAGGTCAAAGACATCAGCATCACAAACCTTACCAGGGCGGATATTCCTTTAGATTACGGCGATGTCCGTATCCGGGAGATAGTTTTTGTTCCGCCCGTTGTTTCATATGCGAAAAATGTCATAGGCATCGTTACGACAGATGATGTCATGACTGTCGCAAGACATATATATACTGCTTGATTTCCGCTGGCTTAAAACCGGTTTTAAAGCCGCTTTTATTTTGCCTTCAAAAAAACTCTTGAAAACAATTTTTAATCATATTAGCCTAGTTTTTGGACGTCCAAATCTTACTTTTAGAGGAGGCTAATGTGGAACGGAAAGAGTTTCATGCATTCGTTTCAGAGAGCAAAGGAAACGAGAGCAACATATGCCAGATATGCGCGATAAAAGGCGGCTCTGTTGTCTATGAAGATTGCTGGAGAGGCTTTACGGCAGAAGATCCTATAAACGTTAATTCAGTGACCAAAGGAGTCATGGCTCTGCTTGCCGGCATTGCAGCTGACAAGGGCTATATAAGAGTTAGCGATAAGGTTATGGATTATTTCCCTGATTATCAGGTAAAGCGAGGCGAGAAGACAATCTACGATGTTACCGTAAGGCACCTGCTTACAATGACAGCGCCTTATAAAGGCAAATCTGAACCGTGGAAAAAAGTGTGCACTTCAAATGACTGGACTAAGGCTGCTTTGGATTTTCTGGGAGGCCGTGTCGGCATCACCGGTGAATTCAGATATGCGACTTTGGGAATACAGATCTTAGCCGGCATTATCGAGAGAGCGTCAGGTGAGAAGCTTATAGATTTTGCGAATAAGAATCTCTTCATTCCTTTGGGAATCCCGGAGCATGTTATTCATGGTGACAGCAGCAAGGAAGACCAGTTCGATTTCTTTATGAACAAGGGTCCCAGGAAGAATGAATGGTATTCGGATCCTCAAGATACGGTTACTGCAGGATGGGGCCTGTGCGCATCTGCAAGAGATCTCGCCAAGATTGGTGATATGGTGCTAAATGACGGGCGCTTTAGCGGCTCTCAGATCGTATCTTCTGAGTGGATAAACAGCATGCTCACACCTTACCAGAAGTTGGGTGAGAGATTCGGAAACATGTATTACGGTTACCTATGGTATAAGCCTTTCGACGGCAGGGAAGTATATGCTGCGATAGGCGACTGCGGAAACATTATCTATGTGAACAGAGAAGAGAACGTTGCGGTTGGCGTGACCGGTACATTTAAGCCGATGATATTTGACAGGGTCGAGTTTATTGAGAAAAATGTGCTGTCAATTATTTCTGATATAATGAGTCTCAGGAATAAGTGAATAGGGGGTATTATTTATGAGATTCCGTGAGGATCTTAAGGCTTACTATTTCAGCACGAATCATGAGACTGATTCAGAAGAGCGCTCGATCATCTATGAGCAGACTAAGGATTATCTGAAGGGGTATCTTCACACCACAT
>JAEFBA010000013.1 GCA_016292145.1 Saccharofermentans sp.
AGAAAAAGATCAAGGGACTGCCGAAGTCATTAGGTTCAGCTCTTAAAGCTCTCGAAAGGGACCACGACTTCCTCACCGCAGGCGGCGTTTTCCCGATCGAACTGATCAACCTCTGGATCGCCAACCGTAGAAAGGATCTTGGCCGCCACATCTCCATGCCCACACCTATGGAGTACGAGATGTATTACGATCTCTGATTTTAGTTATTTACTTTGAAATTAAGCCGCAGACATGTAAATGCCTGCGGCTTTTATATTGATAATATTATCACTTCAAGAAAAGCTCCGTCCTCGTGCTAGATTATAAGAAACAGTAAAAACACTTGACCTGTGCCAAAAATGGCACTAATATAAAAACAGCAATCGAAAAGGGGTTAGTAATATGGAACTCAAGGATATTTTGGGGAATCCGTCCAGAATGAGGATCATGCAATATTTGGCTTTCCACGGAGAAGTGACAGTCAAAGAGCTGGCAAATCATTTTCCTGATATTCCCAGAAGGACTTTATACAGACATGTTGATTTCCTGATCGAGGCAGGGACTATCATTGTAAAAGAAGAACGGAGGGTCAGAGGAGCTTTTGAACGCATTCTTAAGGATAATACCGAAGCATTTGTCGATAACAGTGATCTCTCTGATTCAGCTTACTGTTTCTTTATGGAACTGTTTTCGAGGTTCGATGCATTTAATAAGAAACCGCATAAGAATTTTAAAGAAGAATTCTTGAATGACGTTTTAGGCTTTGGAACAGCTTATCTGTATCTCTATGATGATGAAATGCACGCTATGATGGACGAACTCTCAGAGATCACTATTAAATATGAGAAGGCACACAATGAGAAATATGGTGAAGGAGCATTAGGAAAGCTCAGGAGCATTTCAATAATCTCTGCACCTGCTGATAGCTGAGGAACTTTTTGGGGGATAATAGTTATGGGTAAGTCTAATCTTAAAAAGAGATATGCGAAATACGGGTATTTATACTCGATACCCTTTATTCTTGCGTTCAGCATATTCTTTTTGTATCCGACTGCATTGACTTTTATTCTGGGGTTTACGGATCTTAAAGGTGCAGGCAACACCGAGTGGCATTTCCTTACCTCAGTCGGCAAACCCTGGTATCTGAATTATTTAGATATCTTAAAGTCAAAGACGTTCTGGAAAGCTTTTACCAATACGTGGCTGTTTTGGATATCGGGCTTTATACCGGAATTGTTCCTGGCATTTCTTTTCAGTGTCTGGTATTCCGACAGAAGATTGAAAGTCAAAGGCACGTTAATATTCAAGGTGATCTATTACATGCCTCACCTTGTTGCCGGTTCTGTTACAGCTACACTGTTTATAAAACTATTCGGCTATCCTGTCGGAGCCATAAACCAGGCTATGGAAAAACTGTACGGGCTCTTCGGCATGACATGGGAGAACAGGAACTTTCTGATCAACGGAGGCGACCTCAAAAAACTGGTCGTTCTGATCAACGTATATATGTATTACGGATACACGCTGCTTATCATTTATGCCGGCATCATCGGGATCAATCCTGAGATATTCGAATCTGCTGAGATGGACGGATGCAACAGGATACAGACATTCTTTAAGATCACTCTTCCGTGCATGCGCGAGATTCTTATCTTTGTTCTTGTCACGAGCATAATCGGGGGCCTTGGCATGTTCGATGTTCCACAAATGTTCGGAATTGTGGCTAATAACGCGGTGCTTACGAACATGACTTTCCTTAATAATCTCGCCTTCAAAAACGGATATCTGTATAACAGGGCATCTGCATTAAGTGTCATGCTGCTTATACTTAATGCAATCTGTTCGGGAATAATCTTCTATATCATGCGTGATAAAGACGAGGAAAAACTGAAGAAGATCATAAAGCGCGAGAGAAAGGAAGCAAGAGGAAGATACCGATAGGTTAGTATCCGGGAAGCGACATTAAGTGCTGCCTCTTATCGGTGTCTTAATAGATCGTCTTTACCTCATCGACGCCATAGAGCCTCTTGAACTCTATAAGGTCAGCGTCTGACTTGATCAGCATCACGTCATGGTATTTGCCAGTGCGGTTGTCGATGAAGCCGGCAGTCTTCTCGCCCGTGCAGATGCTGGACTTTACTGCGGGCGTCTCATTGTCCTTATCGTAGGATAACTGTGCGGGTTTCTTTTTGCCAAACATCACAAGAACTCCTTTGCCAGAGCTTCAACAAATTCGCCGTCATCAAGTACCGATATGTCGGGAAGGACTTCAGGTGCAGGAAGCCTGCGGCGGTTGATCCAGATGGAATGCCAGCCGGCTTTTACCGCTCCTGCTATGTCCTTATCGTAATTGTCGCCGACCATCCAGAGGTCAGAAGGGGAGAGCCCGAGGCGTTCTTCCATCATGCGGAACAGTTCGATGTCAGGCTTGGTATACGGTGTGTCGCCGGTGACGATAACGGAAGAACGGTCAAACCAGCGGTCTAAACCCAGCATGTCGACCTTGTTCCACTGGTGCTTGGATTCACCGGCGGTAAGGATCGCAAGCTTTATCTCAGGATCGTTGGCGAGCTTATCAAGTACGGAAGCGAGATCATCGCTTATGAACATGTGACTCTGGAGTTCCAGATAAGCGTCGGCAGCGCGTCCGCCGTCCTCAGGCTTATAGGGAAGGCCTAACAGTCTGAACGTCTCGTTGTAGCGCCAGCCGTTGATATCGCGGGTTGAGACTTCACCGGATTCCAGCTGCGCCATGTTGATGTCGCTCTTCTCGTAGAAGATGCTGATGAACAGCGGCCAGTCGGGGACCTTGACGCCAAGCACAGTCTCTGCGGCCCGGACCAGCATGTCCTGTCTGCAGTATAGTGTGTCGTCGATGTCGAAAACGATTCCTCTCATGGCTCCTCCGATTTAAGGTTAGGTTAAGATTGTTTGTAATATAATAAAGCAGTTTCAAGAAAATGGAATAAGGGAGAATTATATGAAAGTACTTAAAAAGAGCCTTGCGCTTATTGCCGCAGCTTTTATGACGCTGTCTTTACTGGCTTCATGTTCGGCCAAGGCGGAGAAACCGGAAAAGAAGATCTATGCAGGATCCTACGAAGAGAAGATCAATGCTTTCTACGAAGACCACAAAGATACCACTGCAGGTGCGATGGTCGGAGTTTTCGATAGAGACGGTGTAGTATTTAAAGGCTATTACGGTTATTCGGACATCGCCAATGGAATAAAGGTTGATGAGAATACCGTTATCGACTGGGGCTCGACCACAAAGACAATGGTCTGGGTCAGCGTCATGCAGCTATGGGAACAGGGAAAGATCGATCTGGAGAAGGACGTAAGGGAATATCTTCCCGACGGTTTCCTTACTAACTTAAGATACGAGAAGCCCGTCCGCATGATCGACCTCATGAACCACAGGGCAGGCTTCCAGGAATACTATACGGATATGTTCCTTCCTGCAAACATGCAGGCATACTCATTAGAAGAAGCTTTAAAGCTCGATCAGCCGCCTCAGGTCTTCGAACCTGATACGCTCACGGCGTACTCGAACTGGGGCGTTGCTCTGGCAGGTTATATCGTAGAGCGTGTTTCAGGCGAGAGCTTTGTTGATTACGTTCACCACCATATTTTCGAGCCTCTGGACATGAAGGACTCCGCGCTGGCACCTGACCTTATGGATAATCCCGGTGTCAGACAGAGGCGTGACAAGCTCATGTGCTATTCAGGCACAACACCTGTCGGAAACGCATTCTATCTGATCAGCCTTTATCCTGCAGGTACCTGCGTATCGACGCTCGATGACTACATCAAGTACGCATCCTGCTTTGTTAAGGATGAGTTCCCGCTTTTCGAAAAGCAGGAGACATACGATGAAATGATGTCCGCGACATCTTATTACACTGAATACAACGTTGTGAAGAATGCTCACGGTTTCTGGGCGCTTCCTTACGGAAACAACACATTTGGCCACGGCGGCAATACTCAGGCATGCTCGTCTTATATCACTTTCGATCCCGAAAAGCAGATCGGCTGCGTTGTAATGACCAACCAGGCAGGAGAGGAATATTACAACGGTGAGCTCTTCGATTCAATCTACGGCAGGTCAGCGTGGCTCTCATATGTAGCTCCCGATTATGCCAAGGGTCTTTACCATCCGGCCAGAACAGTGCTCGAGGGCCGCTTTAAGGTAATGGGTGCCAGTTATGTTACGCCTGATACTTTCAGTGAGTTCCTCTGGACATATAACGAGAAGGACGGCATTTCAAAGATCGAGATGCCTTACGGCGATTATTATCTTGCTGACACCGGAACTGCGATTCTCGAGAGCATATTATTCTACGGCTGGATGCTGTTCCTGGCATTTGCGCTCATAAGCCTCATAGTCAAGGGAGTAAGAGCCATTGTCCGCAAGGCAAGAAAGAGCACGAAGAAGATCATGCTCGGCAAGACAACGGGCTTCATCGCTCTCGTTGAGCTTCTGCTCGGTCTGTGCGGCCTTGCCATAATCCTGTCGATCTCAGTGTGGCTGCCTCACACTGTTTACATGTGGTTCTTCTATGCTGCAGGCGTTCTTACGGTCATCCTTTTGGCTCTGACGCTCTACGGTATCTTCAAGTTCATTAAGACACCGCGCAAGGACTCTTCCGTAATCCGCAAGATCTACAACATCATTGCGCTCGCAGGTTCTGTTCTGACTATAGTTTTTGTTGTCTACATGCAGCTCTGGCACTGGTGACCGGGGATCACGCCTTAAAAGTCAAAATCCCCATCTTGAGGACGAACGGCCTGAAACAGCCCGAAAACAAGGGTTTTCCGAAGCCTCAGATTTCCCTCAAATATTCATTTGACTATTTTTGACTTTAAGAGTATATTGATGTTGGCACTCGGGAGGATAGAGTGCTAATCAGAGGAAGGGAGAGACATTAAGATGCAGTTAGACAACCGTAAAAAAGAAGTCTTACATGCCATAGTAGATGATTATGTATCTACTAATGAGCCTGTCGGTTCGAAGAGCCTTATAGAGCGTCACAGCTTTAATGTCAGCTCCGCTACTCTCCGTAATGACATGGCAGAATTAGAGCACCTGGGACTTATCGAGAAGCCTCATACATCTGCCGGCCGTATTCCTTCTGACAAGGGTTACCGTGAATACGTAAATTCTCTCATGACTATCGAAGAACTTACTCCCAGGGAGCAGCTCGAGATAGAGAAGAGGATCAATACGAGCGTTGATGAGGTCACAGAACTCATCAAGAATGCGACACATACACTTTCCGAGACTACGGGATTCGTATCCCTCGCAATGAGCCCGAGACTTAAGAAGAGCTTCTTAAAGCAGCTTAAGATCCTCATGATCGAACCGGGCAAGGCCTTGGTCGTCATGGTCCTTTCTGCAGGCGTTGTTAAGGATAAGGTCGTAAGGATCCCTAATTTCTTAAATGACGAGCAGATCATGAAGATCTCCGGCGCTATTGAGAAGAGCCTTACAGGCAAGCCTTTAGACGAGATCACGCTTGTTACGGTCGAGACCGCAGGCAAGAGCACGGATGTTCCCGAGCCCCTTTTAAAGCAGGTCCTCTACGAAGCATATGCAGCGATCAAGCAGGCTGATGAACTTAATATCTACCTTGAAGGCGAGCACAGGATGCTGAGCCTTCCGGACTTTAGTTCTCTGGGACGCGCAAGGGACCTTCTCGGAACATTATCTGATTCCGGCATGGTCGCAGGCTACGTCAACGAGATGGAGAATGCCGCAAGGGAGCTTGGCAGTGACGATTCCTACATGATCAGGATCGGCCAGGAGATCACTTTGGAAGGCTTAGATGACTGCAGTTTTATTACAGCCACATATAATCTTACGGATTCCGTCTCCGGCAACATCGGAGTAATAGGACCCAAGAGAATGCTTTATTCCAAGGTAATTTCGCAGATAGATTTCGTTAAGAAGAAGCTTAACGAGGAGATGAAGAAATTTACCTGATGAAAAAGATAAATAAAAAATGGGAAAGGATAAAGAGAATGAGCAACGATGAAGAGTTGATCTTCGGAGCTGACGAAGAGCCCGTTAACAACGAGAATGACAACAGCTCCGTAGAAGATGCCGCTGCTTCCGACAAGGCATCGGCTGAAACAGAGGAGACAAAGGCGGAAGAAGCAAAGGCTGAGGAAGCAGAGGCAAAGGAAGCCGAAGCAGACGAAGAAGACGATGATGAAGACGAGCTGCCTGCCGACAATGCTGAAGCAGTAAGCGACCTCGAAGCAAGATATATGAGCCTCTACGCTGAATACGATAACTACCGTAAGCGTACGCAGAAAGAGAAAGACAACCTCTACGCAGATGCTATCGCAAGCGTAACCAAGGACTTCTTAACGCTCATTGACAACTTGGACAGAGCAACGGAAGGTGCCAAAAAGTCCGACGAGAATTCTCTCGATAAAGTCATTCAGGGAATGGAACTCGTAGGAAGACAGGCTCAGGATACTCTCAAGAAGATCGGTGTCGAAGAGATACCCGCAGAGAGAGGAACTAAATTTGATCCGAACCTTCACGAAGCTATGATGCACATAGATGACGAAGAGTTAGGCGAGCAGGAGATAGCGATGGTTTTCGCCAAGGGATATAAGTACAAGGACAGAGTCATAAGACATGCTCAGGTCCAGGTAGCAAACTAAGAAAAAACAAATAACACATAAAGGAGAAAGACAATGGATTTAATCAGATCAAGCTTGGTTCCTACAGTAATCGAGACTACCGGCCGCGGCGAGCGTGCCTATGACATCTATTCAAGACTCCTCAAAGAAAGAATCGTTATTCTTTCCGAAGAGGTCAACTCAGTAACAGCAAGCCTTATCACGGCTCAGCTCCTCTTCCTCGAGGCAGAGGATCCCGATAAGGATATTCAGTTCTATATCAACAGCCCCGGAGGATCCGTATCTGACGGTCTCATGATCTTAGACACAATGCGTCTTATCAAGCCGGACATTCAGACGATCTGCATGGGCATGGCAGCTTCAATGGGTTCAGTTCTCCTTTCTGCAGGAACAAAGGGCAAGAGATGCATCCTTCCTAACGCAGAAGTCATGATCCACCAGCCTTTGGGCGGAGCTCAGGGTCAGGCAACAGAGATCTTGATCGCAGCAGACCACATCAAGGATACAAGAAAGAGACTCAACCAGATCCTCGCAGACAACTGCGGAAAAGATCTTGAGACCTTGATGAAGGATACCGACAGAGATCACTGGATGACAGCTCAGGAAGCTTTGGATTACGGTATTGTAGACAAGATCCTTGTCAGCAAGAAAGCATAAATAAGTGATAGGTTTTTTAGAAAGTTCGAAAAGAACTTCAGGAGGAAATTAAAATGGCAAAAGTAATTGGTATCGACCTTGGTACAACAAATTCATGTGTTGCAGTTATGGAAGGTTCGGAGACAGTAGTCATCCCGAATCCCGAGGGCAACAGAACAACACCTTCAGTCGTCGGTTTTACAAAGACAGGCGAGAGACTCATCGGACAGGTAGCAAAGAGACAGGCAGTCACAAATCCTGACCGTACGATCCAGTCCATCAAGAGAGAAATGGGTTCCGACTATAAGGTATCCATCGACGATAAGCAGTACACACCTCAGGAGATCTCCGCAATGATCCTCTCCAAGCTCAAGAGCGACGCAGAGGCTTATCTCGGAACACCCGTAACACAGGCAGTTATCACTGTTCCTGCATACTTTACTGACTCACAGCGTCAGGCTACAAAGGACGCAGGCCGTATCGCAGGCCTTGAGGTTTTGAGAATCATCAACGAGCCTACGGCAGCATCACTGGCTTACGGCCTTGATAAGGAATCTGACCAGAAGATCCTCGTATTCGACCTTGGCGGCGGTACATTCGATGTATCCGTACTTGATATCGCAGACGGCGTTTTCGAGGTTCTCGCAACAGCAGGTAACAACAGGCTCGGCGGTGATGACTTCGATAACAAGATCGTTGACTACCTCGTAGAGTCCTTCAAGAGCTCTGACGGTGTTGACTTAAGATCTGACCGTATGGCTATGCAGAGATTGAGAGAAGCAGCTGAGAAGGCTAAGATCGAGCTCTCCGGCGTTACATCCTCCAACATCAATCTCCCTTACATCACAGCTGATGCAACAGGTCCTAAGCACATGGACATCACTCTCACAAGAGCTAAGTTCGATGAGCTCACAGCTGACCTCGTTCAGAAGACAATGGATCCTGTTAAGCGCGCTATGAGCGATGCTTCAGTATCTCCTTCAGATATCGACAAGATCCTTCTCGTAGGCGGTTCCACAAGAATCCCTGCAGTTCAGGATGCAGTTAAGAATTACTTCGGCAAAGAGCCTTTCAAGGGTATCAACCCTGACGAGTGCGTTGCCATCGGCGCAGCTATCCAGGCAGCAGTCCTCACGGGCGACGTTAAGGGACTCCTTCTTTTGGACGTTACACCTCTTTCACTCGGTATCGAGACAATGGGCGGTGTATGCACAAAGATGATCGAGCGTAACACAACGATCCCTACAAAGAAGAGCCAGGTATTCTCCACGGCAGCTGACGGCCAGACACAGGTTGAGGTCCACGTACTCCAGGGCGAGCGTGAGATGGCTGCTTATAACAAGACACTCGGCAACTTCATCCTTGACGGTATCGCACCTGCACCGCGTGGTGTTCCGCAGATCGAAGTTACATTCGATATCGACGCTAACGGTATCGTTAACGTAAGCGCTAAGGATAAGGGCACAGGCCGTGAGCAGAAGATCACGATCCAGTCTTCTTCCAACATGAGCGAGGAAGATATCCAGAAGGCTGTTAAGGAAGCAGAGATGCACGCAGCTGAGGATAAGGCAAACAAGGAGAAGATCGAGACAAAGAACCAGGCTGAGACAGCTTGCTATCAGGCAGAGAAGACCATGAAGGATGCAGGCGACAAGATCTCTGACGCAGACAAGGCTCCGGTCAATGAGTGCATCTCTAAGCTCAAGGATGCCATCGCAAAGGATGACACAGATGCTATGAAGAAGGGCACAGAAGACCTTACACAGGCTCTCTACAAGCTCTCCGAGAAGATCTACCAGGCAGCAGGTCCTGCACAGGGTGCTCCGGGAGCAGGCCCTCAGGGTCCTCAGGGACAGCCTTCACCTGAAGATTTCGCAGGCTACGGCACAGAGTCCGTTGACCCTAACCAGGGCGCAGGCTCAGACGGATTCAAGAACGCAGGCGGCGACTTCTAATCCTTAAAAAATCTGATACAATAATCCGGCACTTCCGTAATGGTCGTGCCGGATAAACTTGTATAAGGAACATGTATAACAGAACGGAGGGGTTCCTCATTGCCTAGAGATTATTATGAGGTCTTGGGAGTAAACAAAGGTGCTTCCGATGACGAGATAAAGAAGGCTTTCAGACAGCAGGCCAAGAAATATCATCCGGACTTGCATCCGGGCGACAAAGAGGCTGAGACTAAATTCAAGGAAGTCAACGAAGCTTATTCGGTTTTGTCTGATCCTGACAAGAAGGCCAAATACGACAGATTCGGTCACGCAGGCGTCGATCCCAACGGATTCGGCGGAGGCGGCGGTGGCGCATACAGCGCTTACGACGTTGACCTGGGAGATATCTTCAGCTCATTCTTCGGAGGCGGCTTCGGAGGGAGCTCCAGAAGACGTACAGGTCCCCAGAAGGGTGCCGATCTTAAGTATCACATGGCTTTGGAATTCATGGAGGCAGCATTCGGCTGCACCAAGACTTTCCAGATCACCAAGGAAGATATCTGCAAAGCCTGTAACGGTTCAGGCGCACAGCCCGGAACGACACCCGAGACATGTCCCACATGTAGAGGTGCAGGACGCGTTCAGCAGCAGACTCAGACCCTCTTCGGCATGACAATGGTTACCAAGGCGTGCCCTACATGTAACGGCAGGGGAACAGTCATCAAGACACCCTGCAGCCAGTGCAGAGGCAAGGGAAGACTTAAGACAGTCAAGAACCTTTCCGTACAGATCCCCGCAGGCGTCGATACAGGCGATCTCCTTCCTATCAGAAACGAAGGCGAACCCGGTACGAACGGCGGACCTTACGGCGATCTTTACATCGAATTCAGGGTCAAGAAGCATGATGTTTTCGAGCGCAACGGAATAAATACATCCTGCAGCGTGCCGATCACATATGCCCAGGCAGCTTTAGGCGGTGAGGTCGAAGTCCCCACCATCTACGGCAAGGAAAAGTACACCCTCAAGGAAGGCACACAGCCCGGCGACACGATCACCATAAGAGGCAAGGGTATCCCCAACAAGGGCAATCCCAACATGAAGGGCGATCACGTTGTTAAATTCGTTCTGGAAGTCCCGACGGGCCTCTCGCGCGAACAGAAGCAGCTCTTGAAGCAGTTTAACGACACGCTTACAGACCGCAACTACATGAGATCGAGCCAGTTCTTCCAGAGGATAAAGAACCTGTTTAAGTAAATTCACAGGGGGATCCTGACGAACGGATCCCCTTGTTTTTCGTTAGAGGACAAGATTATGAGATGGGCAGAGATAACGATCAAGACAACTGAAGAAGCTTCCGAAGCAATCTGCGAGATGCTCGCACAGGTCGGCGCTGACGGCATTGCGTCACAGGACCCCATGGAATTCCGCAACACCATAGATAACGACCCGTTAAGCTACTGCGATGACGGCACGATCGAGAGCTATGGCGAGGACGTTGTCATCAAGGCTTATTTTGCCGAGACAGACGACGGCGTGATCCGCATGGGTGCCAAGAGCGAAGAATTCGCAAATCCCGACGGCGTCGGCATGATCTACGGCTCCATCACGGACAAAGAACTTCCCACGGCTGAGGCTATGGACTTCATCAAGTCCCGCATCGCTTCGATCGGCGAGTTCCTTGATGTCGGTAAGGGCTTCGAAGGCTTCCGTTATGTCGATGACGAAGACTGGGCCAACAACTGGAAAAAATACTATGAGGAGTTCAAGCTCTCCGACCGTATCGTCATCTGTCCTTCCTGGGAAGAAGGCGATGCCGAGCTCGAAAAGGATGCTGTTAAAGTAATCCTGGATCCCGGCTCCGCATTCGGTACCGGCACCCACGAGACAACCGCCATGTGCGCTGAGATCTTAGACCGTGTGATCAAGCCCGACACTACGGTGTTAGACCTCGGTACAGGCTCCGGAATCCTGGCGATCATCGCAAGCAAGCTCGGCGCTAAGAGCGTTGACGCCGTCGACATCGACTCCATGGCAGTCAAGGTCGCAGAAGAGAACTGCGCCATCAATGAATGCGCCAACATCGAATGCTACACAGGCGAGCTTAAGAGCGTAAAGCATGCGCCTTATGACCTTATCGTCGCAAATATAATCGCTGACGTCATTGCCGAGATTGCCTGCGATATTCCGGCCGACCTTGCAGATGACGGTATTTTCGTATGCTCCGGCATCATCAACAATAAAAAAGAGCGAGTCATCGAGGCTCTCAAGGCCGCCGGAATGGAGATAATCGCCGAGCAGTCCAAGAACGACTGGATGGCGTATATAGCTAAGAAAGCGTGAGGCTTTTTGCGCTTTTAGCACCAGCGATGCTTAAGTTTGAAGGACAAAATCCAGGCAAAAACCTAGGCGCCGCCTAGAAAAACGCCTGGATTTCGATTGTATTTGACCAAAAATCTAGGCAAAACTCTAGGCGCCGCCTGGAATTCCGCCTGGAATTTGACCATTTTTGAACCAAACTTCGGGCAAAACTTCAGGCGCCGCCTGGAATTCCGCCTGACTTTAATCCAATCCCCCCTAAAACCCCGCCTTTCAGGTTGTTTATTGCCCTTTTTAATATTATAATAGCGCGTGTTATTTATTAGACTAGGAGAACTATGATGAGATACGCAGCACAGAAGGGAACGAAGGACATACTGCCTTCAGAGATACACAATTGGCAGCGCGCAGAGAAGACTTTTGCCGATGTTTGCCATTCCTTCGGCTATGAGGAGATAAGGATCCCGACATTTGAGCAGACGGATCTGTTCCAGAGAGGCGTTGGCGATACCACAGACGTTGTAACCAAAGAGATGTACACCTTTGAGGACAAGGGTGGCAGAAGCATCACTTTGAGACCTGAGGGTACGGCAGGCGTCGTTAGAAGCTATATTGAGAACGGTATGTCGAGCCTTGCAACACCTGTCAGGATGTTCTACAACATTACGGCTTTCCGTTACGAGAAGATGCAGAAGGGCAGAATGCGCGAGTTCCACCAGTTCGGCCTTGAGTCTTTCGGAGCACAGGGTCCTGATATCGATGCTGAGATCATTTCCGTTGTTGATGTCTTCTTCAGGAAGATGGGACTTAAGAACATTGCGCTCCACATCAACTCGATCGGCTGCCCCAACTGCCGCGGTGAGTATAACAAATTGCTCAAAGACTATTTCAGACCTCACGTATCTACTATGTGTGAGGACTGCCAGGCAAGATTCGAAAAGAACCCTCTCCGCATGATCGACTGCAAGGTCGATGGCGGCAAGGATATCGTTAGGAATGCGCCGAGACTCATCGACCACCTTTGCGATGACTGCAAGGCTCATTTTGAAGGCCTTAAGGCTAGACTTGATGCTATTGGCATCGCATATACTATCGACCCTAACATCGTAAGAGGTCTGGATTACTATACAAGAACGGTTTTCGAGTTCGTATCAGAGAATGTCGGAACGCAGGGAACCATCTGTGGCGGCGGAAGATACGACGGACTTGTCGAAGACTGCGGTGGCACGGCTACACCGGGCATCGGGTTTGCCATGGGTGTTGAGAGACTCCTTCTGGAGGCTGAGGCGCAGGGCGTGCTCACAGACGCGCCTTCTTATGTAAAGCTCTATATCGCATCTATGTCTGAAGCAGCAAAGATCGAAGCATTAAAGCTCTGCTACGGATTAAGAAACGCAGGCATCGGCTGCGAGACGGATATGGCAGGCAGGTCTTTCAAAGCACAGATGAAATACGCAGGCAAGAAGGGAATTCCTTTCCTTGCAGTAATCGGCGATGATGAGCTCAGCTCGGGCGAGGTTAAGGTAAAGTGCATGGCTGACGGTACGGAGACGCCCGTAAAGCTTAATGAACTCACAGCGTATCTCGCAGATAAATAAGCAAACAATTTTGGAGGAATATATATGCAGTCACGTACTCATACATGCGGAGAATTAAGGATCACTGATGCCGGCAAGAAGGTTCAGCTCTCGGGCTGGATGGAGAACTTCCGTGAAGTCGGCGCTGAGCTTGGATTCGTAGTTATCCGCGATTTTTATGGAACAACACAGGTAGTTATCGAGACAGCCGAGATGATGAAGACTTTCAAGGCTATCACCAAGGAGTCCACGATCTCAGTTGAGGGCGTTGTAAGGGAGAGAAGTTCTAAGAACCCCAAGCTCGAGACAGGTGATATCGAAGTCGTTCCCGAGAAGGTTACGGTACTCGGAAGATGCCGTTATAACGAGCTTCCTTTCGAGATCAACCACAGCAGGGAAGCTGATGAGGCAGCAAGACTTAAGTACAGATATCTTGATATCCGCAATCCTGAGGTTAAGAAGAATCTCATCCTCAGGAGCAACGTTATCGCAGCACTCAGAAATGCAATGATCGACCACAACTTCATGGAGATCACGACGCCTATCCTTACGGTTTCTTCACCTGAGGGCGCCAGAGACTACCTCGTTCCCGCAAGAAAGCATCCCGGCAAGTTCTATGCGCTGCCGCAGGCACCCCAGCAGTTCAAGCAGCTCCTGATGGTTTCCGGCATCGACAGATATTTCCAGATCGCACCGTGCTTCAGAGATGAGGACGCAAGAGGCGACAGATGCCCGGGTGAGTTCTACCAGCTCGACATGGAGATGGCTTTTGCAAGCCAGGAAGATGTTTTCGCGATCATTGAAGACGTGCTTCCTCCGGTATTTGCCAAGTACGGCAAGTACAACAGAGCATCAGGTTCACCTTTCGTACGCATTCCTTATCTTGAGGCAATGGAGAAGTACGGCACAGATAAGCCCGACCTCCGTATCGACCTTACTGTTACAGATGCAACAGAACTCCTCAGAACTGAAGAGTTCGCACCTTTCGCTGAGGGCGAGATCAAGGCAGTTGTTATCTCTGACTTCCACGAGAGCCGCAAGTTTATTGACAAGACGATGGCTGACTGCGAGATCCAGTCCGGCAGCAAGGGCTACTGGTTCAGAATGGACGAGAACGGCGAGATCGTCGGCGGTATCTCCAAGTTCGTAGCTCCCAAGAAGGATGAAGTAATCGCTAAATTAGGCCTTAAGCCCGATACGCTCGTTGTCCTTTCAGCAGGCAATAAGGGCCAGGCACAGAAGATGGCAGGCGTTCTCGTAAAGACATTCGGCGCTGCAGTTCCGGGCCACATGGACAAGGAACAGTATGCATTCTGCTGGATCGTTGATTTCCCGATGTATGAGATCGGCGAGGAGTCAGGCGAATTAGAGTTCTGCCACAATCCTTTCTCCATGCCTTCCGGCGGCCTTGATGTTCTCCTTAAGGCTGAGCGCGGCGAGATCGATCCTCTGTCCATCATGGCTGACCAGTATGACCTCGTTGTAAACGGCATCGAGCTCTCATCAGGCGCCGTACGTAACCACGATCCTGAGATCATGATCAAGGCATTCGAGCTCGTAAGACTCGGTGAAGAGGACGTTAAGAAGAAGTTCCCTGCTATGTACAACGCATTCTGCTACGGCGCTCCGCCGCATGCGGGAATCGCTCCCGGAGTTGACCGTATGGTCATGCTCCTTTCCGGCGAGGAGACTATCCGTGAGGTAATCCCTTTCCCGATGAACAAGAATGCCCAGGACATCATGATGGATGCGCCCGGATATGTAACAGACAAGCAGCTTGAAGAGCTTCATATCAGCATTACGAAGACTGAAGCTCCTGAAGAGTAAAAAGTGGAGATAATAGAATAGATGAATGACGAATTGAAGAACAACAGCGGTGACGTCGTATTTGGCGATGAGCCCGCGAAAAAGGAAATCGCAGTAGCCGGCCAGACTTCTGTCACCAGAGCCGGAACCGAAGATAAGTATTTGGCAGAAGCAGATGAAGCTTCCGGCAAGGAACTGTCTGCTGAAACAGTGCTCAATGAAGAGAAGTCTCTTTCAAACGAGAAGGTCTTCGCGAAGCACAAGAAGCTCGAGAAGGGCACTGTGGCATATGAGGTCTTCGACTGGTTCCGCACGATCTGCATCGGTATTCTTGCAGGTATATTCATCGTTGTATTCCTTGTTCAGAAGGACAATGTTTACGGCGATTCGATGAATCCTACGCTGAACTCCGGTGATGCGATATTCACGCAGAAGCTCTCCACATATTTCAAGTCGTTCAAGAGAGGCGATATCGTTATCCTGGACGGCAGCCACATGGAAGGTTATTACGGCAAGGAATATCTTGTTAAGAGAGTCGTAGGACTTCCCGGAGAGACTGTAAGGATCGCTGACGGATGCGTCTATATCAAGGCTGCTGACGGTTCCGATTTCTATCAGCTCGTTGAGAACTATCTGCCCTCAGGCGTCAAGACCACTATGATGGAAGACGGCATCAGGAAAGGCTATAACGAGATCACGCTTGCCGAGAATGAGTATTACTGCTTAGGCGATAACAGACCGGTAAGCAACGATTCACGTAACTTAGGTCCTTTTACTGCTGACAGGATCAAGGCAGTCGGCGTCATCAGGGTATACCCGTTCAACGAGATAAAAATACTCACATAAGGATCAACTTAAATGAGCGGCAACTATCGCAAATACATCAGAAACTTCTGCATCATAGCGCACATCGACCACGGCAAGTCCACTCTGGCTGACCGTCTTATCGAGCATACCCACGTTAGGGAGAAGCGCGAGATGCAGGACCAGATCCTCGATAACATGGATATCGAGCGTGAGAGAGGAATTACGATCAAATCTCAGGCCGTAAGACTTCCTTACGAAGCTTCTGACGGCAATACATATCTTCTTAACCTCATTGATACTCCCGGCCACGTGGACTTTAACTACGAGGTCTCAAGGTCTTTGGCAGCATGCGACGGCGCTATCCTTGTCGTAGACAGTTCACAGGGCGTTGAGGCGCAGACCCTTGCAAATGTTTATCTTGCAGTCGATGCAGACCTCGAAGTCCTTCCGGTCATCAACAAGATCGACCTGCCTTCAGCAAGGCCTGAAGAGGTCCGCCAGGAGATCGAGGACGACATCGGTATCGACGCTTCCTACGCACCTCTGATCTCTGCAAAGAGTGATATCAATATCGACGAAGTGCTCGAAAAGGTCGTCGAATACCTGCCCGCTCCTGAAGGAGATGAGACTCTCCCTTTGCAGGCACTTGTTTTCGACTCCAAATACGATTCATACAAAGGCGTTATCGTCAGCGTCAGAGTTAAGAACGGCACCGTCAAGACAGGTGACCGCATAAGGATGATGCACTCCGGCAAGGAGTTCACGGTAACAGAGCTCGGCATGTTCCATCCCGGTGAACTCGTGCCTACAGAGAGCCTCAAGGCAGGTGAGGTAGGCTATATCTGCGCTTCCATCAAGAACGTAAGAGATACGGCTCCGGGCGATACGGTTACACTTGCTGACAATGCAGCAGAAGAGCCTCTCATCGGCTATAAGGGCATCCAGCAGATGGTATTCTGCGGTATCTATCCGGTAGACGGCGCAAGATACGGCGACCTCAAAGACGCTTTGGAGAAGTTAAGACTTAACGACGCTGCGCTCTCATTTGACGCTGAGACATCGGCTGCTCTGGGCTTCGGCTTCAGATGCGGTTTCTTAGGACTTCTTCACTATGAAGTAATCCAGGAAAGACTCGAGCGCGAATTCAATCTCGACCTCATCAGCACCGCTCCTTCGGTTATCTACAAGATCTATCTGACAGACGGTTCGGTTGTAGACTGCTCGAATCCTACGAACATGCCTGATCCGGCATCGATCGATTACATGGAAGAGCCCATCGTAAAGGCTACGATAATGCTCCCGAAAGAATATGTCGGCAATATCATGGAGCTCTGCCAGGAGAGACGCGGCGAATATACCGACATGAAGTATCTTGATGAGAAGCGTGTAATGCTCCACTACAAGATGCCTTTAAATGAGATAATCTATGACTTTTTCGATGCATTGAAATCACGCACAAGAGGTTATGCTTCGCTTGACTATGAGCCTGCAGGATACCAGAGATCCAAGCTCGTTAAGCTCGATATCCTCTTAAACGGCGACCCTGTCGACGCTTTGTCTTTTATCGTTCACGCAGACAAGGCTTATGCAAGAGGCAGAAGGATGTGCGAGAAGCTCAAGGAGAACATCCCGAGGCAGCAGTTCGAGATCCCCGTACAGGCTGCGATCGGCGGCAAGATCATCGCAAGAGAGACGATCAAGGCTTACCGCAAGGACGTTACTTCCAAGTGCTACGGCGGCGATATCTCGCGTAAGAAGAAACTCCTCGAGAAGCAGAAGGAAGGTAAGAAGAGAATGAGACAGGTAGGTTCTGTCGAAGTTCCTCAGGAAGCCTTCATGAGCGTGCTCAAGCTCGATGACGAGTAAATAAAAAGATAAAACACTGCCTGAAACGGCAGTGTTTTTTATCAGATGCAAGGGCGGGGCTGCCGGATAACCGTAAGGCTTCAGACATGCTTTTTGCCTCAAAAACAGTGAGATTTCCCTTTGTTCAGAGCAAACCTTCAATTCGTGCGTTTTTGAGGGTGAAAAAGGTACGATTTTACCCTTTGCTCAGAGCAAGCCTTGTTTTCGTACGTTTTTGACCTCGAAAAAGGTACGATTTCGCGTGTTGCAAATTGCAGGTGCCGTTCGCAGCGTTTTTTATCAGATCATTCTTGATGATGAAGGGAAGCCGGAAGACTTTTTGGACTCTTTGGGTTTGGAGTCAGTGTCACCTTCAGCATGGTTCTCTTCTTCATCGGCGATAGGATAGGTGTTGACTATCTTTGCGGCCATTTTCGTATAGGTCCTCAGACACTCTTTATTCTCACCACTCAATTCATCTATCTTATTGGTGAGCACATTTATTCTTTCTTGGACGGGCTTTTTTGCAGCCTGTATTGATTTGTTCACAAAAGATTTTTGCACGTTATAGATCACAATGATCAGTGCAATTATTGCGGCGACCACTATGGGCAGCCAGTATTGTTTGCCGACGATGGTGGCATATCCAAGACCAAACAGAAGCAGCAACGAACCATAGATCAGTAACGGGATGAACGATTTTCCGTCATCCATGATCATTGAATCCAAAAAATCGGAGAAGTCTTGTGTGAAACGCGTATTATTGATCGCCTGCGCTCTTGCCAGGTCTAAATACGTATTCTTAGCTACAGACAGATCATCTGAGAGCTTTGCAATGTCGGATCTTCTTTTCCTGTAGGTGTAGAGCACATCCAGAGACTCCCTGATCATGTTGAAGTAATCCTTGTGCTCCGGCTGACTGTGCTCGATCGCGTTTATCAAAGTAGGATCGCCGGACTGAAGGAAGACTTCTTTCTCGTTGAGCATAGGTCTCAGTGAAGTCCATTTGCACTTGCAGAGAATAAGACCTCTTAATGCTTCAAAGTTATGAGGGTCTTTCTTGAGCATGTAGTCGAAAGCGTCCTTTGCGGCTCCGAATTCATGTCTGGTTATGGATTTCTTTGCGATATCCATGACGTTGTCTTTTCTGAAGTATTCGTAATCGAAAGTAACACCGCAGAAAGGGCAAATATAGACTTGACGGTCGATGTCGATGTCGAGAAGACCGCCGCACATGTTACAAACGTTGCTCTTAAGTATTGCCATATTACCATCCCCTATAAATAGATATATTCCGATACATATAATATCAGATTTTAAAGAAAAATTTACCAATTTCGCTGTCGGGGTTATATAATATATTAAGTGCTTTTTGGACCCCCGGTTCATTCACATTACAATTCAGGAGGCTTTACATGAATATTGAAGCTCTTTATGCAGGAAAGAATCCCCAGGATTTTTACATCGGCAAGGTAACCCAGGTATACAGAAGTAACTGCGTTGCACAGGTCGAGAACTTCGATCTTATGTCTGACAGAACAAGATTTAACAAATCCTTTTTGCCTAACACGATCAACAACTTCGTAATCATCGACTCGGTAGTTGGTCTGTTCCTGGGCGAGGTTTTTGAGAATAAGGCTTCCAGAAAGAGCATCTATGAGATGAAGACCGGCGACGTCAAGTCAAACGACTATCAGGAAATCTGCATCGACACGATCTCACTCATGCCTACAGATTCCGACAAGTTCCAGCTCGCAGGCTTCAACACTCTCGGTATCACCGATAAGGTTTACCTTGCGACGGACGATGTTTATAAGCTTTTCCTGGCTTCACTCGAGTTCACGGGCGAGAATGAGGAACCGCTTCCGGCTTTCGCTACTTACCTGAACAAGTCACAGGCTGAGGTCTGCCTTAAGCCCAGCACGCTCTTTAACCGTCACCTTATGTGCATCGGTGCTACGAACAGCGGTAAGTCCACAACGGCTCTCGCTATCCTTGATAAGGTAGTCTCCACAAGAAGAAAGGCTCTTATCATCGATCCTACAGGCGAGTACAGAAACGCATTCACCAACGAAGAGATCACAAAGCTCACGCTCGGTGTTGATACTACGGTATCTCCCGGAAAGATCTCAATGGAGCAGTGGGAGAAGCTTTTCGAGACCGAGAACAGCTCACAGGGCGCGGTCCTTTCAGAAGCTATCACATCACTCAGATATATGAAGAAGATCGGCCAGAATACTTACTATCCGAAGGTCGGTGAGGATATCGAAGAGGTTCAGGAGAACATCGCATCCGTAGGCAAGGATGACGTTGATTTCAACATCGAGCTCCTTCCTGAGCAGATCCAGGCAGAGTCCGTATGCGAACCTGACAGAGACAGCGACTACAACTTCAAGTACCGCTACGATACATTGAGAGCTAACCTCAACTCTTCACTCGTTCAGAAGATCCAGTACCAGATGACGAACACGAAGTTCCTGTCATTCTTCTCCAACGATCCTAACATGTATAACCTTCTCGATGTTATCGAAGACTTCATTCATCTTCCTGAAGAGAGCCTTTATATCGACACATCACAACTCGGCGCTTCCGAAGGTATCGGCGGCATGATCATCGACCTCGTAAGTACATTCGTTATGTCCAGAGATGAGGTCTGCCCGTTCGTATTCTTCATCGACGAGGTACACAGATATGCCAAGTCCAGATACTCCGACAAGGAATATCACGGCGGTCTTACACTCCTTGCAAGAGAAGGCCGTAAGAAGGGTATCTTCCTTTACCTCACAACACAGAACCCGAAGGACGTATCACCGATCCTCTTCGGTCAGATCGGTACGATGCTCATCCACAGACTCATGCTCAACGATGAGATCCGTGCAGTAGAGAGCCATCTTGACGATTACGCTATCAAGCACGTAAGAAAGCTCAACCAGGGTGAAGTTATCCTTACGAGCGTTAACCTCCTGCACAACATGTTCATCCATGTAAACAAGAGTCCGAGAACGCAGCACAACGACACACCTCAGCTCTGATAACGTCTGACAAAGAATTTTATTGCCCCGGAGATTCCGGGGCATTATTTTTCATTTTTGTTGTACAATTGTTGTCACTTGCAAGACGGGGGTAATGAATATGGCAAAGCAGAATATTTTCGACAACGAGACTTTTTTCGAGAACTATCAGAAATTAAGGGAGAGGGAAGTAAACGCGAATAACCTCTTTGAGATCCCTGAAAGGCTTAAGATGCTGCCGGATGTTAAGGGCCTTAAGATCCTTGATCTCGGATGCGGTTCCGGAGAAGAGTGCGTGGAATACATCAAGATGGGTGCGAAAGCAGTTGTCGGCGTTGATATCTCCGAGAAGATGCTCGAAGTCGCAAAGGAGAAGAACAGCGATCCTGCCATCACATATCTTTGCATGCCGATGGAAGATATCGGAAGTATCGAAGGTGAGTTTGATCTTGCCGTAAGTTCTTTAGCGCTGCACTACATCGAAGATTTCAAAGGCGTGGTTAAGAACGTGGGCAGGCTCTTGAAAAAGGGCGGTGAATTCATTTTCTCCCAGGAGCACCCGATGGTAACCTGCCACTCCGGCACAGCGGGTTCCAGATGGACCAGGGATGAGAACGGCAACAAGATACATGTAAATATCTCTAACTACGGCAAAGAGGGCGAGCGTGAAACATCCTGGTTCGTAGACAATGTAAAGATCTACCACAGGATGTTCTCGACAGTTATAAACGATCTTGCTGAGGGCGGTTTTGCGGTCGAGAGACTTGCTGAACCTTTGCCTTCAGATGAACTCCTGGAGAAATATCCTGAATATTACGACCTGTTCCACAAGCCGGATTTCCTTTTGGTAAAGGCTCGAAAAGTCTGACTGACGTGACAGGCAGTTAATGCATCATGCGTCTGCCGTAACCCTGCTTCTCGAATTCGGTAGCGTTCTCGTTAACGGACTGCTCCTCGGCTTCAGGCTGGGCGGATGTGAAATCGTACTTCTTTTCTTCGCCGTATCTCCAGCCGCCTTCCAATGATACGAAGTCCTGAGTAGTCTCATAGGCAACGACAGGGAAGGTCGTATCGAAGTAAGCCTCTGCGCCCTGTTCTTCAGCTATGTCATGGCTGCTGGTCTGATTGAGCGATTCCATATCTTTCTTTGCCTTGCTGTGAAGGATCTTGGGAAGGATCTCGGCAAGGAAATATGTTAGAAGTCCCATGGTAATAAGAACGATGAGCAGCTCGCCGGGACTGTTATAAATAAACTTCATCCATTGGAATGTATCACCGAAGCGGAAAAAGCGGACTAAGACCAGGGCCAATGCGGGAAGCAGATAGAGACCTGCGCGAAGGCCTGTGTTGAGGCTTATCGCATTCATCTTAGCCCTTCTTCCTGTTCTCTCTATGGTCTCCCAGCCTTTGGCATAAGGGAAATCACCGGCGACTTTTCCTGTCTGGCCGTTTACGATGTACTGATAGCTCTTTCCGTCGAATTCAACGTTCAGGAACCAGCAGGGAAGGAGCGCATATTTGATGTTCTGGTTGTTGTAGCTTGTATAGCTTGCGTTAGTATCCGGAACGAAGGTATCGTATCCGAATGTGATCTTCTCGCAGACTGAGAAAGCATATCTGTCCAAACGCTTATAGATCCTGTCGGTCATGTCGAGAGGCTGTTCATCGTATTTCTCTGCAAAGTAGCCCTGAAGATATTCAGGCCTGAACTTGATGAGATCCGAATAATCGAAGGGTTCACAGGCAGCCATAAGACGGTTGGGGATCTTGATCTCGCCGTCAAAGGGGACATTATTCAGTCTGAATTTGACCTTGCCGAAAGTGAGCATCGTGTAATTGTTCAGGGTGTTTGCATGGGACTCGGTATAGACCTCATCAACCATCCTGCCTTTGTTGCCTTTTCCTGCGACATTGACTTCGACCTCAGTCGATATGATCCATGTGGGCACATAAAGACCGGTCATCTTTTCAAGGATCTTCTTAGACTTGAAGCTCTTGGGAAGGTGGCTTACCGTTGCGCAGTGCTCCTCGAAAAGACTTATCGCCTTCTCCTTGCCGAACTTGAAGGGAATGATGTAATCGGGCTTAAACTCCCTGGTAAGTCTCCTTGAGACGAGGGCAGGGGAGCCGCAGAAGGCACAGAATGTCGATGCCGTATTCTTGTCGGTTACTATCTGGGCGCCGCACGAATTGCAGACGATCTCGACACGTTCGGCATCTTCCTTGCTTATCTCGATCGTGCCATCGTAGTCTCTCTCGGGATTAACAAAGCCGAATGCACCGACCTTGTCCAATGTGTCAGGATCGAAAACGCCGCCGCAGTTATTACAGATGCATTCGCCGCGGATGGGATCGAAAATAAGATTGGAACCACAGTTCGGACATTTTACGGAATTAGCCGAAAATGTCTGCGTCGCTGAACCGCCAAGCCCGCCGGCCCTGGCAGGTTTATCCCAGATTGCCATATAAAACTACCCCTCTTATCTGTTTATCCATTTTAAATATACAAAAGGGGTATTTTGATGTCAATGTGATATCAGAGTATTACTTCCATCCCTGTCTTCTGCGGCTTAAAGCCCAGTGCTTCATAGAACTTTCTGGCTGTGGGATTGCATTCCCAGACGTTCAGCGTGATGTTGTAAAAGCCGTTGTCTTTGGCGTATTTCTCGACATGTTCATAGAGCATCGTGCCGACATGCTTTCCTCTGGCTTTCTCATCAACGCAGATGTCGTCGATATAAAGCGTTTTGATGTCTGTCAGAACAGAGCTGTTTAATTCCTGTTTGCAAATGCAGAACGCATGTCCTGCGACAAAACCTGTGTCATCAACGCAGACAAATACGGGTGTCTTGTCGTCTGATACTATGTCCTTCAGTTCTTCGGCATTGTACTTGGTCGCAGGACCTTTGAAGAGGTCCGGACGGCCTTCGTGATGGACCATATCGACCTGAATAAGAAGGTTTAAGATTCCGGGAATATCCTTTGTTTCTGCGCGTCTTACGTTCATATTAACTCCTGGGACTGCCGCACTCGGGGCAGAATTTTGATGTGAGGCCTGTTTTGCCGCATGAGCAGTTCCATGGACCGGCGGAATCAGGCGAAGGCGTAGTGCCGGCAGGCGTTTGCTGTGCCGTGTTCAGGGCCTGGAACATCCCCATTCCCATGAATCCGTTCATCGTGCCGGGCGCACCTTCAACAGGTGCAAGAAAAGGATTTACGTTCGATACTTCGATCTTTGCGCCGGATTGCGAAACACATTCGTTAATGAGTTCTGAAAGCTTTTTATCGACTTCCTTTCCGCCCATCTTGCAGGCGGCTTCGCCAATGGTACGCTTGATCTTCGGAGCGCCCGTTATCAGCGAGTCATCGTAGTAGATATTTATGCAGGAAGAAGCAGAATAATCCATTACCACATATTCCGGAGGAATACTGGGATCTATGGATGCATAGTGCCAGACGGGAAGATTCTCTCTGTCAGAGATCTCCTGAACTTTGGCAAAGATATCTGAAGCGACTTCCTTGATGTCAGTCTGCTCAGGCAGATTGCCCTGTTTTCTGTATAAAGTAACGCGCACGATGCCTTCCTTATCAGGGATCTTCTCGATTGTCTGCCTGCGCCAAATATTGCTGTTATACATCATGCCGGATTCGAAAGAACTTGTCTCAACGGCGATGACAGGGCCGTGTTTTTCCTTGAGGCTGCGGCATTCTTTAAGGGCAGGGTAGATGACTTCCTCTGAAAGCTTCTTATCGTCTTTGGTAAGCTCGAAAAGAAGTAAACTGAACTCTGCAGAAGCCTTTTTGCCTGTATCCTCGGGTGCTTCCCGGAATGTGATCTCCGATTCTGTCCCGTCATCGGATCTAAGCGTAAGAATGCATGCAATTCCGGAATTTCCCGGTTCGATGATCTTCGGCGGGGCAGGTGTCTTTCCGCACCATTCTGTGATGTCGAATTTTGCGATCAGATCTTTGAACTGGCTGATAATTTCCTGATCAAGAGGATACTTGCAGATCTTTGTGTCTGTCTCATCTCTCGTGATCTTGGTTATTACAAGATCTCCGCCTTCGAACGGCAAATCCCATTCGTTAGTGTGATCAAATGTATACTCTTCGGATATGTTGATCCTTGTGTGCTTGAAATTAATGCCGGTGATATTCATATGAAATCTCCTGTAACCTCTGATGTTTAAGATTATAGCATTAACGTGAGCCTGCTTTTTATCATGCGTAAAGTAAAAACATATACCCCGTACGAGTTAAACGGTATGTTTAAGTTCTTTCAATCGGCAAGCAAAAAATAAACACCCACGCACGAGTTAATTGCGCCAGCAATTACTGTTCGAAGTGCGGGTGTTATTTTTTGCGATTTTTGGTGCGCCTGACAGGACTTGAACCTGCACGTCTTCCGGCACCAGAACCTAAATCTGGCGTGTCTGCCAATTTCACCACAGGCGCATTTCGCCGAACATTATAACACTTCGGTTGATAAATATCATAATCGACGCATAATTGACGAGAAAAAGATAAACTGTTATAAGATTGTTCGGGGAAAGATACGCCCCCAATAAGTCACTTTCGAGGAGTTTTGGAGTTGTCTGAGAGAAGAAAGCGCAGAGAGAACGTTATTACGGCACTTCTTATTGCAGGAATGTGCATAATAGTCGCCGGCACCATTATTTTCGCTGCCAAGTACTTAAAAGACAGCGGTTCACAGGTCAGCGTTACGTCTTCAACGGATGTAACCTTGTATCTGGATTCGGTTCAGTCTGAGATAACCGCTCTGGGCTCGACAGCCGGTACGCCGGAAAGCACAACTGAAGGTACAACCGGAAGCACAACGGCAAGTTCATCTGAGAGCACTTCAGAGAGCACCTCAGCAAGCTCTGCTGAGAGTAAGGCAGAAACTCCGACAGGAACACCTGCAGTGACGGCAGCACCTTCTCCCGCTGCATCGGATGAGCAGGAGACTTCATCTGAAGAGACAACCGGGGAAGAGATCTCTTTCGCGTTCTCGTCAGAGCCTGACCAGCTTACGAGCATTGCAGATCTCAGCGCCGGAACGCTCCTGAGCGAGGCGCAGATCGATAAGAACAATCTCTCGCAGTACTTTACCGCCGTTACTATTGAAGAGGGTGACAGCGTATATAAAAGGATCAACGGCAAGTCCTACCAGAAGAATAATGACATCAAGTTAAGTGACCTAAGGTATCTTAAGATGCTCCACAGGAATTTCAATAATGATATTCAGGTCGGCGAAATGATAGTAAATAAAAGCGTTGCAAACGAAGTCCTCGGTATCTTCAAGCAGCTTTTCTCTGACGGTTATCAGATCTATTCCATGTATCTGATCGATAATTTCTGGGAAAAGAATGCCGGTACCGCTGACTGGAATTCGATCGAAGCAAATAACACCTCATGCTTCTGCTACCGTGCCGCTACAGGCGGAAGCAAGCTCTCAAAGCATGCTTTGGGCAGGGCAATAGACATCAATCCCATGCAGAATCCTTATGTTACATACAAAGACGGCAAGCCGCAGTATTCACACAGCAATGCCGCTGATTACGTAAGCAACAGGTCATCTAAGAAGGCGCACGTCATTACGACATCTGACAAGGCCTACAAGCTCTTTACCAAGAAGGGCTGGTCATGGGGCGGAAACTGGTCGAGCCCTAAGGATTACCAGCATTTTCAGAAATAAGGCAAATGAAAGACATTTGACTATCTGATTTTCACTTGATAATATCTTTGCATGAATAATCCTGACAGAAGAAAACAGATTTTGGACATCCTTGAGGCTGAGGGCGAGATCAATACGACCGTTCTCTCGTCAAGGCTTGGCGTTACCGGCGCCACGATAAGAACGGACATCAGAGCTCTCGAGAGAGAGGGCGCGATCGTCAGATTCCACGGCGGAATCAAGCTTCCTCACAAGATGTCTTCTTACAGCGGCGAGAACTATATGGTCAGAGCCGTTACCCACGTCGATCTCAAGAATGCCATCGGTGCAAAGGCCGCAAGCCTTGTTGCAAACGGAAATACCATTTTCATGGATGCGAGCTCCACGACCTTTCATATGATTCCTTACCTCAAGAAGGCAAAGGACGTTACTGTAATAACCAACGGAATCCATACGGCCATGGAGCTTCAGAGGAATTCCAACTTCAAGTCGATCATAATCCTTGGCGGCATGTTAAGGCCGCATTCGGGTGCGATCGAGGGACTTTCATCCAAGGAAATGATAGGCAGACTTTCAGCTGAGTTTTATTTCGTGTCCGGGAACGGCTTTTCTGCGGATGCCGGACTTTCAGGTGATAATTTCTTCGAGCTTGAGCTCAAGAGGCTTTGTGCCGACAGGGCAAAGAAGATCGTTGCACTGATCGACTCCACCAAGCTCGGCGCCGATTCGGCTTCGTCATTTATCCCTGCCGACAGGATCGATTATCTTGTTACGGATTCAGGCGCTTCGCCCGAGAGCGTTGCTTTGTGCCGTGCCAAGGGGATCGAAGTCCTCATCGCAGAAGTCTGATTGCCTGACCCCCGCCTAATATGCAAATTTCTTTTTATCTAATTTTTAATGTATAATACTCGGATGAGAATAATTTTACTTTTCCGAGGTTAAGTAGATGCAGATAAATCCGATAATTTTGCCCAGCTGGCTCATGAGCAAGTGCGTTTTCCAGCAGGGAGTAGAGCATAAGATCGAAGGCATTGCGGCTCCCTCTGCGACCGTTACGCTCGAGATCGTCAAGGACCCTACTGATGGCAGGAAGGTCAGTAAGCTCGATACCGATTACGGTGTCATCTTAAGCCGCGAGGCTACGACCAACGCCAAGGGCCGCTTCAGTTTTACGATCCCGCCTTATAAGGCTTCTTCAGACGCTTACACGTTCACGTTTAAGTGCCTTACTGACCAGACCACACTTACGGACATGCGCTGCGGCGACGTGTGGGTGTTCTTAGGTTCCGACTTCCTCTCGATCCCTATGAAGGAAGCTAATGCCACAAAGGCTCCTCTGAAGCGCAAGGTCATGAACTACCTGAGATTCTTCATGCCTTCCCGTTCAGGCCTCGAAAAGGGTGAGGAGATCTATCCTTACGAAGACAAGACGCACTATAAGAATGCCGAGTGGATCAAGGTTACCGATACGGCAAAGCTTGCAGAGGTCTCATCCTCAGCATTTGCCTTCGCATACCGCTTGAGTGACCAGATCTCATATCCTGTCGGCATCGTTGATCTCTCATATAACGATTCGACGATCCTTAACTGGATCGCGCCTTTCGCTTTGGACAGAGTTGAAGCGCTTAAGGATGTCGTCAAGAAGGCAGGCCTCTATCTCGATGAAGAAGCATATCAGAAGCTCTTGAGGATCGACGAGAAAAAGAAGAAGGCCGAAGAGCTCAAGGAAGAATACAAGGAGACCATTGAGTCAGGCGATATCGATATCTCCATGCAGGATGAGATCAAGAGACTGGAAGGCCAGGATCCTGATGACATCAAGCCTCTTGATATCGACTTCCCGACAACGGGCGACAGTACTCTTAACGAGACAAAGGGCCACAAGGAGAATATCTCATTCTCTTCTGCAAGCCAGCTTGACTTCGGCATGATCCAGGAGAAGAAGGACGACGATAAGCTCAGCAGGGCTGACATGAGGAAGTTCATAAAGCTCAAGTACAGAATGTCCATCCTCTACAGGACAAAGCTCGTTCCTCTGAAGAACCTTGCAGTACGAGGTTTTTGCTTCTCGCCTGATAAGGGTGAGCTCATGTTCGAGAGATACGATCTCTTCCTCATGGGACTTCTTACGACGCTCGCTGATGTTTTCGAGCCCAAGGAAGTATACGATGAGACGGTAATGCCTTCGATCCTTTTCGTAACGATGCATCCTAATGATGTTGACTTCGACAATCCTTACAGCGTGCTCGAGTTCAATGAGAACTTTACGGCATTTACGAAGATGCTCAGCATGCCTTCCGGAATCGTAAGCATGCATGACATGCTCCTTCCTGATAAGACGATAAGCTTCATTCTCGGCATGCGTCTTGCGACGATCGCTCTCGGAACGCACTTCTCGCCTAAGATGAGCAAGTCTTCACCTGAGCCTAATGATATCGAGATCGCAGGAAATAAGCGCATCATCAAGTTCAGCAATCTGAATTCCGGCCTCAACAGCCAGGATGCTTCAGGCGAGATCACGGGATTTGCCGTAGCTGGCGAAGACCGTATCTTCTATCCCGCGCACGCAAAGAGCCTTTACGGCATGTGCGTTATGGTCTGGAGAGACGATATCGAAGAGCCGCAGTCCATTACTTACGGCTTTACACCGTTCCCTCATGACGCAACGCTCAAGAACGGTGAGGATCTTCCTATCCTGCCTTTCAGATTCGACAGGGATCCTGCATATTTCGCACCTGACTTGAGCTTCACACACTGCGACAAGCTGGAGTTCGTAGGCAAGAGAACACCCGAATCCGATTTTGAGAATCTTGAGATCTACAGAACGTTCAAGGGCAAGGGAATCATATCCCAGGATAATATCCACAAGCTTACCGGAAGCGCATCTTTGAGGATCCGTTATGAGACAGACAAGTCACTTTACGGCTTCGAACCCTGCCTCGAATACGCTTCGCTTTTCTCGCCCATCGAGATCTACGGAAGGACGAGGATCCAGCTGTCGATCTTTAATCCTGACCAGAAGAAGAAAAAGCTTATCGTTGAAGACTTCGGCGAAGCCGAGATCCGTCAGCAGCTTACCTGGCAGACGATCACTCTGGATTATTCCGAGGACGGACCCATCAGACTTAACAGCCTGAGAATATACATTGAGGACAAAGACCGTAACGGCGAGATCTATATCGACGCTATTAACTTTATCTAAAGAGAGGAGCCCTACATGGCAAACAAGCTTTTATCCGCTATTGAAGACGACGTTTTCTTATCAGAAGGATCGGTGCCGATAGTCATAGAAGGCCTCGAGCATTCCTACGATAAGGAAGACTTCCTGCCTGAAGAGAGCATGCATAATTCTCATGAACTGCTCTGTCTTCGCGAAGGCAAGATAGAAGCAGTGATCGGCGGTGAGACCATCCAGCTCACCAAGGGTTCTGTAGTCGTTATAAGACCTCTCGTAAGACATAAGCTCATGATCAAGAGCGAGAAGGCCGATATGCTCAATCTCTATTTCGGCTTCGTTCACGATACATCGGATCTTAAGCTTACCAAGGAATCAGGCAGCAATTCCGTCAACAAGGAAGCCAAGAACAAGAATGCGGGCCCCAGTGTCAATATTCCGGGCTCGCTCGCGAAAATAACACTCGAGAGCTTTTTGAAGTTTGCAGATCTCGGTATTACTGAAGATAACGAGATGATCAGGCTTCCGTTCTTTGTCATCAAGGGACATGAGAAGAAAGAGATCAACGAGCTTGCAGAAAGGATCGTAACCGAGCATTCGGACAACCGTTACGCAAAGGACCTCATGGTCCATACGCTTACGGTAGAGCTCATGATAATCCTTTCGAGAGCATTAAGAAGCGAATGGGAAGAGAGCTTAAGCGTTAAGAACGGCAAGGCCAAAGAGCTCGTTGCCATCGCAAAGCAGTATATGGATGAGAACTTCGATCAGGGCATTACCGTATCGGAGGCTGCATCTTATGTTTACTTGAGCCAGGGTTATTTCACCCGCGCTTTCAGGGATGAGACCGGCATAAGCCCGATGAACTATCTCATGAAGAAGAGGATAGAGAAGTCATGCAAACTCCTGCAGAATAACGAGATCAAGGTCTCCGCGATATCACTGCAGTCAGGATTCTCTTCACCCCAGAGGTTCAATGTCGCATTCAGAAAGCAGATGGGCATGACACCCATGGAATACCGCAAAAAGTATCTGTAAGAACGAAGGAGAGATAAATGTACGATTACGCAAATGACAATTCGATCCCTGAGGAGAGCCGTCAGAATATGGATCTCCCGAAGATCGAGAATGCCGTAAGAGATATCTTGGAAGCGATCGGTGAAGATCCGGACAGAGAAGGCCTTCTTGAGACACCCCAGAGGGTTGCAAGAATGTATGCTGAAGTATTCGCAGGACTTCACAGGGACATCAACAAGGACATCAAGACCTTCCATGGAGAGGGCAACGACGAGATGATCCTTATAGGCGATATCCCGTTCTATTCGATGTGCGAGCATCACCTTCTTCCTTTCCACGGAAAGGCTCATGTCGTATATATCCCTAAGGACGGCAAGATCTTCGGCCTTTCTAAGGTCGCAAGGATCGTCGATACATTATCCAGAAAGCCCCAGCTTCAGGAGAAGCTCACATCCGAGATCGCTGACGCAATCGAGAAGGCCGTAGATGCAAGATCAGTATGCGTTGTTCTTGAAGCTGAGCACCTCTGCATGACCATGAGGGGCATCAGAAAGCCCGGTTCAAAGACAGTCACTTCCGCTATGAGAGGCGGATGCAGATCCGACATCAGGACCAGAAACGAAGCTCTCGCACTCATCAACAGACAGCGTGCGGGAATCTAAAAGAGAGAAGCGGAATGAATTCAACTGACGGAAGATTCACAGGAATATACAAGTGCGGCAGCAGGACGCTTGAGTTCGGCAAGAAGACGCTCATCATGGGTATCTTAAACCTTACACCGGATTCTTTCTCCGACGGAGGCAGATATACCGACGTTGATGCTGCCGTTGACCAGTGCGCAAGGATGATCCGTGAAGGCGCTGACTGCATCGACATCGGTGCCGAGGCAACAGGACCCAACGCGGTTCCTGTCACGGCAGAAGAAGAGATGGAAAGGCTTATTCCTTCTTTGGAAGCAATCAGGAGCCGCTTTGACACTCCGCTCTCCGTAGATACTTTCAAGTCAGTTACGGCAGCTGCAGCTATAACCGCAGGCGCCGACATAATCAATGACATCACAGGTTTTCTTGGAGATCCCGACATGGCTAAGACCGTCGGTGACAACGGCACCGGATGCATCCTGATGTTTAACGCCAGGACTAAGGGAGATCCGTTCCCTTATACCGAGACGATAAGCAGCAGAGCCGTAAGAGAGCTTACCGAGAGCATTGAGATCGCAAGGAAAGCCGGCATCGCCGACAACATGATAATGACTGATCCCGGAATCGGCTTCGGCACGACAAGGATCCAGGATGCTGAGCTCAGCGCTTCATTATTCTCTTTGGGCATGCAGGGAAAGCACCCTGTTCTTTATGCCGCATCAAGGAAAAGATATGCAAGGCTCTTTGCAGGCGGTGATGCGGCGGACGAAGCCCAGCTCGATTATGCCACCGCGGGCCTTTCGTTCATGGCCGCATCGGTCGGCGCTTCAATGGTAAGGGTCCATAATGTCGCAGCTACGAGGATGGCTCTGAAGAGCTTTGATGAGTCATTCTACGCATTTGCGAATTTGTGAAAGGATAACTGATTTGGATAAGATAACGCTCTCGAGAATGGAATTTGAAGGACATACCGGCTGTTTTGATTTCGAAAAGAAAGACGGCCAGAAGTTCATCATATCACTGGACATCTTCATGGACAGGATCAGGGGCTGCTATACCGATGACTTAGCAGATACTGCCGACTATTCAAAGATCTATGAAGCCTGCAAGGAGATCGTTACTTCTGATAAGGGCGATCTTATCGAGCATCTTGCACAGAAGATCGCCGACGGAGTCCTTAAGACTGACAGCCGCATAGAGAAGGTCGTTGTTACCGTATCGAAGCCCGAAGCACCCGTAAAGGGCATTTTCGAGACGATGGAAGTGACCATCGAAAGGAATAAAAAAGAGTTCGTCATCCTGTCTTTGGGAAGCAATTTAGGCAACCGCGAGGAGAATATCCTTGCAGCAGAAGAGGCTTTGAAGGCTCTTCCCGGAGTCGAAGGCTTCAGGCAGGCTTCGATCTACGAGACAGAACCTGTAGGTCTTGAGGAACAGCCGTATTTCCTTAATACATGCGTAGGATTTTACACGGATATCGGTCCTTTCGAGCTCCTTGATAAGATCCACGTGATCGAGAATGACCTGTTAAGGAAAAGGGATGTCCACTGGGGACCCAGAACGATAGATATAGACATCATCTTCTACGGGGACAAGGTAATAATGAAGCCTGAACTGACTATCCCGCATCCCAGGTGGTATCTCAGGTCATTTGTTACGGTCCCCTTAAGAGAACTTAAGGATGTGGGACAGGATCACCCTGACGATAAAGAAGTGTCCCTTTATCGGAAGCGCGGATAATTGAGTTATCAGGTATCAAAGTTTATAATTAGGCACGTCATTTACGAAAGATGGAGGAATTTATGTCAGAAAACAATTCGGGCGCATTCGTACCGCAGTCAGACAACAGAGGCGGCGACCAGAACAGAGAAAAGCGCCAGAAATTCGACCCTGCTAAGCAGGACGGCCGCAGAAACAACTACAACCGTAACCGCAGAAGAAGGAATAACGGTCCCAGACAGGGCGGATATGACAAGAAAGGCGATAACGCTGAGATCCAGGCTGAGGGCAAGGGCCAGAACCAGAATCAGAACCAGGGTCAGAATCAGAACCGCGAGCGTAATTCCGACAGACAGAATAACCGCGATAAGAACAACAATAACAGGTTCAATAAGCGCGAACAGAACCAGGGCTCTGAGAAGAGACAGCAGTTCAACGGTGAGCGCAAACCCAAGAATAAGCGTTCAAGAGAATTAGACGCTGAGGTCGCCAAGAACGTCAAGAAGGTTGAGACCATCGAAGATATCAGAAGCGATAATGCCAGAATAACCAAGGAGATCTATCTTGAGATCGCGTCGCTCAAGAATATTAATCTCAACTGATTATGAAGGGTATATTTATAACTTTTGAGGGCATTGACGGATGCGGCAAGAGCACGCAGTGCGAGCTCCTTAAGGAATATCTTAAGGCTAATAACAAGGATTTCATTTTCGTCAGGGAACCCGGCGGAACCGTTATCGGCGAGCGCATAAGGGAGATCCTTCTTGATAAGAAGAATACCCAGATGACTGCAAGGACCGAGCTTCTCTTATTTGAGGCTGCAAGAGCCCAGATAACGGATGAAGTGATCAAGCCCGCATTAGAAGAGGGGAAGATCGTTCTTTGCGACAGGTTCTTCGATTCGTCGTCGGCATATCAGGGAATGGCCAGAGGCATGGGCATGGACTTTGTTGCAGGCCTTAACATGGCAGCAACAGGCGGTCTTAAGCCTGATATCACTTTTTTCTTTGACATCAGTGCCGAACAAGCTCTGGAGAGAAGAGGCAAGAGAGGCGAAGCATCCGACAGGATCGAGCTTGCGGGCCTCAAGTTCCAGGAAGATGTAAGGAAGGGCTATCTTGAACTCGCCAAGTCTTCCGAAGGCCGCGTGGTCACGATAGATGCCTCTAAGGGAATAGATGAGATCTTTGAAGTGGTGAAGGGATCGTTGGAAGGGAAGATCTGATGGCTTTTTCGAATATCACAGGACAGAAGCAGATAAAGCTCAGATTAGCTGCCGAAGCTCAGAGAAGAGGCAGCGGAGCATACATGCTCTCAGGTCCTGCCGGTATGGGCAAAAGGCTCATCGCAGAAGAATTCGCAAAGGCTCTTATGTGCTCTGATGCAGGCCCGGACGGCGCCTGCGGAGTATGTTCCAACTGCAGGTATTTCGATAACTTCACGACACCTGACATCACAAGAGTCTATGAACCCGCGGAAACCAAGAACGTCAAGGTCGATTTCATTAAGGACAATGTCGTTGCGGAATCTTATCTGAAGCCGCAGTTCGCAAGGACCAAGACATTCATAATCGATTTCGATTATCTGGGCGTCGAGAGCCAGAATGCTCTCCTTAAATCGCTCGAAGAACCCAAGAAGGACGTGGTATTCATCCTTACGAGCTCGAATACCGATGCAGTCCTTGATACGGTCATGTCCAGAGTAACAGAGATAAAGTTAGATCCTTATTCCGAGGAGGAACTGGAACAGATCGTAAAGGCAAATTGCCCTGATCTTGAGGAGTCCAAGGTCAAGGCGGCCGTATATAACAGCGGCAGGATACCGGGGAAGGCCATAAGCCTTGCAAGAGAGGACTCCGGTGTAAGCATCAGGCATGAGATCAACAGCATTATGATCGGAATGCCAATGGCGTCATATATCGATGTGCTCGAAGATTATGTCGATGTATTAACAGGCTTTAAGGATGATGCGAAGATCGCAGCTTCTGCGATCCTTTTATTCCTTGACGATGTCGCAAGGCTCAGCAATTATCCTGATTGCCGCAAGATCAATAACGAAGCAGACAGGGAGGCGATCGAGAATTTCGTTGCCTCGAACAAACATATAACAACACTTAAACTGGGAAGATGCACTGAGGCGGTCAATACCTTCTTAAGGGCTCTGGAGGTCAATTCGAATTTTGATTCCTCCGCATCCGCCATGCTTCTTCGAATACATGAGGAGCTTAAAAAATGAAGATCGTAAACTTAAGAACAAGAGATGCCGGCGTTACGCTGAGATTCCGCTGTGACGGCTATTCGCTCGCATTGGGCGATGCAGTCATGGTGGAGCTTGAGACAGGCGAAGAGATCGCCTTCGTTGCACAGGAACCCTATGCCGAGGACACGAATGAGGAGATCCCTTACATCAAGCGTATCGCAAGTGAGAAGGAACTTGAGAAGTATTACGATATCTGCGCCAAAGAGAAGGATGCTTTCTTCAAATGCAAGGAGCTCATCGCCGCACGCTCCATCGAGATGAACCTTGTTGACTGCGAGTACACGTTCGATATGAAGAAACTGACATTCTATTTCACGGCAGACGGCCGAGTAGACTTCAGAGAGCTCGTTAAGGACCTGGCATACACATTCCGCACCAGGATCGAGCTCCGTCAGATCGGCTCGAGAGACCAGGCAAAGCTTGTAGGCGGAATCGGCATGTGCGGAAGAGAGCTCTGCTGCTGCTCGTTCCTTAACCGTTTTGCACCAGTTAACTTAAAGCTTGCAAGATCACAGGGACTGTCTCTTAACCCGGGCAAGCTCAACGGCGCCTGCGGAAGGCTCATGTGCTGCCTCCAGTTTGAGAAGGAAGCTTATGACGATGCTCACAGAAGGCTCCCCGAGCCCGGTGCAAGAGTAAGGACACCGCGCGGAATGGGGCAGGTTACGGATGTTAACTATATCGAAGAAACACTGAGCATAAAGTTCGTATCAGAGAGCGAGACGGAGATCGAGAAGTTCTCTTGGGCTGATATTGAGGATCTGAACGGCGATATGGTCAAACATAACTCCAATAAGAACGATTTCAACGATTATCCCGACATGAACGGGGCATACAGCGACTTGGAAGGTGACGAAGGCTAAGGTTTCCGACCGATGTCGATTTTTAGGTCATAAAAAGTGGCAGAAAAGGGTGTTTTTTAACAAACACCCTTTCTTATACTTGTTGTATTTTGGGTTTTATGGAATAATCATCTCATTATCTGAATAGGAGGATATTTTTATGGCATATGTAATTTCTGACGCTTGCGTATCTTGCGGTACTTGCGCTGACGGTTGCCCCGTTGGAGCTATTTCCCAGGGCGATACACAGTACAACATCGATCCCGATGTTTGCGTATCCTGCGGTGCTTGCGAAGCTTCCTGCCCTACAGGTGCTATCGCTGAAGGCTAATCGTAAGTTATAATCGATAAGCAGATTACAGAGGTCATCCTTAGGGGTGACCTCTTTTTTTGTTGTGATTGGCTAGGAGCGTTGCAGCACGGTGGAGGCGGACCACACTGCACGGTGGAGGCGGACCACACTTTTAAGGGTTTGTTGCCTTCCGGGCGGACAAAAAGCAACATTACAGGCAACACGGCCCCGGGTGATGCAAAACTCATAAAACATTGATTTTACTGTATCTTATTAGATAGTATAATTCAGTTATAAAAATACCGGATTGGAGGGGGAATGCACCGTGTTATCAAAGCACAGTCTGTCTACTAAGATTATTCTCATGGTAGAGTGCATTCTGCTCGTCTCCAGTATCTTTTTCTGTTCGGTATCGATCTACAGATCCAGAGTAGGCATCCGCAAGGCCATCCAGCAGCGTATGCTCGACATCGCCAATTGTGCGGCAGGTTCTGTCAGCGGCGAAGACATGAAGTATCTCACGGAAGATGCCGTTGGCGACGACAATTACAACAAGATCTATAACACTCTTGCTGTCTTCAGAGACAATGTAGAGCTTGAGTACGTTTACTGTATCAAGGAAGCAGGTCCTGACAGCTTTATCTTCACGATGGACTTGGACTTAGTGGATCCCGCAAGCTACGGCGACAGCGTTGAATATACCGTAGCGCTTTCAAGTGCTGCGAAGGGAAGAGCTTCCGTGGACGAGACCCCTTATACGGATAAGTGGGGAGAGTTCTACAGTGCGTACAGCCCTGTATTTGACGCGCAGGGCAATGTCTCCGGCATTATAGCGGTCGACTTTTCCGTAAGCTGGTTTGAAGACCAGCTGTCGGCACAGACAAGGTCCACTGTAATAGGATATGTGATAATCCTCGTTATATCGCTCCTGGTCGGTGCTGTTCTGGCGCTTCTTACAGTAAGACCTTATGTTAAGGCTCAGGGCGAGCTCCTTGAGGAGAAGGTAAGAGCCGAGAGCGCAAATAATGCGAAGAGTGACTTCCTTGCGAACATGTCTCATGAGATCAGAACTCCCATCAATGCCGTATTGGGCATGAATGAGATGATAATACGTGAGAACCACAGGGCTATGGACCTTGCGGCAAGCGATCCGCTGCTCGTTAAGGATTCTTTGGAGAACATCAGTGTTTACGCAGGCGATGTTAAGAAGGCCGGACATAACCTTCTTGCAATAGTTAACGATATCCTGGATTTCTCCAAGATCGAAGCGGGCCGCATGGACCTTCTTGAAGCACCTTACCAGTTAAGCTCGCTCATTAACGATATAAATAACATGATCCTCTTCAAGGCGCAGGATAAGGGCCTTAAGTTTACCGTAGAAGTCGATCCTTCCATCCCTGATGAACTGTCCGGTGATGAAGTCAGGATCCGTCAGATATTTACGAACCTTCTGAATAATGCCGTCAAGTTTACGGACAAGGGTTCAGTCAGCCTTAAGATCCGCGGCAAGAGGACAGAAGAAGGGAAGATCAATCTAGTCATCACTGTCTGGGATACCGGAATCGGCATCAAGCCTGAAGATCGGGATATGCTTTTTAAGAAGTTCGAGAGACTCGAAATGGAGCGCAACAACACTATCGAAGGCACCGGCTTAGGACTTGCTATCACCAAGAGCCTTATCGATCTTATGAACGGTACTATCGAAGTCGAGAGCGAATACGGCAAGGGTTCCATCTTTACCGTTACGATCCCTCAGACTATTGCTTCTGAAGAGCCTATTGGCGATTTCCAGGCGCGTCTTAAGGAGCACCTGCCGGGTGACAGGCCGTATAAGGAGTCTTTCAGGGCGCCTGAAGCGGTCATCCTTATCGTTGACGACACGAGGATCAATCTTACGGTTGCGGTCAATCTCCTGAAGAATACCAAGATGAAGATAGATACTGCCATATCCGGTGCGGATGCAGTCAATATGGCCGCTAAGACCAGGTATGACATCATCTTCATGGACCAGCGCATGCCGGAGATGGACGGAACTGAAGCATTCCACAAGATCCGCGATGATGAGAACAGCTTAAGCCATGATGTACCTGTCATCTGCCTTACTGCCGATGCCGTAATAGGCGCGAAGGAAAGGTATCTTGCAGAGGGCTTTTCTGATTATCTTACAAAGCCTATCGACAACTACGCGCTTGAGAAGATGATAATGAAATATCTGCCTGACAATAAGGTCGAGAGGGTCAAGGATGAGCCCAAGATGACGACGATCGAAGAGGGCACTTCGGAGGATGCATTTACGATCCTGCGCTCTGTCGGCATCGAGCCCAAGGCCGGCCTTAAGTACTGCCAGGATGATGAGGCTCTGTACCGTTCGCTCCTTGCCGAATATGCATACGGTGAACTCGAAAAGTCGCACAACCTGCAAAAGAGCTACGAGAATGAGAACTGGCATGATTATTCCATCTATGTTCATGCGCTTAAGAGTTCATCTAAGATGATCGGTGCATCTGCACTGTCACTTCGTGCCGCTAAGCTCGAAGCTGCTGCGAATGCCGTTGACAGCGGAACGATAAAGACTGAACATGATATGCTGATGGAAGAATATGAAGTGGTTACGGCAGTTATCCGTTCAGTGATACCCAAATCTGAATTGAATTCCGAAGATGACGGCGTGACCGAGTTCTCGCCCAGCGATGACGTGATGGAATTCCTGCCGAGCAGTGAGATTGACGATTAAGAAGAGGTTATTATGGCCAATTGTGAGACATGCCAATATGCTTATATAGACGAAGAGACGGGCGAAGCTGTCTGCGATCTTGATCTTGATGAAGATGAAGTCATAAGATTATCGAGCCGTCCTGTCAAAGAGTGCCCGTTCTATAAGGACGGAGATGAATATAAGACGGTAAGACACCAGATGTGATCTTGCGTTAGGAGAGGAAATGATCAGAGCATTACTTACGATAGATGATGTTTCATCTGAGAACACACCGGCAATAGTTGATTATCTTTGCAGCAAGAATATCAAAGTCATTATGTTCATGGTGGGGCAGTGGGCCGAGAACCACCCGGACGAGCTGGTCTATGCGTTAAAGCACGGAATGATCGTGGGCAACCACAGTTATACGCATCCGCATTTCTCGGAGATAAGCTTCGAGGAGGCAAAAGAAGAGATCTTAAAGAACGAAGAAGTCCTCGACCGTTTCTATGAGCAGGCAGGTGTAGAGAGGCGCTTCAGACCGTTCCGTTTCCCTTATGGTGACAAGGGCGGTGATAACAAGGCGCTTCTGCAGGACTTTCTTAAGGGAAACGCCTTTGACAAGGTTAAGGATACTGAGCTCGGCTATCCGTGGTGGAGTGAGCGCGGACTTGATAAGGACATCGATACGTTCTGGACATTCGATTTTGCGGAATACTGTATCAGGCCGGGCAGCGGATTCGGTTTGGAAGATGTTATGAAGAGGATCCATGACAGTGATCCTGAAGACGGTGCTGTGCTCCTTAGGGACAACAGCTCCCACATTCTCCTTCTTCATGCACATGATGAGACTGAAGCGCTTGTTCCGGGCTATTACAAGATCTTCATAGAGGAGCTTCTAAAGAACGGCGTGGAATTTATCGATCCTGAATTTATCTGATAAAGACAGTAGCTGTTGACTATTATTTGGCCGGGTATTCCGGCCTTTATTTTCGGGATATCTGCGAAGAACTTTGCGGTGTTTTTGGCAACTCATGTCGCGCATATGGCAACTCGCGTCATGAGCCGTTGAATGACTTTCCGGACTTTGCTATTTTCGAGCCGGCAAAGGAAAAAGGAGACAGGATATGATCAATGCAAAAGATATATGCAAGAGCTTCTCGGATAAACAGGTGCTTTCAGGGATCGATCTGGATATAAAGCCGGGTATGATCTTCGGATTGCTCGGACCGTCCGGTGCAGGCAAGACGACACTTATTAAGATAATCACGGGGCAGACCGGGTTCGACTCGGGTGAGGTCAGTGTTTTCGGGAAGTCCGTAAAAGACCTGACAGGCGATGATAAAAAGCAGATCGGCATCATGATGGACGATCACGGAGTTTACGACAGATTGTCTGTTGCAGATAACCTTAAGATCTTCTGCGATATCTACGGCATCCCTTATTCAGGTATAGGCAAAGCGCTTGAAGAAGTCGGTCTTTCTGACAGTGCCAAAAAGCCTGCGGCAAAGCTCTCGAAAGGAATGCTCGCAAGATTAAAGCTTGCCAGGGTGTTCATGGTGTCTCCGAAGATCTTGTTCCTTGATGAACCGACAAGCGGTTTAGACCCCATGACGATGAAATATATCCACAGGCTCATTCTGGACCGCAAAGATTCAGGCTGTACGGTCTTCCTTACGACACACAATATGGAGGAGGCGGCAGTGCTGTGTGATGATGTCGCGCTCCTGAATGAGGGGAAGATCGTCGACCGCGGCGCACCTTCTGAGATATGCAGAAGATATAACCATCAGAAGAAGATAAATATACACCTTAAAACCGGTGAGGAGATCTCTTTCCCGCACGGTGCGGAATCTGCAGAAAAGATCAGCAGTCTTATAGCACAGGGAAAGGTCGAGACGATACATTCATCAGAACCTACACTGGAGACCGTGTTCATTGAACTGACCGGAAGAAAACTCGAAGCGGAAGAGGAGATCAGATATGCATAATGTCGGCGTTATCTTTAAAAAGCAGCTGAAGGATACATTGAAGAATAAGACTGTTCTTATCCAGTTCATAATGTTTCCGGCAATGACGCTCCTGATGGAAAATGCGGTCAAGATCCCTGACATGCCGGAGCTGTTCTTTACCAAACTGTTCTCTGTCATGTTCCTTGGAATGGCGCCGATAACATCGGCTGCGGCGATAATCTCAGAAGAGAAGGAAAAGAACACACTGCGTGTTCTGACGATGGCAAATGTCAAGGCCTGGGAATATCTTCTTGGCGTCGGTCTTTATGTCTGGACGCTCTGCGTGGCGGGCGCAGGGATAATGGCAACAGGGCTTCCTGCATCAGACATTCCGTTCTACCTTGGCATTATGGCAGCAGGATTAGTGATCTCTGTGGTTATCGGTGCGTGCATAGGAGTGTTCTCTGCAAACCAGATGTCTGCAACGTCGCTCTTTGTGCCTGTCATGATGGTCTTCTCGTTTTCGCCCATGCTTGCGATGTTCAATGATAAAATAGAGAAGGTCGCCAGGATCTTTTATACGCAGCAGCTCAGAGTCCTGATGAACCAAATGTCTTTTGAGGGAATTAAGACGGAGAGCATACTGATCCTTATAGTGAATGCTGTGCTGGCGGTCGTGCTGTTTTTCGTGGCTTTCAGGAAAAAAGGACTTGAATGATGAAGATCAATCTTGATATTGACGGCAAATATGACGATATAGAAGTCATCATCCGTGCACCGCATCTGAATAACGACATCGAGAGAATGGTCGCTATGATGCGCATGATCGACATGCAGATTGCCGTAAGGAAGGACAATGAGACCGTGCTTCTTGACACGGATAAGATCTTGTATGTCGAGGCCGTCGACCGCAAGACATTTGTATACACAAACGCTGATACCTATGAGTCAGAGCTGAAGCTCTATGAACTCGAGCAGCAGCTTGCCGAGCGTGATTTCCTGCGCATAAGCAAGCAGAGCATCGTGAACCTTCGTAAGATCAAGAGTCTTAAGACTGACGTTAACCGCAAGATAAGGATCACTCTGCAGAACGGCGAGCAGATCGTCGTATCACGCATGTATTCAGATGAACTCAGAAGAAAGCTGGGGTTAAGATGATGGAAGAGAAGAAAAACATTTTCGATTACATAAGGCAGCTGTTCGCGATCTACGGAGTCATGGTCCTGATATTTGTCTTATTCAATCTGATCGTAGGTGATGAAGCGAAAAGCATTTCCACGCTTTTCACACTCGGCTCACAGGGACTTTTATCTTCAACACTTCTTCAGCTCCTGCTTATGGCAGCGATAATCACTGCGGCGCAGAATATATTCCTCACCGATATCCTTATCAAGGATCTCGCATTGATCATCCGCAATATCTTATTCTTTGTGACCATTCTGATCGCTATCACCGCATTCGTCATCATCTTCGGGTGGTTCCCGATAGATAATGCTGCGGCGTGGATAGGATTCATCATCTCTTTTGCTGTCTGCACCGGAGTCAGCGCGCTCCTTATGAAGCTTGAAGAGAACGCCGAGAATAAGAAGATGCAGGAAGCGCTAAACAGGTTGAAGAAATAGTCCTTATATCAGGCCGTTTTTGAGCCCGGAAATATACCACTTTGATTTAAAAATTTGTATAATCGATTTGGTGGTTTATTGTTGCCTGCTTATCGTGCAGGCTTTATAAAGGAACAAGGGTTGATCAAAAATGGCATTACTTAAGAGTTATTCCTGCGTTAAGTGTGGGGGTGTCCTGAACTTTGATGAGGGTCAGGAAGTTTTTGGCTGTCCTTTCTGCGGCGGCGAATTTGCTTTTACGGATTTCCACAGGGGAGATCTGATCAAACAGGGCAAGATGGCCTTGAACAGAGGAAACTATCTTACTGCAAAAGATAAGTACCAGGCGATCC
>JAEFBA010000014.1 GCA_016292145.1 Saccharofermentans sp.
TTTATGAGATTCCGTGAGGATCTTAAGGCTTACTATTTCAGCACGAATCATGAGACTGATTCAGAAGAGCGCTCGATCATCTATGAGCAGACTAAGGATTATCTGAAGGGGTATCTTCACACCACATTTAAACCTGCAGATACAACCGGAGGAACTGTTAAGAAGTTCCTGCCGATTGTTATATTTGCCATCGCTGTTGTACTCCTGATCATCTTCTCAATAAACAAGATGATTCCCGCTCTGATATTTACATTTGGAGGAGTGTTCATTCTCTTCGGCATAGCTTTCTTCCTGCCGGGCAATAAAGATGAAGAAACGCCGGAACTTCCGCAGCACTCCAAGGTTCCCAAGGCTATTCCCGGAGCTGCCATCATAGCGTTCGGACTGGGCGTAATCGTCCCTGCGGTTTTTGCACCGTCGATAGGCTATGCAAAGGCAATGGCAGCAGGCTGCGGAACATGGTTCGTTCTTGGCGGACTCTTCTTTATCGTCTATACGATCGTTGGCTACTTGAGGTTCTCGAAGGCTTCGAAAAATACGGTGCAGGGCAGATGCATCGGCTATATCAAGATGGTTGACGGGGGCAATAATAACAGCAGCACTATCAATCATCCCAGGTATTACATTACCGGAGCTCCTGTTTTCGAATACACGATAAACGGCGTTACATATCAGGCTTTCCAGGAAGACAATATGAGGACTGGCAAGCTTACGCCTTATGTCGGTGACACGGTAGAGCTCGGTGTTATGCCGGACGATCCTTATGCTGTTTTCTATCACAAGAATACGGGTGCAAAGATCTTTGCCATAGTGATGTCGGTCATTGTTCTCGCTGCAGGCATTTTCGTGTTCTGTATGCTGCCTTCCATAAATGACAACGGCGGTTTTGTGGTTAATACCATGGGCGGCCAGACTAGGCTTGCCAAGGCGAAGTTCGATGATAAGACCATTGCGAAATACATCACCGTGGATTATACGATCGAATATGTTACGGTCACAGGCACACATGAAACCAACGGTATGCCTGCTATAGATCTGTCCAACGGCAGAGGCCTGATACTACAGGAAAAAGAGAAGGATAAGTATCCTGTAGGCGCAGAGATCTATGTCGTTTATCCTGCAGACGGGTCTGCCAGCCTTAACTTCAGGGCCGAAGAATGGGAGTATTCCGGCACGCATGAAGTAAAAGGACTTCCGTAAATATTTATCAGGAAATAAGAAATCAGGCTGTCTCATGTGAGGCAGCCTGATTAATTTAAGTCATGTAAGTCGGTTTGGGTCCTAAGTACGATTCAGGTATCTTCGAACCTTCCTCGCAGATCACGATCTTCTGCAGGACGAGGTTCGGATTGATTGCATGAATGCTTAGAGTGTTTACACCCTTTTTCAGACTGACCGTAAATGTGGTCTTGCGGACATTGTCGAGAACACCCTGTGACCAGTACGGGTTGCCGTCTCCGACTGCAAATCCTTCAGGGATCATGTTGATCTTCTTAAGCTTGCCTTCGTTGACGCTAATGCCGACAAGGATCTTCGGCTCGCGGGAGAACGGATTGCTCGGGTTGGTATAGAGCGTTACATCGTATTTGCCTTCTTCAGGAACGTTTATCTTATATTCAAGATAAGGAGCGTTCTTTACGCCAAGGACTTCATCCTGCGGATATGCCTTGATCACATCCATGCCGCGGCTGTAATCACGGATAACGCCGTAAGCGGCAAATGAAGGAGAAGAATACGCTTTGCTGTAGTCTAGTGGCAGGATGGAGATGTAGTTCATTCCGAATGCATTCTTCTCGAGCGATCTGTCGAAGATATTTGCCTTGATGATGTCTTCTCCGAAATCTTTCCTTCCGACCCAGTGATGGACTTTCTCGCCCTTGAATGCGGAAGCCCTGTTGAAGGGAACCTTGACTACCGTATATCCGTCAGCGCTGTGGATGCAGAACTCCGTGGAGTCGCCTTTCTTTATAGCAGAGCGGTCGATCTTAACCTTAAGCTCGTTCAGCGTGTAAGGCTTGATGGTGCCTTCTAAAGAAGAGAAGATCAATCCCTTGCATGGGTTTTCTACGGAAAACTTAACGTCCTTGTCGCATGCTGTGCTGAGGAGCAGTGTAGCTTCATCGCAGGAAGGATCAAGGAACCGGTCCAGAAGAAGGACTCTGCCTGTCCAGAACTTGCCTTCTGTGCTCTGGCATGAACCCTTAATAGTTGTAATGAGTCTTTCCTTATTGGCAGGCTCGAAAGTGCCTACTACAGGATATTTGCAGCCTTCCTCACACCAGTTGTTGAAGCCGATGTGTTCGGATAAGCCCATTCCGTACCACTTGCCGCCATGTATCTTGTGAAGCTCATCGACGATGATCTTATCGTACGCGATGCACTTGTTGATCTCCTTGGCGAGCGTCATTGCGTAAGTGCTTCCAAGCTCACAGAACGCGTGGTTCAAAGTGGTCAGGAGCCACATCCTCTGAATATTGAGATTTGCTGTCAGAGGAAGCCAGACTAATTCATAGAAAGCGAATTCCGTGTTGCCTGTGAACTTGGCTCTGAGTTTGTCGCACTTCTTCATGAGCGCATCGATATCCTCAAGAAGATCGAAAGTCTCATTATAGTTAAATGCATTGTAAACCTTGTCGTTCATCGCCTCTGTGCGGCGTGCGGAAGTAATGCGGGTATAGCCTGAGAGCATTTCGCGGATGGCACGCTTGTCAGATGCTGAGATGTTCGAACTGAATACACGGTCAACGATAAGCTTCGTGTATTCGGCCGGAGCGTCCGGATTCGTTGTTCCCCAGCGGTCGAAGTCGTAAGCGAGATCGAGGAAGAATGACAGCGGATATTCGGTGCTGAAGATATCGCCGACATTGACGATCCAGAGGTCTCTGATGCCGAAGTCATAAGCTGTGGTCATCTGTTCCCATGTCTTTGCGAGATTGGATGTGTTGAACCACTCGAAAGAGATCGGCAAGCCGTGATAGTCGAAGTGATAGTACATTCCGTAACCGCCCTTGTGACTGCGCATTTCAGGTGTCGGAACCGTACGGAGATTGCCGAAGTTATCGTCGCAGAGCATCAGGGTTACGCCGTCAAGCTCAGGATCGCCCATAAGGCCGGGCGTCTTCTCATCGCCGTAGAAATAAGGCTCAACTTCCTTATAAAGAGCGAGCATTCTCGGTACTTTATCAAGGTCCTTGTTTACGTATTTTCTGATGAGCTTATTCTGAGTCTTCAATACCTTACGCAGCAGGTCGATATTGTCCTTGAGCGTCGCATCCTTGCCCATGATCGCGGTATCTGCTTCGCCGCGCATACCGACGGTGATGACATTTTCGAACTTGCCGCTTCTCTTAAGACCGTCTTCCCAGAATCTCGTGATGCCTTTCTCGTTCTTGAGGAAGTTCCAGGCATCTCCGTAGATGGACTTGGGACCTCTTAAATGCTTATATTCCTCGCCCTGTCTTAAGCACGGCTCGTGGTGGCTCATTCCCATTACGACACCGAGCTCGTCTGCAAGCTCGGCATTTGCAAGGCCCGGACCGTCATCAGGGAAGATCTCCGCCCACATTGCAGGCCAGAGATAGTTTCCTTTGAGTCTTAACAGGAGCTCGAAAACATGTTCATACATCTTAGCGTTGAAGCCGCCGAAGTTGTGCATGCAGAAGTTGCCGAATGCGGGCCACTCGTCGTTGATGAAGAAGCCTCTGTATTTTACGGAAGGCTCTTTCGATACCATGCAGTAGTCAGAAGGGATCTTGAAGGTCGTCATTCTCGGAGGCTTTATGTCGAGCCAGTCGATGAAAGGGGAGACACCCAGCATCTCTGAAAGTTTGAAGAGACCATAGATGGTGCCGCGCTTGTCGCTTCCCGTAATTACAAGAGAAGAATCCTTAACTTCGATCTTATAGACTTCGCGTTTGCCTTCGATATCGGTTGTGTCGACGCCGGTATCCTTAATGAGCTTGTCGCCTGCAAGGCCTACCAGGATCGGAGACTTGCACTTGGAGGATTCAACAACGGAAGGTGCAGTTCCGAATACGGCCTTGATATCGCCTGAGACCTTTGCTGCTATCTTCCTGACACCGCTTAATGTGTCTTTGCCGCAGACGATCTCGATATCCTTGTTTCTGAGCTTTGAAGAAGAGATTATATAGTCCATAAGTACTCCTCGTAAAATAAACTTCCATACAAGCATACAACACTTGCTGAAGTTATTATATCGCAATCTTAAGTATTATTTTATTAATTACCGCGGTCAACAGCAAATTTAAATGGTGATGCCGTCGAGGGTGATCGTCAGCCCGGTTTATTCGGTTTTTCGAATACGGGTTAATGGCAGGAAACAGTTTCCCTAATCAGCAAATATTTATTGAGAAACGATAAAAAACTCTTGAAAAACGAAAATCACTGTGTTAGTATTCTTGCTGTAAGGCATGCTTTTACAGTTTTCAAGGAGGAAAAACAGATGAAATATGACGACGTGATCTTGAGATGGGCAAAGATAGCCACGGTCCTTTTTACCGCCATGGCTGTTGTTGCCGATATCTTCGGTGTAGTCATTGTTAAATATATTGCGTACGTATGGGCCGGAGTTTTCGATCTCCCGAGAGTAATCGCTCTTACGGTTATCTTCTATATCGGAACCGTCGGCGGTTATCTGGTGCTTATCCCGTTATTTAAGATGTTATCCAATATGAGCAAGGATAAGGTCTTTGATAGAGAGAATACCAAGATTATGACGATCATTACATGTGCTCTTGTCGGGATCGCGGTTGATTGCACCGTATGCGGCTTCATCTGGAACGGCGGTTGGATCCTTGCGATCGTAGCCCTGTTCATGTCACTTGTCGTGCTCAGCATCAGAGTGGTATTCTCCAAGGCTATCACGATGAAGGAAGAAATGGATCTTACGATCTGAGAAAGGAGGAGAAACATGATCATAGTAAATCTTGATGTAATGATGGCTAAGCGCAAGATCTCCTCCGGCGATCTGGCTGCAAAGGTAGGAATCACACAGGCAAACCTGTCCATTCTTAAGAACCAGAAGGCAAAAGCCGTAAGGTTCTCAACACTAAACGATATCTGTAAGGCATTGGATTGCCAGCCCGGGGACATCCTCGAGTACAGGGAGGACTGATCACAAATGGATAAGAAAATCATCTTTCAGAGGCTGGGCGTTGTCCTTGCCTATCCCTTAGCATACCTATATTTAAGGCTCCTCGTAACCTTTTCTGAAGAGTTTTATATACCGGTATCAATAGGCTCCGGAGAGTTTAAATACAATATCGCATATCCAATATTTGCATTACTCTTTATAGCCGTTAACGAGATAATAAGGCGCGGAAGAAGAGGGTTTGATGCCAGGCTTACTTCCGGCACCAAATTCTGGTATGTCATAACGTTCCTTGCAGGACTTACGGCTACGATCGCGTCTGAAGAGGTATTTGGTGATATCGAAGTAGTCTCTTTGTTTGCTATGCATCTTGGAGCCGTTTATTCCGTACTGGTATCAAATGACCTTCTGTTAGGCGGCAAGACATCCGGATTTATACCTGCTGACCTCATTCACGGTTTTTACGTAAAGTCATTTGCCGGTTTCCCGAATTTTGTAGTTGACTGGAAATGCTTTGCAAAGCCGCGCAAGGAAGGTGAAGACGGAACTGAAGCGGCTCCTAAGAAAAATCATTTAAGCGCAGTATTATTCATCATCATAATGTCTGTTCTGATGATCATATCGGTCTGCCTCATGGCTTCGATCGATAAGGATATCGGTATCTTCTTTGAGAACATCTTCGATGATCTTGAAAAATACCTGGTAGGCTTAAGAGCAGAAGAGATAATATCACGCATGATCTTCGCGATCCCGGTGTGCTTTTATCTGTACGGCCTTATGTCAAGAAGTGCTAAATCTGACGGGGAAAGAGAGAAGCGCGTCGCAGCAGGGCTCCTTCGGACCAAGGGACGTGGCAAGACTGTATCTTCCGCGCTGGTCTATGCTGCTGCAGGCATCTTTGTAATCGGATATATACTCTTCTTTATTAAGAGGCTTACTTATATGTTAGGCGGCTTTGCAGGTGATGTTCCTGACGGGATGCTCGTATCACGCTATGCGCAGGAAGGATTCTGGCAGATGGTCGGTATCGCAGCAGTAAACATGTGTGTGTACATTGCGATCATCCTTCTCGGAAAAACAGATTCCGACGGCAAGTTCGCTCTTCCTGCCAAGATACTTGTTACGCTCCTCATGATCGAGAACATCATCTTCTCTGTTATATCAATGAGCAAGATAGGCCTGTACTACAGTATTTACGGATACACGCCTAAGAGGATACTCGCCATGTGGGCAACTCTCTCTCTGGGCTTTGCAGCGCTGATGACGATCATCACGGTTCATCGCGGAAAGCCTCATTTCAGGGCAGGAGTTATTTTCACGACTGTCTCCTACATCGCGATCTGCATCCTGTCGGCAGTACTTGTTGCGGTCGGAGCATAAGCTAGTCATACAGGAATAGGGATAAATAATAAGGGCTGTCCGGAAATCCGGGCAGCCTCTAATATATACTATAAATTAATTATATATTATATATGTATTAGTAATAGTTATTTTCCCCGAAATGTAATATTACAAAACCCAACATGTAGTAAAATGTCACATAAATTCTGTTTACATTACAGGGCCTTGGTGATATGATTACTCCATAAGAATAACATACATTTGTTCGTTTTTGACAAGTGTTTTTTCGTGATTTTAAGGAGTTATTAGTATGGTTGAGTTTAATTGCACAGTGAAGGACATTTTCAGAAGGCCGAACATGATCGATAAGGCGGTAAGGGATCTCGCGGACAAGGGATATGCAGAGCATGCCGTTACCTATACCAGATTAAGGGACAATATCTTTAATGCGCTTGCATATGCCGCAGGTAAGATGAAGGATTATGAGTATGACGTTGCTGTCAGTTACCTCGGATCCAGGTGTTCCGAGCAGACTCTTGCGAAGAAGACATTTTATACTCACAGGACCATAAGACGTTATATTCGCAAGGCATGTGACCTTATAAGTGAATATTATCTTAATGAGATGGGGATAAAGCTCCTTCCAGTGGATACCAGATCCGTTAAGTGCAATATCACTTCCGGAACATTCTGGGATAAGGTTGATTCACTGATGCGCGGCAGCATTGAGAATGCCTGTGTAGTGATCCTCTGCTGCTATGAGAGGAAGTCTGTAAATTACGTCTGCAGTACATATTCCATGGGAAGCGATAAGGTGAAGAAGATCGTAGGTGCGTTTGATTCCGTACTCACAGTCTACGACATTCCTTCAGCTGATCTGAGCGCCGTTTAAGCTGTTTATAACCTCCGTATGCATTAAGACAGAGTGTTCACATAAGACGCGAATACTCTGTCTTAATGTTATAATCTTAACTGCTTAATATAAACGCAAAGCATAATGGAGGATCTTTATATGACCATTACTTTCGATAAGCTTCCCTGTAATGTAGAAGAACTTAAGGCACTGCCCATAGCTTCTTTGAATGAACCCGAATATGGCGCCGCACTCTTTGTTGCAGCCATGATGAACTATTCCGCTAATAAGGAAGAGACATTTGAGATGCTGGATTTCCTTAACGGACCTTATGAAGTAACTGAATATCAGAAGCAGTTTATCGCAGACAGGATGGCAGACGGTGATCATGTTGTCAGGTCCTTTTTCAGCGGTACATCACCCGATAATGATTACACACCTTCAATGCCTTATACGATCGAGACGGAAAGAGGCTTTGACCAGGAGACAGACGGAAGGATGAGGATCCTTCTTACATCATCCGGAGCTGATACAAAGCGCTTTATCACCATGCGTCACAAGCCTTCGACCAACCAGTGGTTTGTTGAAGAGCAGATGATACTCGGCATGATCAGGGCTCCTAAGTCATCTGATCCGTGGGCTTGATAAGGTCGTATAAGCATGAAGACAGAGAGAAACTTCCCCAAAGTATCAATATCCCAGAAGGCTGCCAGATCATTGAAGAATGGTCATCCGTGGGTATATGCGGATGAGATCTCATCAGATGCGGAGCTGACAGACGGCTGTATCGTTGACTGTTTTGAAGGCTCAAGCTGGCAGGGCGCAGGATTCTATAATTCAAATTCGAAGATCGCTGTAAGGATAATCTCGCGCAACAGCAATGATGTCTTCGATCAGAAGTTCTGGTACAGGCGCATGCTCTATGCGGTCTCATACAGGAAGACTGTCATGCCGGGAGATGACTTCAAATGCTGCAGGCTTATTCACGGGGAGGCTGACCAGATACCTGGCTTTACCTGCGACAGATACGGAGATATCGCCGTAACGCAGATAGCCTGCCTTGGTGTGGAACTTAATAAGGATCTTATCTATAAGGCTCTTATGGATGTTTTTGAAGAGCTCGGAGAACCGCTTAAGGGAATCTATGAGAGAAATGAGCTTGCCCTTCGCGAGAAGGAAGGCTTAGCGCTTTATAAAGGCTGGTATGGCGGCGCTGATTATCCTTGCATCACTGAGATCACGGAGAACGGCATCAGGTATTCCGTTGATGTTGAGAACGGCCAGAAGACAGGTTTCTTTTTGGACCAGAAATACAACAGGCTGGCTGCTGCCAGGATCGCTAAGGATAAGAATGTCTTAGACTGCTTCACGCATACGGGCTCATTCGGCCTTAATTGCGCCTATAACGGCGCCAAGCACGTTACGAGTGTCGACATATCTTCGCAGGCTGTCGAGATGGCCAGGGCCAATGCAGAGCGCAACGGACTATCAGATAAGATCGACTATGTGTGCGAGGATGTTTTCGAGCTCCTGACGAAGATGGCAGAGAGGAAGGACCATTCATTTGATTACATAATCTTAGATCCGCCTGCATTTACCAAATCAAGAGATACTGTCGATTCGGCAGGCAGGGGATATAAGGAGATAAACCTCAAGGCGATGAAGCTTCTTCCCAGAGGCGGATACCTTGCCACCTGTTCTTGCTCGCACTTCATGACGGATGAATTATTCAGGAAGATGCTCTCTTCTGCGGCCAGGGATGCCAGCGTCAGTCTAAGGCAGATCGAAGCAAGAACGCAGGCACCGGATCACCCCATACTTTGGAATGTTCCGGAGACAGAGTATTTAAAATTTTACATATTCCAAGTTGTTTGATATGCCGGTTTTCCGGACAATGTAAAAATCCTTGAAACGCCCTGAAAATAAAGCTCAGCGGCGTTTTTTACTGATCTCTTTCACACAGTTTAGCCTATCTTTTCTCTCAATCTTGTTGTCGTTTTGATGCTGATATGAAGATGATTTGAAAAAACGCAGTAATAACCTTGTATACAGAAAGCGAGGTTTGCATTATGTGCAGTGAGATCTTAAATGAACAGAATAACAGTTGTTTTGATAAGGACGCTACTCTGGTCATTAAGCAGGAAGCGATTATAAACAACGTTAAATATATTAAGGATAAGACAGGAGCGAAGATCATCGCTGTTGTTAAGGAGAACGGTTACGGATTGGGAGTAGCCAATCTTTATCACATCCTTCAGGATCAGGATATATTCATGTACGCCGTTACAGCTCCCTGTGAAGCTATCGCACTCAGGAAAGAGGGCTGCACGGAAGATATCCTCATGCTTACGCCCATCTCTGATTTCAGTGAGCTCGTAACGATGGTATCTTTAGGCGTCGTAATCGCTTTGGGAAGTGAGGATCAGATCCCTGAGCTTCTCGATGTGTATAAGCTCGTCGGAAAGAAGCCGAGAGTTCATATCCAGATCGATTCAGGTCTCGGAAGATACGGTTTTAATGCCGATGACATGCTGGACTTCAGCAAGCTCAAGGATTGCATCTCGATCGAAGGCTGCTTCTCACACCTGGCAGGAAGCATACACAACTATAAGAAGAGTGTTGAGAACCAGGTACGTGTTTTCGAGCTTGCTCTCGAGAAGATCAAGGCTTCCGGTGTAGAACCCGGAATCTGCCACATCGCTAATTCCAAGGCAGCAATGACTTTCGGTTCATTGGGCTACGAAGCGGTAAGAGTCGGCAGTGCCATATTGGGAAAAGTCGCTGACAACAATGAGCTCGAGGAAGCTGTATGGCTTGAATCAAAGGTGTTCTCCGTATACGAGAGGCTCGAAGGCGAACACATCGGATACAGCGGTGAAGCTTATTTAAAGAGAGACAGTTCCCTTGCAGTAGTAAGGATCGGAACGGGATGCGGCATAGGCCTTATTCAGAAGAGCACGATGGATTTCTCGTTCATCAATATCCTGAAGAATATCATTAAGCGGATCAAAGATGATCCTGTCTTAAATGTGTGGATAAATGGAAAGAAGAGTCCGGTGATCGGCAGGATCGGTGTATCACACATGACTGTCGATGTAACAGAAAACAAGGTAAAGGCAGGAGATATCGTTAAGATCGGTGTAAATCCTTTACTGGTTCATCCTTATGTAGAAAGGCTGGTGGTCTGACATGAAAACTATTAAACAGAAAAAGCGTTTCAGTTTAAATTCGCTTATAAAGTCTGTACCCGTAGAGAGTTTTCTCGCCGGTGTAGTCAATGTAAGTGTCTGTTTCCTCTCTGATGAGAACATAATTATCCCAGTCACACTCACAGAAGAAGGAAGTGACGATGTAGTCGAAGTATCCAGCTTCGATCAGTCGGTTCTGCTCTTCAAGAATTGCAGGGTAGCTTGATTCGATATTGAGGAAGCAGAAGAACCTGTTTTGAGGAAGAAGGCCTGCAGCAGTGTAGAAGCCTGAATCCATAACATCGTAAGTAAGGATCCTGGCGTTTGGTGTCTGATTGATTGTCTCAGCATATCGGAACTGCGCCAGGAATTCCTTTTTTTGGAATATAAGATAATTATTCTTATTCAGAAGTAAGATCAAGGCATAGAAAACTACCAGCGCTCCTGTGATGAGTCCCTGCATGAACATAGGATTCTGCTTGAAGAGCTTCTTTATTACAGCCAGGCCCTTGCAGAAAGGGATCAGAGCAAGAGAGAAAAAGCCTGCCAGGATATAGATGTAGTAGTAGATAAAAGTGTTTCTCGTAAATGTTATTCCTATAGAGAGAACGAAAGTTGCAAGGAAGAGGAGCAAGGTCTTCTTCCTGTATTTCTTCCCTGTGAAGAAGAGCGATACAAAAGTCGCAAGAAGCAGTATTCCGAACTTCGGGTATTTAACGGACATCTTGCAGATCGCATATAACGGAATATAGATATTCCTGATCACAGGTATGGAAGCCAGAGCCGAATCTGTTTCTCCGGAGTGATAAAGGAATATGTTGTTGTAGAAATATGCTTCCCAGAGAGAAGCAAGAGCTCCGTTTGCAAGGAAATAGACCAGTACCGGTGCTGAAAGCATCAGGAAGCCTATGGCAAATCTCCACACTAGTGACCAGAGCCTTTTAAATTCCTTCCGCTTGACCGCAAGGATCAGGATATATAAGCAGAAGCCCGCCATGAAGCCGATGAACGTATACTTTATCCAGAACAGTGCAGCCGTGATAAGGCCGCAGATAAGAGCCTCTGTCCTGGATGGGAGCCCGTCGCCTTTTACGATGGCTTTAAGCCCGAAGTATAAGGCTATCGTAAGAAGGGGAAAGCAGAGTTCTTCCGCGTTGCCGCCGAAATTAAACAGTCTGGTCGAATAAGTGAGCCCCAATAACAGGGGAACCAGAGCGATTGCAAACTTCGGAGGCTCGGCAAAGAGCTTTACGGTCTTCCATGAGAAAACCGCGAACAGGGATGCCATGACGCATTCTGCAATCCATGCACCTATAAATGACTTCTCTGATATCAGGGCAGCCAGAGCATAGATAAAATAGAGCAGGGGCCCCTTTTGTTCGTAGAGGTCCCTGTATGGAACAAGACCGTGGATAATGCCTCTGCCTACAGTAAAAAAGCAGTTCGCATCGTCCCAGGGATTGAACGGGTAAAGTGGAGAAGAAGCTGACACGACTGTTATCGTGACTGCTGCCGATATTACCAGGATGGCAAGTTCGGATTTGGTAAGCTTGCCGTCAACGCAGGGTCCCTGAGATCTCATCGGTGATTATTGCCTTATCAGATCAAGCTTCAGCCTTCCACAGACCGTGGAGGTTGCAGTATTCGTAAGCTGCAATGACCTTCTCGTCAGCACCGATCGTGAAGACTGCCTTAGGCTCAGAGCCGGGCTTAAGCTGTCTTACAATAGCGCCCTTGTCTGTCTCGAGAGCGATGAATGTGATGTAGTGTGCATCCATCATGGGGTGAGCGACTTCGCCGACTGCAACGGTAACTTCCTGACCGTTTACGCTGATCACGGGCACGTGCTTCTCACCTGCAGCATCAGTAGTGTTGGGGATGAGTTCTTCAAGATGACCACCTTCGCAATCGGTCTCGAAAAGCTTGGTTACAACGGTTCCGCACTTACCAATAAAAAACTTCATGACTCTAAATCCTCCTACTGAATTTATTAAGTAAAACCATTATAACATTTTGTCCCTGCAAAGGTTCCTTTCCGGTGAACTGAAAATCATTATGGAGGCTTTATGTCGAAACGAGATTAAATCTTAATGGAAACAACACAAGAGTGATGGTTTTTGTCCAAAAAGAAATTCTTTTTGACTTAATGGGAACGGAGGGCTTCTGTATAATTTTCGTGGAGTCAGGAAGACTCCGGCCAAAAATACTATATGAGGTGGAATGAATATGGCTAACATTTTTGATTTAACGGGTAGAGTTGCTGTAGTTACAGGCTGCTCCACAGGACTCGGTGTTCAGATGGCTAAGGCTCTTGCTAATCAGGGCTGTAATATCGTAGCCATTGCACGCCGCCAGAATCTGCTTGATGAGGTTTGCGCTGATATCGAAAAGACATACGGTGTAAAGACTCTCGCAGTAAAGCTCGACATTACGGATACAGCAGCAGTTGACGCTGCTACAGATGAGATCCTCGCAAAGATGGGCAGGATCGACATCCTCGTAAACAATGCAGGCACAGGCGCTGTCGCTCCTGCAGAAGACATCACAGATGAGCAGTTCATGAACGAGATCGACATCGACCTCTTCGGTTCCTTCAGAATGGCAAGAGCCATCGCTAAGAAGGCAATGATCCCTGCTAAGTTCGGCAGAGTCATCAATATCGCTTCAATGTATGGTCTTGTAGGAAACAAGGTCGCTCCCGCATCTCCTTACCACGCTGCAAAGGGCGGGGTTGTAAACCTTACAAGAGCACTCGCTTCCGAGTGGGGTAAGTACGGCATCACAGTTAACTCCATCTGCCCCGGCTATTTCTACAGCCCTCTTACAAAGGAGACATTGGATTCAGAGTTCTTCCAGGCTAATGCAAGAACGATGATCCCTCTCGAGAGATACGGCAACGACGGCGAGCTCGATACGGCAGTATGCTTCCTCGCTTCTCCCGCAACAACTTATGTTACAGGCGTAAATCTCCCTGTAGACGGCGGATACACAGCAATGTAATCCATTCCATAAGGGCGCTTGACGTCCTTGGTCTGAACAAATAAATAACCGTGCAATTCTTTTATTTTTAATAAAGATTTGCACGGCTTTTTTTGTTATGATATGCGTTGGAAGGGGTGAATTGTTGGAGAAGTCAAAAGACAGTTTTATTTTCTCGCGCAAAGAACTGAAGCGGGAGGCGAAGAGCAATCTCAAGCATCATTATCTGATGTACGTTGTTGCCTGTCTTTTCTCACTCATTATCCAGGCAGAGTTCTTTACGTCCGATAATCTCATCTCCGTAAGAAGACAGGTTGTTTCTGACGCAGTCAATGCTTTTTGCGAGCTTACCGGAATGGAAGATGTCAGAAGGCTCGAGAATGCTTATAACTCCATTGACTCTGATGCGGACTCTTTATATAAGGACGTTAAGCAGTTCCTCTATAGCAAGACTCTTGAAAATGACGATGCCAACAAGGTATTCGGCAGGACGAAGGGAACGCTCAACCAGATCATAAATTACATAACGGAAGAGACGATCATCTCAAATCTCTATTCAATCGTTATACAGTTCATAGCTTTCGGTAATGTGGGGAAACTCCTGCTTATCATACTGCTTGCGGTAATGGCGTTATTCGCATGGATGTTTGTCCGTAATGTATATATTGCCGTCAACCGAAGGATATTCCTCGAAGGCCGTACCTATAAGAGGATTCCTTTCTCGAGATACCTGTTCTTCATCAGGGTGAAGAGGTGGATCAGAGCCTCCTTTACGATGGCCTTAAGAACATTGATCGAACTGCTCGGCATGTCCACGATCATAGGATTTCCGGTCGTTCACTTCGGCTTTTTCCTGATGCCTTACATCATTGCCGAGAATCCCGATATCAAGCCTTTCGAAGCCGCAAAGCTTTCATGGCTCATGATGAGGGGCAATAAATGGAAGCTGTTTGTTATGAGCATGAGCTTCATGGGATGGTATGTATTGGGAAGCTTCACGTTCGGCATGTCCAACATCTTCTTCTCCAACCCCTACATGATCTGCTGCTATTCCGAGTATTATGCCCAGATCAGAAAGCATGCAAAGGAGAAGGGTATTGCCGGTGCGGAACTGCTTAACGATGAATATCTGTTTGTCAGAGCCGATTCCAACAAGCTTGCAGATGTATATTCTGATGTTATTTCCGAGATCTCCAAGCCTGAGTACTCTCTTGAAAACCTTGAAGGCCGCCGTGAGAAGTTCTTTGCCAAGAACTTCGGCGTCATTCTCTGGAACAGCAAGGAAGAGATCGAATATGAGAACCGACAGGCCCACAGGATGAAGATGCAGGCCTATGAGAAGGAAGCAACGGGACTCGTCTATCCTTCAAGGCTTTCACCTATCCCTGAGCAGCGCAGGATCAAGGCTCTGGACAACATCCATTACATGAGGCACTATTCGCTGTCTTCTCTTGCAATGCTGTTTGTCATCTTCTCGAATTTCGGCTGGACATGGGAACTTTTCTATTACTTCCTCATGAAGGGCCAGCTTATCAACAGAGGCTTTAATCACGGTCCGTGGCTTCCTATCTACGGATTCGGCGGACTTATCGTTCTGATGGGCCTTCACCGCGTGCGCAGAAGACCTGTTGTCTTCTTCTTCTCGACTATCATCTCCTGCGGTGCCGTAGAGTATTTCACGAGCTGGCTTTTAGAGGTCTGCTTCGACAAGAAATGGTGGGATTACAGCGGTTATTTCCTTAACCTCAACAGCAGGATCTGTGCTGAGGGTCTCTTTGTATTCGGTGTATGCGGACTTGCTTTCATCTACGTCCTTGCACCGCTCCTCGATAATCTTATCCGCAAAATAAACAGAAAGGTCCTCGTGCCTTTGGCCGTGACCCTTGTTATGATCATCGCTGCAGACTTCGTTTATTCGAACTTCGTGCCCAATACCGGTTACGGCATTACGGGTAATTTCGATAACGAGGACGATGTGACAGTAGAATCAGTCCTTGAAGAAGGATAGCTTCAGAACCACGTCTGAACGGATTCAACTGCACCTGTTGCAAGCACGATAGCCAATGCTACGAGGAAAACCAGGAAGCATATGATCGTGTAGCAGAAGTGGGATCTTGCGAAGTTCTTCTTGTTGATGTTCTTTGCACCGAGCGCGAAAACGATTAGGAATATAAAGCCTATTACCGGAATCGAGAATAAGATCTCATATCCGAAGTAGCCCCACATCGATATCGGACGGTACTCCTCAGGAATGTTTAGATTGTCCATTTTAATATCCTCCCTTATTCAAAAAGCACTAAAAATGCTGAAGAAAGTCTAACTTTTCTTCGAAAGTAAATATAGCACAAATGCCTTGTATTTCGTCTGATAAAATGTTAATTTACCTCATACTGATTATTACGTAAGGAACAAGAAACTATGGAAAAGAAGCCTTTTGTTACAAAGAGCCAGATCGAAGAGATCGCCAGAACACATCACACGCCTTTCTATCTTTACGATGAGAAGGGGATCCGCGAGAACTGCGAGCGCGTCAAAGCAGCTTTTGCCTGGAATAAGGGTTTTAGAGAGTATTTCGCAGTAAAGGCTACACCTAATCCTTATATTATGGACATCATCAACGACTACGGATTCGGCTTTGACTGCTCATCTGAGGCTGAGCTTATCCTTGCAGATGCCGTAGGCGGCCCGATCATGTTCTCCTCAAATGATACTCCTGCCAGAGAATATGCGCTCTGCGCCAACTTAGGCGGCATCATCAACCTTGACGATATCACGCATATTCCTTTCTTAGAGCAGATCCTGGGACCCGAATTCCCTGAAGTAATGAGCTGCAGATATAATCCGGGCGGAGTATTCAAGCTCAGCAACGGCATCATGGATAATCCCGGTGATTCCAAGTACGGAATGACAAAAGAGCAGCTCATTGACGCTTATACACAGCTTAAGGCTCACGGAGTAAAGAAGTTCGGAATCCACGCATTCCTTGCAAGTAACACTGTTACAAACGAATATTATCCGACTCTTGCGGGTCAGCTTTTCGAGCTCGTCGTAGAGATTGCAGAGAAGGTCGGGATCGAGTTCGCATTCGTAAACCTCTCCGGCGGTGTAGGCATCGGCTACAGACCCGAGGATCCTGAAAATGACATCATGGTAATTGGTGAGGGCGTAAGAAAGCAGTTCGAGCGCGTTCTCGTCCCTGCAGGCATGGGCGATGTCGCCATCTACACCGAGATGGGAAGATTTATGCTCGCTCCTTACGGAATGCTGATCACAAAGGCTATACACGAGAAGCACATCTATAAGGAATATATCGGAGTTGACGCATGTGCTGCCAACCTCATGAGACCTGCAATGTACGGTGCTTACCACCACATTACGGTATTCGGCAAGGAGAATTTGCCCTGTGACCACAAGTACGATATTACGGGAAGCCTCTGCGAGAATAACGATAAGTTCGCTATCGACAGGATGCTCCCCAAGATCGATATGGGCGATATCCTCGGAATCCACGATGCAGGCGCTCACGGATCTGCAATGGGTTATAACTATAACGGCAGACTCTGGTGCGAAGAACTGCTCTTAAAAGAAGACGGTTCCGTAGAGCAGATCAGAAGAGCCCAGACGCTCAACGATTACTTTGCTACATTAGATAACAGCAAGTACGCAAGAAAGCTTATAAGCGAGTAATTTAGCGGATTCTGACTATTTGTCACTTTGTTTGTTTTTAAGGCCTTGTTATGTGCAATATGCACAAAAACAAGGCCTTTTGATTATGCAATCTGTTTAACAAATCCATTGTTTGAAACGGGGAGTAAGTGTACTATTTAGCTGTCCAAAGGAAAAGCCTTTGGGGATAGTAAAAGGACATAAAACTGATACTTAGGAGGTATTACATAATGAAAGCATTTTACTTAGACAACATTGATGTTGCAACACTTATGAAGGCACTTGACGAGTGCAAGGGAAACGTAATCCTTCTTACAGACGAGGGCGACCGTTTCAACCTTAAGAGCAAGCTCAGCCAGATCACAGGCATCATGAAGCTCATCGAAGGTGGTATCGTTTGCAATGCAAAGATCTCCTGCTCTGATCCTGACGACGAGGCAATGCTTTTCAGACTTAACCTTTTCGGAAAGGTTGACGAGGAAGCTTAATTCAGGCAATAACCTATTAGTAAGTTTTTAGTTTCTCAAAATGGCGGTGTCAATGACACCGCCATTTTTGGTGTGGATCAAAGGTTCACTCCGGCAGGCATGCGGCAGAACCCTTAACAGCCGGGCATAAAAATACCGCCTGACTTAGTATCAGGCGGCAGGTGCGTACGGTTGATTGCTTAAATAGGCTTATCTCTCGCCTATCGGATGGTATTCGACCTTTTCCTGAACGCTCTTGTAAGCAGGTCTTATGATCTTGCCCTTGCCGTTCAGCTCTTCGATGCGGTGAGCTGACCATCCTGAGATCCTTGCGATCGCAAAGAGGGGAGTGTAGAGCTCCATCGGTATGCCGAGCATTGAATATACAAAACCACTGTAGAAGTCGATGTTGGCGGATACGCCCTTGTAGATCTTGCGCTCAGCGGCGATGAGATCAGCGGAGAGTTTCTCGACTCTCTCATAGAATTCGAATTCCTTGGTGCGTCCCTTCTCGGCAGAAAGATCCTTTACGTAGCGCTTGAAGATCTGCGCTCTGGGGTCGGAGATCGAATAGATCGCATGTCCCATGCCGTAGATTACGCCGGAACGGTCGAAAGCGTCCTTGTGCAGGATCCTCTCGAGATATGCGAGGATCTCGTCGTTGTCTTCCCAGTCAGAGATGCTCCTCTCGAGTTCCTTGAACATCTTGACGACCATGATGTTGGCGCCGCCGTGCTTGGGTCCCTTAAGGGAGCTCAGTGCAGCAACAACTGCAGCATAGGTGTCTGTGCCGGAACTCGTTACGACGTGAGTCGTGAATGTCGAGTTGTTGCCGCCGCCGTGCTCGGCGTGGAGCATGAGGGATACGTCTAAGATCTTTGCTTCGAGTGGAGTGAATTTGTTGTCCGGTCTTAACATGTAGAGGAAGTTCTCTGCAGTGGAAAGATCCGGCCTTGGCCTGTGGACTACAAGCGAGTCACGGTCAAGGTAGTATTTCATTGCGTTGTAGCTGTGTACTGCAAGACTGGGGAAGATGGAGATCAGTTCCAGAGACTGCCTTAAGACATTCGGAATAGAAGTGTCTGCCGCCTGTGTGTCATATGCATACAGATTGAGAACGCCTCTCTGAATGTTGTTCATGAGGTCAGATGAAGGCTTCTGCATGATGACGTCCCTGAAGAAGTTTTTTGGCATCTTCGAACGTGATTCTGCCAGAAGGTTCCTGAAGCTTCTGAGTTCATCTGCATTAGGGAGTTTTCCGAACAGCAGAAGGTATGTGGTCTCTTCAAAACCGCAGTGCATCTCTTCGGGCTGACCCTTGATCATGTCTTTTACGTTGATTCCGCGATAGAACAGTTCGCCGGGTGCAGGAACTGTCTTGCCGTCAACGGTCTTTGTTGCGTTGACTTCAGATATCCTGGTAAGTCCTGTAAGAACTCCTTTACCGTTAATGTCTCTCAGGCCGCGCTTGACATCATAGGTGGTGTAGAGCTCAGGATCTATGGCATTAGACTTGCAGATCTCAGCAAGACGCTGGATCTCAGGCGTTATCTTGGAATAGTTGTTTGTTGCCATAAGTCCTCTCCTTTCTGAGGCATAGTGTACGTGTCCGGTAGAGACACGACTCCTACTATTTTATATTCTCAAAAGAGATTATTCAATTTAAATGAGGTATCCGCCGTTTACTCCGATGATCTGGCCCGTTATGAATGAAGCCTTATCGGACTGAAGGAAATACAGCATCTCGGCAATCTCAGAAGGTTCACCGAGCCTGCCGACGGGAGTGTCCTCGCAAATGGCTCTTCTGTCGTCTTCACCAAAGCATTTCATCATGTCTGTCTCAGTAGCTCCGGGTGATACGGCATTGACCCTTATGCCTGAAGGTCCGAGCTCTTTGGCTAGTGCCTTGACATATGAATCTACGGCACCTTTGCTTGCCGAGTATAAAGATTCACAGGATGCTCCTGTCTGTCCCCACATTGAAGATACGGCGAGAATGACACCTTGCTTTTGCTTTACCATATCAGGTATTACTGCATTCGCGAGATTGAAAAGACCGCCGAAATTAGTATCCATGACATCCCTGTAGTCCCTGTATTTCATGTCCTGGGCAAGGCCTGTTACGGATATCCCGGCATTAGAAATGAGAACGTCGATGTGGCCGTTTTTTTCGAGCGCATCGTTAACGCATGATGCAACATTCTCAAAGTCTTTGATGTCACAGGCATAGTAATCAACGCCTTCGATGGCATTGTCAGGCCTGCCGCTGCGGCTGAGCGAAGAAACATTATATCCCCGGTTCGCGAAAAGCTCCGCGCATGCTCTGCCGATCCCTCTGGTACCTCCTGAGATCAAAAGATGCGGCATTGTATTATCCCCCTTAAAATCAATTCCTATAGCAGATATTGTACACGATTCTTTAAGAGCTTGCAGACTTTGGCGGACTTTTGTTTTACAAGAGCGCTCTTTATCTTTATAATATCAGGGTTAAATTGGAGGATTCCTAGTTATGTCTAAATCTAAGAACAAGGGCAAAAAGCCTCAGCAGAATGAGAATAAAACAGCAGATGAACTCGAAGCCAAGGCAGAGGAGATCATCGATACAGAAGGCGAAGTGACTGACGGAAAGATCACTGAAGAAGCCGAAGAGAAGGCTTCTGAAGCTGAAGAAGAGATCGGAACAGAAGATATCGAAGCTGCAGAAGATGCTGGATCTGAGTCTTCCGAAGAGGAAGAAGAGTCCGTAAAGGATGAAGGCAAGAAGCCTGAGATAAAGGAAGCATCTGAAGATTCCGAAGAAACAGAAGCCTTCAGGAAGCTTCATTTCATCGAAAAATGCAAGAAGGATCCCATCATTCCCGTATGCATTATCCTGGCGATCCTTGCACTGATAGTTGCAGGCATTTATTTCCTGCTTCCTAATGCCATGACTCCTTCAATGGGCATGACTCTTAAGGATTTCCAGACAAGATACAATAACGGCGATGTTGCCGCATCACTTCTCAACAGCGGTGTGGATATCACTTTCAGGTCTCCTGAATATGTCGATATCACATCTCATCCGAGTATCCTTGGTGACAAGGCAGTAATATCTGCAAAGCGTATCTATGCCGATTTCTTTGACGGACCTTTCAAGTACACATCTATCGGAGGCGTTGAAGGTGCTGCAAGAAAGAGTGATGAGAATCTTTCTTATGTAAGGGTTTATGTCCAGTATGGTGAAGAAGATTTCAACACCGTATGGCTTTATGCATCGAACACCATAGATGCGCTTTTCCCGGAGCTTTCTATGTATGAGGCTATGGATGTGGGCATGAAGATGATGAATGAGTATAACGGTGACGCCAGATTCTATGTAAAGGGCGATTATGCATTCAGGCTTGTTGCCGTAAAGAAGGCTGTTGACGGCGGCGCAGAGATCGTTTATATCGTTATCGACTGCGTTCCGAGGTCAGCGATCAACGAATCCCAGATCAGGGAGGATATCGAAGCAGAGTTCCCTTCACCTTCAGTATCTGAATCAGCAGTACAGACTGCAGCATCCACCTGAACAATCAATAATTACTGACTATTTACAAAACCCCCGTCAGATCTTATTCTTAAATCAGGAAGCAGATTTGCGGGGGTAGTTTTATGGCAAGGGGAGGATTCCACGGCGGAGGGTTCCATTCCGGCGGACACCATTCAGGCGGTGGTTACCGTTCCGGTGGCTTTTCCGGTGGCGGCGGTCATTATGGCGGCGGCGGTCATTACAGTGGCGGAAGTCACTACCGTGGCGGTGGCCATTACAGCAGCGGCGGTTATTCCGGCGGCAGCAGTGAGCTGAGCGGATGTGGCTTAATTATCTGCTGCTTGCTCTGGGCCGGCTCAACCTTTGCTGTTTCCACTTTTAACTCGTTGATCCTGGGATACATTCCGGGTCTTAATCTGCTCAATCTCGGTATTTTCATATTGGCAGGATTGTTGTTTATTCCCAGCTTTAAGCAATCTGCGAGGACTGTCGCACTTGTCGATCTCAGGAAAAGCGGTTCATCAAGTTCTTATGTGGGAAGCGAGTCATTTACCTATCAAAAAAAGGGTTCCCCAAAGACCTGGGCCGGTAAGACCGACAAGAGCTACCGTATCTCTTTTGCCGGTATGGAACAGGGCAAAAAGAACTGCGCGGAAGTCCTTGAGACCATGAAGAGAACGCCAAGGATCGTCTGGATGAGACCGACAACCTGGTTTGTTATTTCAGCTGTGATCCTTTTTGTGAACTTCTTTTTCTACGAGAGCATCATTCCGATCTTTGAGAATATGATAATGAGCGATTTTGCTTTTGCGTTTCTCGATGAATTGACATTCTATCTTCCGTCGGTCCTGGCGCTCGGCTGCTCCATTTTGAGCTTGGTTTTCGTTAAGGTCAGGGACAATATCCTCTATGAGTGTGCGGTAAGATTAGCATCAGAGATACAGACTGATGAGAAGACAGCCGAGACGGAAGCATTTATTAAAAACGAGATAGGCAAGAAGTGGTATCACAATATCTGTCCTAACTGCGGAGCAAGAGCGACTGCATCTCTTAAGCACTGTGTCAGCTGCGGCAGTTCTCTGGAAGTCATGGAAGGCGATAAGAACCTTTATTCCATAAGACAGATTAAAGAGGACGGTAAAAACTGACATCGGGAAATAGGCTGTTGAACGGAGGTTAAGATGGCTAGCGGCGGTTTTCATGGGGGCAGTTCTCATTCAGGCGGTTTTCACAGTTCGGGCGGAGGCGGCGGTTTTCACAGCTCCGGCGGCGGAAGCAGCAGTTTTCACAGCTCCGGCAGCAGCAGGGATTCCTGGTTAGACTCACGGTCCGATTACGGGTCAGACTATGATTCAGACATCTTATCGGGTCCTGCCGGAGTGGTCATTTTAATCTGCGGACTGGCTGCACTGTTTGTCTTTGCGGGTGGAGCGGTTTTCGCTTCTTCAGCCGTAATCATTTTTTCAGGAGCGAATGCTGTAACTTCTCCGGTTTTCCTCGTATGCGGCATTCTGCTGTTTTTTGGTATCAAGAGTTACGGCAGAACCAAAGCTGTCAGAGATCTATTGAAAAACGGCCCGTACAAGAGACCGGCCAGGGTCTGGAGCAGGAAACTGAAAAATAAAGATACGACTGACGGCAAATCGTTTTACGGAGAAGGTAAAACATATGCCATAGATTTTAATGACAATGATTTCGGAGACGAGAATTCTCAGAAGGTCTACGATATGGTGATAATGACTCCCGGGATCGTCTGGATCAGTCCGTATAAGCTGCTTGGTATTTCGGTGATCTTATTTCTGGCGAATTCTGTTTTCTATGAAGCGGTCATCCCGATCTTTGAGAAGATGATCATGACGGATTGGGCATTTAAGTTTATTGATTATCTCATATTCTTCCTTCCTACGGCCGTATGCCTGATCCTTTCCGTGTACAGTCTGGTAATCGTTAAGATCAAGGACAATCTTCTTTATGAGTGTGCAAAAAGGATCGTTGACGACAATAAAGCTGTAGCAAGACGTTTTAAGACCCAAGAAAAGATCACATTCGCATTAAGCCGGGTGTGGTACTACAATATCTGTCCTAATTGCGGCGCAAAAGCATCTGAGAAGGATAAGGTCTGCGGAAACTGCGGTTCTTCCTTAGAGTCGGATTTTTATGGCAGCGGAAAGCCTTCTATGTACCATCGTGTCGTAGAATATAATAAGAGCAGCAAGCAGGTTACAGAGGATCAAGCAAAGGAGAAGTCGGATAAATGATGAGATTTTTCAAGCACTCGTTAATTATCGGGATAATCGGGATTGCCGTAAGTCTTATACTGTTCATGACGAACTGGTACTATGAACTTGTGATACCGGTCTTCGAAAAATCGATGGATGACGGACCGCTTTTCACTTTCATCGATTACCTTACATTCTATACTCCCGTGATCCTGATGGTTCTTTTCCTGGCTTACATCATTGCAGGAAGGGTCTATTTGAAGAATCACCATCTTAAAGCCGAGCAGCAGATGACGGAAGAACTCATTGAGAGGAACACCGAGATCCAGAAGGCTTTGGACGAGAAAGCCGAATTTCTTAAGCATAAGTACTATACGAATTGCCCGAAATGCGGTGCCGTAAGGGAAGAGAACAAGAATGTCTGTTCTTTCTGCGGTGCTTCGCTGATAATCGAAGGCAGCAAGGATAAGAAAGCTTAACAAGTAGATCGGAGCAGAAGATGGCAAGCGGCGGATTTCATGACAGCGGTTCTCATTCGGGAAGCTTCCACAGCTCAGGCGGAGGTGGTTCTTTCGGCGGAGGTGGTTCTTTCGGCGGAGGTGGTTCTTTCGGCGGCGGAAGCGGCGGCAGTTCCGGAGATTACGACGGAGATCCCGGAGGTGGGGTTCTCGTTTTTGCATATTTGGCAGTGGCCGCAATCGGAGGAATACTTACATTTTTGATGAAGGTTGCTCAAAACGAGATTCCCGGGTTAAACCTCGTTAATCTGGTTATGTTTCTTGTAAGCAGCGTTTTTTTGATCATGAGCATCAGTGAATATCACAGGACCAAAGCGCTGGCGTTTTTTAAGGAATACGGGCCGGGCAAGAATCTTACCTATGTATGGAAAGGCGATTCCGTATCAAAGATCGAAACCGATTCCAAGTCATGGTACGGCTATAACAAGTGCTATTTCATAGCTTTTTATGATAAGGAATTCGGTGATGAGAATGCGGAAAAAGCATACAAGACGATGACAAGCACGCCGAAGATCATATGGGTCAGTCCCACTGTGTGGCTGGTCTTATCTATCGTCTGCCTGATCAGCACATTCTTTTTCTATGAATCGGTAATTCCGTACTTCGAACACGCTATAATGACTGACTTTGCATTTGCTTTTTTTGACCATCTTATATTCTATCTCCCGGCTGTCCTCTGTCTGCTCTTTGCTGTCGGAAGCTTTGTTCTGACCAAGGTAAAAGACAACCTTTTATACGAGTGTGCAGTCAGGGTAGTTAAAGACAACAAAGCCGCAGTAGAAAAGCTTGAGAAAGAAAATGCGATCAGCGCTAAGCTCAGCAATAAATGGTACTACAATATCTGCCCGAACTGCGGAGCTTATCCTTCACAGGTGCTTAAGCATTGTGATCACTGCGGAGCCTCTTTGGAAGTTGATTCTTTTGAAAACGGTACTCAATCTCCGGTTCACAAGATATCTTTAAAGGAGTAATACTCATGGCAGGCGGCGGTTTCCACGACAGAAGTACGCATACAGGAAGTTTTCACAGCTCAGGCGGCGGTGGCGGCTCTCACAGCAGCAGTGGAGGCGGCGGTTACAGCAGTTATGATTCCGGCGGAGGCGGCGGCGGAGGCTCCATCATGTGGATATGGGTGGTCGTTTATACGGCTGCATATTGTGCTATGCATATCGATGAGATGGAGAGCTTATCAGGAATGCATATAGTAACGCTGGTGATGGTAATCGCAGTGTTCTTTTTGTTTTCTAACGCAATGCAGGACAGGAAAAGGTTTGCCGCGATCAGAAGACTCAGGAATAAGTATGCTGAAGCAGACCAACTGGGAGTCTGGAGCGCTGAATATTCCGATAACCGTAACGGCAGCGATGAAACATGGTATGACCATTCCTGTAAGAAATACAGCATCCTATTTACCGAAGAAGAATATGGAGTAGAGAATGTGAAAGCAGTCATTAAGACTGTAAAAAGAACTCCGGGGATCATATGGGTAAGTCCGGCAGTGTGGTTCGTTCTGAGTCTTATCTGTGCCATCAGCAATATCTTCTTTTATGAACTTGTTATTCCTTTTTTCGAGAGGGCCTACATGACCGATGAGGCTTTTGCATTTTTCGATGTCATGGTACTCATACTGCCGTCAGTGCTGGCGCTGACATTCGCTGTCCTCAACAAAATATTCGTTAAGACCAAGGACAAGATCTTATATGAATGTGCCGTGAGGATCATTACTGAAAGGCGCGCGAAAGAGAATAAGGAAAGAACAGAAAGAGGCATCGACAGAAAACTCAGCAGCAAGTGGTATTACAACAACTGTCCGAACTGCGGAGCCAAAGCCGATCATCACCTTAAGACCTGTCAGAACTGCGGTTCTTCCCTGGAGGTAGTAACGGCCGCAGGCGGCGCTGCAGGTGCCATCCACCGCCTGATCAAGACTGAAGAGGGCGGGGAGAAATCCTGATATAGGGACAAAATGAAAAACAAAAAAGGAGTTCTTAAGGCTTAAGAACTCCTTCTTTTTTGGCAGGGGAGACACGATTTGAACGCGCAACCGGCGGTTTTGGAGACCGCTGCTCTACCGTTGAGCCACTCCCCTGTGTTTGCAACGAACAGTTTAATGGTTGGTTTGCACTCTGTCAAGGGTAATGTTAAGATTGTCTCGTTATATTTTAATATATAAGGAGTGCAGCTCTATGAGATTGGCAGTTATCGGTACAGGCAACATGGGTAAGGCCCTTTTGGGCGGTTTTGTTAAGGGAGGCGTCATTAATCCTTCCGATGCCTGGTGCTTTGATGTATATACTGAAGCCTGCAGAAAGTGCGCTGAGGATCTTGGCGTTAACGCAGCTTCTTCCGCAATAGAAGCGGTAACGGACGCTGATTATGTCCTTATGGCAGTTAAGCCCATTCACTTTGACGATGCACTGAAGAGCATCAAGGACAGCTTAAAGCCCGGCGCGATCGTTCTTTCCATTGCCGCAGCAGTTACATGCGCAAGGATCGGAGGGATCCTCGGTGAAGGCAGGAAGTTCGTAAGGATCATGCCGAATACTCCCGCTCAGGTAGGACTGGGCGTTGCTGCAGTCTGCCCCGTAGGCTTAAGCTCTGAGGAATCCGATTTTGTTTTGAAGCTCCTTAATACTTGCGGAGAGACCATCCTCTGCGATGAGAATACATTGGACGCGATAGGCTGTGTATCAGGCACAGGTCCTGCTTATGTCATGCTCTTCATTGAGGCTATGGCAGATGCGGCCGTAAGCCTCGGCATCAAGAGAGCTGATGCTCTTAAGATCGCTGCTGCAACTGTTGCAGGATCCGGCAAGCTCGCACTTGAGACAGGCACTCATCCTGCAGTACTCAAGGATATGGTCTGCTCTCCCGGCGGCACAACGATCGCAGGCGTTATGGCTCTTGAAGAGAACGGCCTGAGAAATGCGGTCATCAAGTCCGTTACGGCAGCTTACGACAAGACCCAGGAGATGAAGGGCAATAAGTAAGCCCTTGTCCGTATCGATATGGCAGTGATCAGCGAAGTTACAATCTATACTGACGGAGCCTGTTCGGGCAATCCCGGTCCGGGCGGATGGGCAGCTATCCTCATGGCCGGCGGAGCCAAGAAGGAGCTTTCAGGCGGTGAAGCGGATACGACCAACAACCGTATGGAGCTGATGGCGGTAATAGAAGGCCTCAGGGCATTGAAGCGTCCCTGCACCGTGGATATCTACAGTGACAGCGCTTATGTGGTCAATGCTTTCGAGCAGAACTGGCTTGATAAATGGACAAGGAACGGCTGGAAGAACAGCGCCAAGGCGGAAGTCGCCAACAGCGATCTGTGGAAGGAGCTCCTTAGCCTTACGACAATGCATAATGTCACTTTCCATAAGGTCAAGGGACATGCTGACAATGAATTTAACAACCGCTGTGACGAGCTCGCCGTAAAGGAATGGAAGAAGATCAGCGAAGGTAAAGGACACGAATAATGGGTAAGATCAATTGCAATGATGAGATGCTTTTCGAGAAGACTGTTGATTCGAAGACAGTATTCGAAGGTCATGTCTTTGACGTTGAGATAAAGAAGATAATCACGCCGGAAGGCAGAGAGAGCACAAGGGAGATCGTAAAGCACCACGGCGGTGCATGCATCCTCCCGATAGATGATGAAGGCAACTGCTATCTTGTAAAGCAGTTCAGGAGCCCTTTCGAGAAGGTAATGCTGGAAGCTCCTGCAGGAAAGATAGAGGAGGGGGAAGATCCCTTATACTGCGCTTCAAGGGAGATCACCGAAGAGACGGGCTTTGTAGCAAAGAATATCGAGTGCGTCGGTGCCGTTACGGCAACACCGGGATACTGCAGTGAGGTCATCACGCTCTTTATCGGAACAGATCTTGAGACAGGCGATGCCGATCCTGATCTCAATGAATACATTTCCACGGTCAAGATACCGCTTAAAGAAGCAGTCAGGATGGCGGATGAGCAGGAGATCGAAGACTCCAAGACATTGGTGTTGTTATATAAGGCTGCCAGGAGGTTGGGAATTTGAGCAGAGATACTTCACGCAAAGAAGCAGCGGGAATCGTACTGTTCTTTGTTGCTGTCGCGATAATACTGATCTTCTATTTGCCTGTAGCACTGACCGGCATAATCGGAAGTGCCGTAAAGAGCTTCTTCTTAGGGCTTATCGGTGTAGCTGCTTATGCTATTCCTGTCTATATCCTTTATGTCGCTTTGGATGTCTTTTTCGAGAAGAGGCAGGGCGTATCCGGAATAAGAGTCAGGAGTATAATCCTTCTTCTGGTATCCGTTTCCGCTCTCCTTGCACTTATTACCATGGACATGTCCCATTTCGAGGGCCTGTGCCAGAATCAGGAAGGGAAGACATCTGCGCTTAAGGCACTCTCGCTCTTATGGGAATCCGGTGTTGACGGAAATCTCATAAAGGCTCCTGCTGCAAATTCGATCGTGCTTCCGGGCGGTATCGTCGGAGGCGCAATTGCGGTTGCACTTTTCGAAGTAACGGGCAACGTAATAGGTATCCTTGCTATCGTGGTATTCCTTCTTACTCAGATCATGCTCGTATTCAGAGTTTCCCTGAAGGCTACGGCCAAGAAGACCGCGCATGCCATCAGCACGGCATCCGGCAAGGTCTATAACAGTGTCGTAAACCATAAGACACAGAGACAGAACGATCCTGAGTATCAAATCTATTCAGGCAACAATTATGCGAGACCCGAGCCTCAGAGACCGAGACAGAACGTCGGCGGCACTACATTCATAACTTACGGTGACGGCGGCGTAATCCCGCCTTCGGCTACGCCGGAATATCCCGATTACGGAGCTTCACGTTTTGTCCAGAGCGCGAAAAAGCCCGCCAACGGCCCTTATTCAGAGAAGCAGGGCCCCTTCATGACGAGCCTTCCCATCGACGGCCAATCAGGCTTTACCGATGTCGAGAAGCTCACGGGCGGGCAGATCCATCCTGTACAGCAGGAGCCCGGCAAGCTCGCATATAACGAGAAAGAATATGATGTCTCAGATTCATCCGATAACAATGCGGATTTCGGATATATCACGGATCCTCTGAATATTCCCGGAGCCGCCAAGGTCAAGAAGGAGAAGAAGACTTTATCGTTCTTGGATACGAAGAAAAAGGAGGATTTCTACGATTTCACTCCTGTCGAGAATAAGAAAGTTCAGGAAGAGACCGATATCTATAGCGGCACTGAAGATCCTTACGAGATCAAAGAAGACAGTGAAGGCTCAGGCTACGATTATTCCGAACCTGCAAGAACTGTAAGAGAGCCCAATATAGATCTGTCGATGTACGGGAAGAAAGAGCCCGCAGCAGATCCTGTTCCCGCTGCCGTTCAGCCTGTTTCATCTGACGGTATTACGATCAATGCGGAAAATGACAATACTGAGGGCTTCAGCAGGACAGAAGGAAGGATCATCAAGACTTCCTCAAGAGATGTCACGGAGCAGAAGAAGCCCGACATCGAGTTTGCCGAAGAGACGAAGCAGCACGAGGCTCAGCTCCGCGCCCAGAAGAGGAAGCTTAGGAATTACAGGCCTGCGCCCACATCGATCCTTGCTCCCGATATCAAGCAGCGTGCGGACGCCGATCTTGAGAAGAAGCTTAAGGCTAAGGCCCATAAGCTTGAAGATGCATTGAAGAGCTTCGGCATCGTTGCAGAAGTTGTAAATATCACTCACGGACCTTCGATCACAAGGTTCGAGCTTACGCTTGAGACAGGTACCAAGGTATCGAGAGTTACGAACCTTCAGGATGATATCATGCTCGCCATGGCTGCGATCTCGATCAGGATCGAGGCCCCTATCCCGGGCAAGAGTGCCATCGGTATCGAGATACCTAATGATGTTCCTACAGCGGTCCAGTTAAGAGGACTTGTCGAGACAAAGGAATTCAAGGCAGCATCTCCTCTTACGGTCGCTTTGGGAAGAGACATTCCGGGCAGGCCTATCTACTGTGACCTTGCAAAGATGCCTCACCTCATGATCGCAGGTTCCACGGGTTCAGGTAAATCAGTATGTATCAACTCGATCCTTACAAGTATCCTCGTTCATTCCTCACCTGAGGAAGTGCGCATGATCCTTGTTGACCCTAAGGTCGTTGAGCTCTCTGTTTATAACGGCGTTCCGCATCTCATCATGCCGGTCATCACAGATCCCAAGAAGGCAGCCGGCGCTCTTAACTGGGCAGTAACCGAGATGCAGAGAAGATATAAGCTTTTCGAGGAAGGTCAGGTAAGAGACATCAAGGGCTTTAACGAGAAGTATAAGGATGACAGCCAGGTAGAGCACCTGCCGCTTATCCTGATCGTAATCGACGAGCTTGCAGAACTCATGATGGTCGCTGCAAAGGAAGTCGAGACATATATCTCCAGACTTGCCGCACTCGCAAGAGCCGCAGGCATCCATTTGCTCATCGCAACACAGAGACCTTCAGTTGACGTCATCACGGGCGTTATCAAGGCAAATATCGGTTCGAGGATCGCATTTGCCGTTACGTCAGGCGTTGACTCCAGAACGATCCTTGATTCCTACGGTGCCGAGAAGCTCCTGGGTAAGGGCGACATGCTCTATGCTCCTATGAGCGCTCCGCAGCCTGTAAGAGGCCAGGGTGCGTTCCTTAAGGATGAAGAGGTTGAGGCAGTTGTTGACTTCCTCAAGAAGCAGTACGGCGCAATGTACGATGAGACAATCATCAAGGACATCGACAGGGTTACTGCAGGCGAGGACCAGGCTTCCGGCGGTTCATCATCCGGTGGAGCATCGGGCGGCGGTTCAGGCGCAGACGACCTCTTCAACCAGGCGGTTCAGACAGTAATAGAATACGGCAGCGCAAGCGTATCCGTACTCCAGAGAAGACTCGGCATCGGTTATCCGAGAGCTGCAAGACTTGTAGATGAACTCGAAAAGAAGAAGATCATAGGACCTTTCGAAGGCAGCAAGCCCAGAAAGATCCTGATCACTGAGACTGAATGGCTCGAAATGCAGGCGAGGAACAGTGATGGCTGATATTACTGAACTCATTTTCAGCAAGGCATCAGAGCTCGTCACTATTTCGAAGTTTGAGGAGATCACGATAGGATTCGCAGAAAGTCTTACGGGTGGCCTGATATCATCTTCCGTTGTTGCCGTTCCCGGCGCATCGGCAGTCTTCAAAGGCTCAGTAGTCTCATATACCAATGAAGTCAAGGAAGGCGTTCTCGGAGTCCCTGCGGGTATCATCTCGGCATATACCGAAGTTTCTGCAGAGTGCGCAAAGGCAATGGCAGAAGGCGCGAGAGACGTTTTAGGTGTTGACCTTGCCATATCAGTGACCGGGATTGCGGGACCTACGGGCGAATTGCCAGGCAAACCCGTGGGAACGGTCTATATGGGGTATTGTTTCCGCGATATTGCGGGATCTTTGAGGTTGAACTTTAACGGAGATAGGGATACTATACGTACCTGCACCGTTCTGGAGGCATTGAATAAGGCGATCTCGCTGATAAAGGATGGTAAGGCTTAAGTGGCTGAGAATACTGGTACAGAGAATAAGACAGCGGCATCCCCGGCTAAGAAGAAGGGGATGAGCTTTGCCTTATCGGCAATAATCGTGGGTATCGGTCTTATCATTACTAAAGGATCCGGACTGATCCGCGATGTCATCGTTTCTTTGAGATTCAGCCAGGGCATCTACCGCGACGCGTATACGCTTGCTTTTAACATTCCCGATCTTTTCTATAACCTCCTTGTAGGCGGCGCCATCTATTCAACGATCGCTCCTTACATGAGCGCACAGCTCGCTGTCGGCAGGGAAGAAGAAGGAATAAAGACCGTAAGTAAATTCATTACTGTCGTATGCATCGTCATGGTGATCTGCTGTACGATCGGTACTGTGTTCTCTGAACCTCTTTATGTTATTTACGGCCTGTTTAATGACGTTAAGAATCCTGACACGATCCCGCTCGCAGCGCAGGCTTCCAAATTATTATTCCCCCAGATATTCTTCATCATGCTTGCAGCACTTTGCAACGGCATCCTTATCGCATACAGAAAATTCACCATTACATCATTTGCTCCTGTCTTCTATAACATCCTGGTCATTGCCGCTATCTTTGTCTTCGGCGGCAACTCACTTAACAGACTCATGATGACAACGGGCGGTATCCTTGCGGCATCTGTATTCTATTTCCTGTTCCAGTACACTTTGGGCTTTAAGCAGATGAAGAAGTTCAGGCTTAATTTCCATCTGGCTGACAGGGAGTTCTTAAAGCTCTTTGTAAGAGCTATTCCGATCCTTATCTCAGCTTCGGTTATCCAGATCAACAACATCGTGCTTAACAGCTTTGCTCTCCAGTTCGACGAGGGAAGCGTTTTCGCGTTCAGGAATGCATCATCTATCTGGCAGATCCCGTATTCAGTATTCGTCGTTGCGATCACTACGGTAATGACACCCGAGCTTTCCGGCGATTACGAAGCAAAGAGATTCCAGAAGGCTTCGACTCTTATCTCACACTCGATGAAGAGCGCTTTGTTCATGACGATCCCTTCTGCAATTTTCATGGCAGTCTTAAATGTTGATGTCGTTAAAGCCGTATATCAGTGGCATTCGAACTATACGGACAGACATGCGCAGACTGCAGCCATTTTCCTTCTTGGATTCTGCAGTTCGATCATTACTGCAACGGTAGTCCATGTATTTAACCAGGCTTTCTATGCCATCGGCCAGACCAAGCTTCCGCTCATAGCAGGTGTCATCGGACTTGTAATCAACCCTGTTGCGTGCCACTTCATGGTAGTAACGGGTGTCGGTCCTTTGTCGCTCTCACTGGCATATTCTTTTACCAACATCTGTCAGATGATAATCCTCGCGGTCACATACTGCAGACGCAAGGAACTTGCGCCTTACGGAATAGTCAGATTCCTGATAAAAGCAGCTGTCTGTGTTGCGGTAATGGCTTTGGCTGTCTTTGTTCTTGACAGATTTTTACCCGCACAGGGTGGAAAAATCACTCAACTTCTTATAATCTCTATAAAGGGCGCAGTTGCTGTCGTTGTTTATTTCGGAATGGCGGTATTGCTCCGTATGCAGGAAGCCACAGAGTGGATCAACAAATTTAAGTCAAAGGTGTTTAAGAAGACCGCAGCAAAAAAGGCATGAAGAGCAGGGGATTATCACTAAAGCTTATTACTGTATTGGCAGTCACGAGCGTTTTGTTTGGTGTTTCCTCTTGCCACGTAAATACTTCCGTTGAGACTGATATAAATGTTGTGATCAACAGTTCTGAGATCATCGGAACTTCTGATACTACCGTGACCGAAGTGCCCGCTGAGACAATACCCGCATTAGGACCCATCCTTGCTGAGACTACGGCTCCTGAGACAACAGCACCGGAGACTTCAAAAGAGACTTCAAAAGAAACTTCCGAGACAACAGAAGAAACCGTTATAGAGAACCTGTCACCCGAGTGGGTCAGGGCTTTGCCGCTGGCACAGGATCTCGGGACTAATCAGATGCTGATAGTTGCAGCTTCCGGAATGACCAAGACTACCTGCAAAGTTTCAATGCATGAGAGGGATGCCAATGGAAACTGGATACAGGTCTTATCTGTTGAGGGATATGTCGGGAAGAACGGCATGGTCATGGATTCGGAACGCAAGGAAGGCTGCGGCAAGACACCTATCGGTGTTTATCATTTCAATAAGGCATTCGGCATCGCAGATGATCCGGGTTGTACTATCCCTTATGTCAAGGTAACAAAAGACCTCTACTGGTCAAGTGACATGCGCGACGGCATGCGCTACAACGAGATGGTCAGCATTGATGATTATCCGGATCTTGATAAGAAGAACAGCGAGCATCTGATCGATTATACAAAGGCATATCAGTACTGCCTTAACATAAGCTTTAACGAGGAATGCACACCGGGCAGGGGTTCGGCTATCTTCCTTCACTGCACCGGAAATAACAAGTACACTGCAGGCTGTGTTGCGGTTTCCAAGGACACCATGGTACAGATTATGAAACGTGTCGATCCCGGCTGTGTGGTCGTAATAGATACCAAAGACGGGCTCGGCGCCTGAGTTTGTCGTGAAGTTCAAAAGCACTCTTGAATAATTCATAAGATTACGTGATATTATGTCTTTACAATCCTTTTATTGTGAGCTGCCGATGTTAAAGAAGTGCCTTATCAGATTATTGTGCCTCGTGATTGCTTATGCATCGGTATTCTGCCTGTTTGACGGTTTCCCGGCCACTCCTGTTTCTGCTGATACGGTTGGCGAAGCAAATATCGTCGAGGATGAGGAGATCGATCCGAAGTATTATCAGTTTGTCGGAAGACTTTACTCAATAGTTACCCGCCGTGATACCTGTGATCCTTCTGAAAAGGAGGAGATGGCAAGGAGCCTTAAGGGCGGGATCACTGAAGCGTATAATATCCTTTACCACTTCTATTTTTCGCCCGAGTACAGGGCTCTTCATACGTCTGACGAGCAGTTTGCAGAAGATCTTTATACCGGCTGCTACGGAAGATATGCCGATGCAAAGGGCAAGGCTTCTGTCGTAAAGAAACTCGAAAACGGCACCAGCAGATATCTGGTATTCAGAGAGTTCGTATCTTCCAATGAATTCGCTAAGCTTTGCGCTTCCTATAACATCCGCGTAAAGAAGATCCTTCTGAGCAACTATATCGATCACCTTGACGGCATGACCTGCATCGGTGATGACTATTATGATCTCGACAAGAAGGGCAACCTCGGCTGGAAATATAAGAATGCCGCAAAGCATGTCCGCTGCATTAATGAACAGTTATTCAGGAGCAATACCGATTACTTCATAATTGCGGACATCGACAACTGCTACATCATGATCTTTAAGGGCAGTGTAGGCAAATGGAAGCTCTATAAGATCTATCCTATGTCCTGCGGTAAAAAAGGCCATTCGACACCCAGAGGAAATTATAAGGTCACCAAGAAGCTTACGCATTTTTATTCGCACGGTTCTCTTTGCTATCACGCAACACAGTGGAACGGACCTTACTATTTCCACAGCGTCACATATAACTATAACGGCACGATCCAGGACGGCAGATTAGGCCAGCATGTATCAGCCGGATGCATAAGGCTTAAGAAAGATGTTGCTTACTGGATCTATCAGAATATCCCGATCGGCACGGCGGTAAAGAATGTATGAAGATAGTGGTAATCAACAGATTATTAAAAGACTCTCATAAGGAACAGATCAGAAAGGCTGCAGCCGGAGCCGGCGGCAGCGTTCTTTTTGTTGAGACTGAAGAAGACATTCCGTCAGATTGGGATGACTGCGAAGTCATCTACGGATTCGGAATGGGGAATGCCGCTAAGAATAAGGATCTCAAGTGGCTCTCAGTTCCTTCGGCAGGTGTTGACTATCTGATGAAGCCCGGCGTCTTTGCAAATGAAGACTGCCTTGTCACCAATTCATCAGGCGCTTACGGAGTAACTATTGCCGAGCATATCATCGCAGTCACTTTGATGATGATGCGCAAACTCGATTATTCCTACGGCGAGTCATTGAAAGGCAATTGGAGCAGTCCGCAGCCGCAGAAGTCACTTAAGGACTGCCGGATACTTGTTCTCGGAACTGGTGATATCGGGTGCTGTTTTGCAAGAAGGGCAAGGGCATTTGAGCCTGGGAGCATAACTGGTGTATCAAGGAGCGGGAAGTGTTCAGATCCTTCGTTTGATCTGGTGAGGACAGTATCAGAATTGGATTTACTGCTGCCCTTTGCAGATCTTCTTGTAATGAGCCTTCCGGATACGCCTGAGACTAGAGACATCTTAAACCGTGAGCGCATAGGCCTTCTTCCGGCCGGCGCTTACGTTGTCAACGTGGGGAGGGGCTCTGCCATAGATGAGGATGCTCTTTATGAGAGCCTTGTAAGCGGTAAGCTCGGAGGCGCCGCTCTGGATGTGTTTAAGAACGAACCTCTTCCTTCTGACAGCAGGCTCTGGAAAACTCCGAACCTTATAATAACGCCTCATGTGGCAGGAAATCTTACTCTCGAACACACTCTTAACGTTAATGTGGATATGTTCTGTAAAAATCTGATTAATTATTCTAAAGGCCTGCCTCTTAATAATCTGATCGACCGGAATAAAGGTTACTGATCAGGGCTTAAAGATCACCCGCAAGCATAATTCTTTGCAGGTTTTTATGTCGGTTTGAAGACGTTTTTTGCAGGCTTTTGTCGGATCTTGTCGGTTTTTGTGATTTCGAGGCTGTTTTTTGCCTCTTTCGAAAAGCCGGAACCCGCGGTTTTAAAGGGTTTTTAAAGCGAGGTGTCCGATTAACGGGACTTGTTTGCTTTTGTTCGAATTTGTAAGGTAAATTTTGTTGACAAAAGTGTATCATAACAATAGAATTAACTCATAAATGAGAACAAATGTTCAATTCTTCAGGAGGATCAATATGGCTAAGAGTAAGAATGCCGGTAAGGGCTCAGTTGCCCAGGTACAGGATAAGGATGAGAGAAGGAAGGCCCTTGACGCCGCTATGGCGCAGATCGAGAAGCAGTTCGGCCAGGGTGCCGTTATGCGTCTGGGCGATAAGTCCCAGGTAGAGATCGATACCATTCCTACAGGTGCTCTGACACTTGATATCGCACTCGGTATCGGCGGACTTCCCAGAGGAAGGATCATCGAGATCTATGGACCTGAATCTTCAGGTAAGACAACAGTAGCTCTCCACTGTGTAGCAGAAGCACAGAAGATGGGCGGCACATGCGCATTCATCGACGCAGAGCACGCATTAGATCCGGTTTATGCAGGCAACATCGGAGTTGATGTTGATAACCTCCTTTTGTCCCAGCCTGATACAGGTGAGCAGGCACTTGAGATCTGCGAGACACTTGTAAGAAGCGGCTGCATTGATGTAGTAGTTATCGACTCCGTTGCAGCACTCGTACCGAGAGCCGAGATCGAAGGCGAGATGGGTGATTCCCACGTCGGTCTTCAGGCACGTCTCATGAGCCAGGCTTTGAGAAAGCTTGCTCCGGTTGTATCCAAGTCAAATACGATCTGCATCTTTATCAACCAGCTCCGTGAGAAGGTCGGCGTTATGTTCGGTAACCCTGAGACCACACCGGGCGGCCGTGCACTTAAGTTCTATGCATCAGTAAGACTTGATGTACGTAAGGTTGAGACTCTCCGTAACGGTACAGACGTAGTCGGAAGCCACACAAGAGTCAAGGTAGTTAAGAATAAGGTAGCTCCGCCGTTCAAGGAAGCAGAGTTCGATATCATGTACGGTAAGGGCGTATCTTCTGAAGGCTGCATTATTGACTTGGGTGTTGAGAACAACATCATCGATAAGAGCGGTTCCTGGTTCGCCTATAACGGTGCGAAGATCGCTCAGGGCAGAGACGCTGCCAAGCAGTACCTTATCGACCATCCTGATATCAAGGATGAGATCGAGGAGAAGATCAGAGACTCCTATATGCCTGCAGATGATGACGATATTCCGGCAGGCGCTGCAGCAGATGCTGCACCCGAAGAAGAATCTGATGACGACGATATCTTAGGTATCGATGTCTGATAATACCAGGACCAAGGAAGCCGTAACCTGCGCGATCAGGCACATCGGCACGGGCATATACTCTTCAGGCAAGATAAGGCTTTATCTTATGCAGAGGGGTTATTCGGAAGCTGTCGCCGCCGAAGCGGTCAGGCTTCTGATAGAGTCCGGCTATATTGACGATCTGCGTGCTTCGCGTAAGGTTTTAGCGGTCCGGTCAGGCAAGAAGCAGGAGAGCAAACAGTTCATGTATCAGCGCCTGCTCGAGGCAGGTATCGATCCTGAATTTGCTGATCTCGTTGTCGATGAATTAGACAGCGATACGGATACCTGTAAAAGTCTTTATGAAGCCAATTTCGGAAGTCCTGATGAAGACAGTTCCGGCAGGGAAGATGAGTTCCTGAAGATCGCAGGGCTCAGAGGGTACTCTATGGAGACAGCCCGGAAGGCTTTCAGGCTTTATCTCGAACAATGATCTTACAGGCTCTCGTGATATATGGTTCATGAGAGCCTTTTTCTTTTAGCCGATATTTGTTATATTCGTTCTTATGGAAAATAAACTTGCAAACAAAGATATTAAGATAACTCTTCTTGCTCTTGGTTGTTCCAAGAACCTTATTGACTGCGAGAATATGTCCACTCAGCTAAAGCTGGCCGGATATAACGTAATAAATGACGTGCCTGAATCGGACATTGTGGTAATCAACACATGCGGTTTTATCGAGTCAGCCAAGAAGGAAGCTATCGATGCGATACTTGAAGTCGCTGATTTCAAGGTCCCCAACGGGAATGTTAAGAAGATAATCGTATCAGGATGCCTTTCCCAGAGATATCCGGAAGATATCTTAAAGGAACTTCCTGAAGTAGATGCGGTTTTGGGAACTGCTCACTATGGCGATATAGTGGAAGTCGTAGCAAAGCTCGCATCTGAATTTGATAAGGATTCCGACAAGATCAACCTTACGACAGGCGTAGGCGGCTATAAGCATCTTATTAAGGAAAGGGAACTTTCCACGGAAGCATATGCCTGGATCAAGATCGGTGAAGGCTGCCTTCACAGATGCAGTTTCTGCGCCATCCCCCTGATAAGAGGCACTTTCGTATCCCGCCCCATGGAAGATATCGTTGAAGAAGCTAAGATCATTGCTTCAAGAGGCGTAAAAGAGCTCGTTCTTGCAGCTCAGGATACGACAAACTACGGAATCGAACTTTATAAAGAGAGAAGCCTTACTAAGCTTTTAAAGGCTCTTTCAGAGATAGACGGGATAGAACTGATCCGCGTTATGTACGGTTATATGGACGGCATTACTCCCGATCTGATCGAAGAGATGGCAAATAACCCTAAGGTTGCGCATTATCTTGACATTCCGATACAACATGGCTGCAATAAGATCTTAAAGGCAATGTTCAGGAAGGATACTGTTGAGCTTATCACCTCAAGACTTGAGATGATCCGCAAGGCTATGCCTGACTGCATAATCAGAACTACCGTCATGGTGGGTTTCCCCGGCGAGACGGAAGAGGACTTCCAGGAGCTTAAGGAAAATCTTAAGAAATGGAAGTTCGACAGACTGGGATGCTTTATCTTCTCTCCTGAAGAGGGAACAAAAGCCTATGACATGCCGGACCAGATCGATGAGGAGACCAAACAGAGGAGATATGACGAGATCTATGAGCTTCAGAAGCAGATCTCGGGCGAGCAGTCTCAGAAGCGTCTTGGTACTGTTACCAAAGTCAATATTTGTTCCGTATCTGATGACGGCATCTTCTATGTGGGCAGAAGCTACGGCGAGTCTCCGGAAGTCGATCCCGTTATCTACATTGCTTCGCAGGATGAGGAGCTTAAGATCGGTGATATCGTAGATTGTAAGATCGTGGATTGCTCTGACGATTACGATATGACTGCCGTTACGATTTGACGGAAAAATAAATCTGTGTATTATTAGTGTGTTGTCTTTTAAGACTTCATAAATAATTATTAAGGAGCATTAGGTCATGAATCTTCCAAACAAGTTATCTATCTTGAGGATCGTTCTTGTTCCAATCACGCTCCTTTTTATGCTTCCGATAAATATATTCGGCTGGGAGCCTTCCGGCTGGAACAGTTTTATCAATTCCTACGGCATGATAGTTGCAGCTGTCGTCTTCATTATCGCTTCGTTTACGGATATGTTCGACGGCCAGATAGCCAGAAAGTACAATCTCATCACGGATCTGGGCAAGTTCCTGGATTCTCTGGCAGATAAGATCCTTGTTATAAGCATCATGCTGGCGTTTATCGGTTTGGGAAGGATTTCCGCCTGGGCCGTAATGATTATCATCTTAAGAGAGTTCGCAGTATCCGGTCTTCGAATGATAGCTGCGGCAAAAGGAGAGGTAATTGCGGCAAAGATGATCGGCAAGATCAAGACCGTAACCCAGATGATCGCCCTCATCTACCTCATGTTTGAGCCTTTGCTCCTTAGGATCTTCGGTTTAGGTTTTAATGGTTATCCGATCGAGATAAATGCGGTCACGATAATTGGGGATGTACTTTTCGCAATATGTGTTATTATGACTATTGTTTCAGGCATTGACTATCTTATAAAGGGTAAGCATTACCTGAAGGGATAAATGTCAAAGAACTTCGATAGTCAAAATAACCTATTGACAAAAGTCGTGTCTTACATTAAAAACAACTTGTAGATTTTCGAAAGAATCGTACGGAGGTACAAATTTATGTCAAATGAAGAACTTTTCAACTCGATTAAGCAGATGATCGTTGATCAGCTCGGTGTAGATGAGGATACAATCACAGAGGATTCCTCTTTCGTAGATGATCTTAACGCTGATTCTCTTGACATGGTTGAGCTTGTTATGGCTATGGAGCAGGAGTTCGATATCGAGATCCCTGATGACGTAGCTGAGAAGGTTGTTACCGTCAAGGATGCAGTCGAGTATATTCAGAGCCTTACAGAGGGCTAATATACCGGAGATTCAGATCTCTGAATTAACTTCAAAAGTTTTGACGGCTGGGTGCAAATCAATGCATTCAGCCGTTATTGTAAATAAGACTATGACAGACTATTCAAGATTAGAACAGGATTTGGGTTATACCTTTGTGAACAAGTCGCTCCTTGAGACGGCTTTTACACACACGACCTACGTTTTCGAGACGGGAAGGGGTCATTGGGAGTCCAACCAGAGACTTGAGTTCATAGGTGATGCGGTTTTAGACGTTGTTGTCGGCCAGATGATCTATGAGTTAAAGCCTCAGGCTGATGAAGGATATCTCTCAAAGATGAGAAGCGTCTCCGTTTGTGAGAAGTCTTTTGCCGAAGTAGCCAGAAAGCTCCATCTGGGCGATTATCTGCTCCTTGGCAAGGGCGAAGCTCAGAGCGGCGGCAACGATAAGGATTCGACGCTGGCTGACTGCTTTGAGTCGGTCATTGCGGCAGTATATTTTGACGGCGGATTCGAACAGGCGAAGAAATGTGTCCTGAAAAATCTTACCGAAACGGTTCAAAAGGCCGTCAACGGCGAGATCTTCCTGGATTACAAGAGCAGGCTTTTAGAACTCGCGCAGACCAGAGGCTTCCAGCATAAGATCAGATTCGAAGTGACCGGTGAGCGCGGCCCTGCCCATATGAAAGAATTCGACGTCAGTGTTTATTCCGATGACGTGCTCCTGGCTTCGGCTACGGGACACAGCAAGAAGGATGCCGAGCAGAAATGTGCCGAGAAGGGTTTAAAGGAGTATATGCGCCTTTACCCTGAGGGGTGCTGAGAGCAGATTGTCCTACAAAAAGGCGCTGTTTTTGTTATAATGCTAAGGTTAATAATTTCTGATAAGACGGAACTGACTATAGGATGTACCTTAAAAAGTTAGAGCTTCAGGGGTTCAAATCATTCCCCGACTATACGTGTATCGACTTTGACCGCGGTCTTACGGCCGTGGTTGGTCCTAACGGATCAGGTAAATCCAATATCAGCGATGCCGTCCGCTGGGTTTTGGGCGAACAGAGCGTCAAGCAGCTCCGTGGCGGCAAGATGGAGGACGTCATCTTCAACGGTACATCCGCAAGACGTTCCATGAACTATGCCGAAGTATCCATCACTTTCGATAATTCAGACGGCTATATAGACTATGGTTTCCCTGAGATCTGCATCACGAGAAGACTTTACCGTTCCGGTGAGTCCGAGTATCAGATCAACAAGGTCAACTGCCGTCTTAAGGATATTACGGTCCTTTTCCTTGACACCGGTCTTGGCCGTGACGGCTATTCACTCGTAGGACAGGGCCGAGTAGATGACATCCTCTCGACGAAGTCTGAGGACAGAAGAAGGGTCATCGAGGAAGCATCAGGTATCGTCAAGTACCGCGTCCGTAAGGATGAGGCCCAGAGGAAGCTTACGAGCACAGAGCAGAACCTCGTCCGTATCAACGACATCTTAGGCGAACTTGAAGAGCGCAAGGGACCTCTCGAAGAGCAGGCCGGCAA
>JAEFBA010000088.1 GCA_016292145.1 Saccharofermentans sp.
ATGAGTGCGGCTATGCAGCTAACGAAGAGAAGGCAGGCTGGACAAGGGGCGCAGCTGATACAGCGGCTGAACTTGAGATCGAGAAGATCCACACACCTGACGTTAAGACAATTGAAGAGCTCTGCGGTTACCTGAACTGCGGACCTGATGCTTTCGTTAAGACGATCCTCTATAACATTGACGGCAAGTTCGTTGCCGCTATGTGCAGAGGCGACCGTGATATCAATGAGACTAAGCTCGGCAACCTCTACGATGCAACGGAGATGGAGCTCGCAGCATTTGCCGATGTTGAGATGATCACAGGCGCTAAGGTCGGTTTTGCAGGCCCTGTAGGTCTTAAGCAGAAGATCGACATCGTAGTTGACCCTGAAGTTACAGGAATGAAGAACTTCGTAGTCGGCGCCTGCGAGACAGACTATCACTTCAAGAACGTTAATATCGGAAGAGATTTCGAAGCTGATAAGGTTGCTGATATCACCAATGCAAAGGCCGGCGATATCTGCCCGAAGTGCGGCAAGGGCAAGCTCGGCATGGCAAGAGGCGTTGAGGTCGGACATATCTTCAAGCTCGGCACAAAGTATTCTGATGCTCTTGGCTGCATCTATCTTGATAACAACGGCAAGGAACACAGCATGGTAATGGGATGCTACGGCATCGGTGTTTCGAGAGTCCTTGCTGCTATCATCGAGCAGTATCACGATGACGACGGAATCATCTGGCCTGCTGTCGTTGCTCCTTACAAGATCATCGTTGTTCCTACAAAGGCTAACGACGAGGAGCTCATGACTGTTGCAAACAAGATCTACGACGATCTTACTGCTGCAGGCTGCGAAGTCCTTATCGACGACCGTAATGAGCGTCCCGGCGTTAAGTTCAAGGACGCAGACCTTCTCGGCATCCCGCTCCGCATCACTGTCGGAAGAAGAGCCGGCGAGGGCATCGTTGAAGTCAAGAGAAGAGACTCACAGGAGACATCAGAGATCACGGTTGACGAAGCAATCAAACTTGCCAAGGAGATCTGATGATGTCCTTAAGGGTAATTGCTTCTTTGGTGCTTATAGCATCTGTTACCCTTGGATCTTTTCCCGTTGCGGGGAAGCAGGATACTTTCACGCCTGCATCATTTGATTCTTACGAAGTTACATTAGTTGATGGTGAGACATTGGGAATGCGCCTTTTGAACGGGCGCATTCTTTTTAATTCGAGCGCGGAACGCAAGTATTATGTGTCTCTCGCGAAGGCGAAAACAGGGAGGCAGGTAACGACTTTTACCTTAACCGGCGGCGTATTTAATGTCGATGCCGGAAGCGTAATGGAAGAGGACGTTCTCTACGAAGTTACCGTATCCTATGAGGCTTTCGGAATGGAAGCCGATAACGGCGACAATTATATTTTCAAGCGCGGCGGCAACATATACTTCTGGCAGAACGTGAATTACGAATATAACCTTGAGACCAGTAAGGAGCTCCGGACTGACGAGCAGTCTTTGAAGGAATGCCTGGAGCCCCAGAATGACATCGAGTGCGATGATCCCGTCCTTATCGGTTATTCGGACCGTATCTGCGAGGGCGCGGAAAACGACTGGGAGAAGGTCTTCCGCATCTACAAGTTCATTTCGAGCGAGATGGCGTACGACAATGAAGCGGCAGAAGGTGCTGCGGCAGGATATCAGGACAGTGCCGTCGATGTCATAAGGAGCGGAAAGGCCGTATGCGAAGGCTTTTCGAACGCATTTGCGGCACTGTGCAGGGCGCAGGGAATACCTGCAGTCGTCGAGTTCGGGATCGGGTTCTCCGACTATAAGGAAATGACCACAAGAGTCCCTACTACAGGCGATCTTGCCGATCACGCATGGGCTGCGGTCTATCTGGGCGGCAAGTGGCTCTTCCTGGATCCGACATACGATATGTCGAGATACTATCACAGCGAAAAGGACGTCAGGGTCTACGACGAGAGCACGAAATACTATCTGCTGTCATTGGAATCCTTCTCGAACGATCACAGGATCTACGATGCCGACACGAGGCACGGACTCCCTGTGGCAGGTTACTGCGAAGGAGAAGACGGCCCTAAGTTCGAGATAACAAGAGACGGCGTCTGCCACATCACAGGAACGGGCACGCTTTATCTGCCGTCAAGCGTTACGGGCTTCCATACCGTGGTCTTCGAAGAGGGTTCGTGCATCACCGGTATCGCCGAATACTGCTTTTGCGACTGCGACCTTCTGACAACGATAATCCTTCCGGAGACCGTTAAGTCTATCGGCGCGGATGCTTTTAACACATGTGAAGACCTGCAGTATGTCTATATTCCTGAGGGCTGCACCGGTATCGGTGACAACGCATTTACGGGCTGCGACGAATTAAGTTACGTAAGGATCCCGGACAGCTGCAGAAGTATCGGAGAACGCGCATTTGACGGGTGTCCGAGGCTGTATCTCAGTGTGCCGGGATACTACAACGATTTCTCCAAAGATTACGAGACCAAGCCCATGTATATTGAAGAAAGATAAGGATAGATTATGTCGTACATTGAATTCCGTGATGTTAAGAAGGTCTATAAGACCGGTTCGGTGAATGTTACCGCTCTGGACGGTGCAGACTTTTTTATCGAGAAAGGCGAGCTCTGCGTCATCGTAGGGCAGTCAGGCGCCGGCAAGACAACGCTGCTCAATATCTTAGGCGGCATGGACAGGCTTACTTCAGGAAGGGTCTTTCTTGACGGCAACGAGATATCGAAGCTCAACTCCAATGAGCTCGCTCTGTTCAGGAGAGAGAACGTGGGATTCGTCTTCCAGTTCTATAACCTTATTCCGAACCTTACCGCATATGAGAATGTCGAGATGGCAGCTCAGCTCGTAAAAGATCCGATCAGCTGCGATCTTCTCATGAGCGAAGTCGGGCTTGCCGAGCGCAAGAATAACTTCCCGGCACAGCTCTCAGGCGGCGAACAGCAGAGAGTTGCGATAGCAAGGGCGATCGCAAAGAACCCGAAGCTTTTGCTGTGCGATGAGCCGACGGGTGCTCTGGACTATCAGACAGGCAAAGCGATATTAAAGCTTTTGCAGTCTTTAAGCACCGAGAAGGGCATGACTGTTGTAATAATCACTCACAACTCCGCACTCACAGCGATGGCTGACAGAGTCATCAAGGTCAAGAACGGAAAGATCACGAGCAACATCATCAACAAAGACCCCGTTAACGTAGACAAGATCGAATGGTAATGACACCTTACGCTAAAACGATATTAAGATCGATAAAAATGACACTGCCGAGATTTCTCGCGATATTCGCGATAATCGCTCTTGGCGTGGGCTTTTTCTCCGGCCTTAAGGTAACCACTCCGTCCTTTGTCCATACGGCGGATATCTACACCAAAGAATATGCGATGTTCGACTTCAGATTCCTGTCGACTATAGGCTTTGAGCAGGAAGATATCGACGAGATCGCAAAGCAGACGAACTGCATCGTCGAAGGCTCTTACACCGCTGACTGCGCAGCGTTTCTGGGTAATACGGTAAGTGCAGACACGGTTCGTTTCCTGTCCATTACCAAGAACGTAAATAAGCTTAAGCTCGAGAGCGGCAGAATGCCGGAAAAGCCCGACGAGATCGTCATTGACGGATACAAGGTCTCGTCCGCTCATATCGGAGAGAAGCTCGTCATCGCAGACGAGACGAGCGAGAGCGCCCGCAAGATGTTCAAGTTTAAAGAATATACGGTAGTCGGAACTGCCAGGACGCCTGTCTACATGAACTTCCAGAGAGGCACATCCGATGAGGGATCGGGCACCATCTCATACTTTGTCTGTGCGCTTCCCGAAGCCTTTGACTCCGAATACTTCACCGAAGCATATCTTTATGCGGACACCGGACTTTATATCTATTCCGACGAGTATAAGGCCTGGGCTGACAAAGCCGAAGACCAATACGGCGGCATCGTTGAAGACGTAATAAATAAGCGTTTCGACAGGCTCCTTAAGGACGAATACCAGAAGCTCTACGACGGCTTCGACGAGTTTAATGATGAGATCGGCGACGCGTGGGATGAGATAACAGACGGGCGCAAAGAATTAAACGACGGCAAAAAGGAACTTGAAGACGCTGAGAAGGAGATCCGCGATAACCGCAAGAAGCTTGATGATGCCAAGAAGACTTTGGACAGCACTTCGAAAAAGCTAAAGGACGCCAACAAGGAGCTTACATCCGCAAAGGTTTTGCTCAATGCGGGCAAAGCCCAGCTCGACAAGGGTAAGAAGGAATTGGACGGCTACAAGGCACAGTTAGACGACGGACAGCAGAAGATAGACAATGCGCGCGCACAGCTGAGCGAAGCAAGGAAGAACACGGCCGCTGCAATAGCGGAACTCAACAAGAACATTCCGTCCCTGGAATCTTCAATAGCATCTCTTGAAGCGGGCATAGTAAATACCCAGGCTCAGATCGACCAGGAGACAGATCCTGATGAGATCGCAAGGCTGGGTGAAGTTCTTGAAGGGCAGAAGAGCAAAAAGTCCGAACTCGAGGGAGAGCTTGCCGATTGCAAGGCGAAGCTCTCGGCCGCCGAGCAGGCCGCTGCAGGCTTTGACGGACAGGAAGCCCAGATCAACGCGCAGCAGGAGCAGCTCGACGCCCAGGTCGCTTTATATAACGACAATTACGCAAAGTATGAGGCCGAGAAGTCCAAGTACGACGAGAGCCTCGCGAAATACAACAAAGGCAAGGCCGAGTACGATTCCGGCCTGAGGCAGTATAACGACGGTCTCAAGAAATACAAGGACGGCGTCAAGAAGTTGGACGACGCCCGGAAGGAAGTCGATGACGGCTGGAAAGAATATAACGACGGAGTTTTCGAACTCTGGAAAGGATATTCCGAATTCTCATATGCCGCAGAGACGACATTCAGATCAGAGCTCGTCTACGGCTACGTGCTGCTCGAATCAGTCGACGCGCCCGACGTATATACGCTCGGCAGAGACAAGAACACCGGCTACGTGTGCTTCGACAACGACTCCAAGATCGTTGACGGCATCGCTGCGGTATTCCCGATATTCTTTTTCGCGATCGCGGCACTCGTATGCTCCACGACGATGAGCAGAATGGTAAGCGACGAGCGCGGAATAATCGGCACGATGAGGGCGTTGGGCTTCACTGACACCGCCATCGTCATGAAATACGCGATCTACGCGGGATCGGCTTCCGTACTCGGAGGGGTCCTCGGATTCATGGGCGGCACGAAGCTCTTCCCGGCAGTCATCTGGGAAGTCTACGCTATGATGTACGGCTTTACCGAAATCTCGTTTAAGAGCAGCGCGCTGCTGTTCGTCATAGCGCTCGGTGTCGCGCTGATCTGCACGGTCGGCGTCTCCGTCGTAACCGCGATGTCCGCACTGACCGGCATGCCCGCTGAACTCATCAGACCGAAGGCGCCGCTCCCGGGCAAGCGCATCCTGCTCGAGCGCATCGGCTTTATCTGGACCAGGATGAAGTTCCTCCACAAGGTATCCGCGCGCAACGTCTTCCGCTTCAAGAAGAGGATGTGGATGATGATCGTCGGCATCGCCGGCTGCACCGCGCTCCTTCTGACCGCTTTCGGCCTTTACGATTCGATCTGCAACGTCGTAAACATCCAGTACGACGACATCATGAAATACGACCTCCAGGTCATGTTCGACGACAAGTACAGGCAGTACGAGATCGAGAACGCCGCAAATGACGCTGTCGAGAACTCCGGCGTCAGCTGCGAATACGTCATCGTCAAGGACGACGTCGCCAAGAACAGCGGTTCCGGTTATGTCCGTGATCTCGAAATGTTCATCTCCGACGACCCCAATACCGGCAAGATCTTCGGCCTCACCGACATAAAGACAGGGGAGGCCTTGCCCTGGCCCGCCGACGGCGAAGTTGCTGTCTCCGGCAAGCTCGCCGACAAGAACAACGTCAAGGTCGGCGACAGTGTAACATTGTTATACGGCGACGATGAGCACGAAGTAACGCTCAAAGTCGGCTCTATCTTCACGAACTACACCTTCCACTACGTCATGATGACCCCCGCCACATACAGGGAGGCATTCGGCAAGCCATACACACCTGAGACGGTCCTCTTCAAGACATCGACAAAGACTTCCGCCGACGCTTACAAGGTCGCCTCTTACTTAAGTGACAACTACACGATCAAGACGTGGTCCTCCACGAACGATTCCAGAGAGAGCTTCGCCAAGACCATGGAGCGCATGAATTACGTCATCGTCCTGGTCATCACCTGCGCCGCCGCTCTGGCCTTCATCGTGCTCTTCAACCTCAACAACATCAACATCACCGAGCGCGTCAGGGAGATCGCCACGCTCAAGGTCATGGGCTTCAACAAGCGCGAGACCGGCGCATACGTGACCCGCGAGAACGTTATCTTAGTGCTCTTAGGCTTTATCGTCGGCCTTCCTCTGGGATTCCTTTTGCACCGCTACGTCATGGCCCAGATCGCGATGGACATGGTCACATACCAGGTCAGGATCGTGCCTTTGAGCTATGTGTATTCGCTCGCGTTCGTCCTGCTGTTCTCCACGATCGTAAATCTCATCATGCGCGCCAAGATCGAGAAGATCGACATGGCCGAGTCGCTGAAGAGCGCGGAGTAAAGTAATTACGCAGTTGTTTTTGGGGCCAAAACACCACCTACAGACAAAATCGTATTATTCCCTGATTTTATATGTAGGTTTTGCTTCCCAAGAGCTCGAAAAAGTGAAAACCTACATATAAATTTCCTGTTTTCATTAAAAATGTCTGTAGGTTAAGGCTGATTTGCCCTAAGAAATGCGAAAACCTACAGACAAATTTTCGATTATCAGTGAAAATGTCTGTAGGTTAAGACTGATTTGTCCTAAGAAATGCGAAAACCTACAGACATATTTTCGATTGTCAGTGAAAATGTCTGTAGGTCGGTTTTCCGGACAATAAAAACTGCCCCGCGCGGGGGCAGCTTTCAATCAGCTTGATCAAGAAGATTACTCTTCGCTCTCGCCGTTCATCCAGCTCTGGTGGTAATTCCTGCGGCGGTATTCCTCAGGCGTCATGCCGGTGGTCTTCTTGAAGACCTGGATGAAGTGTGACTGGGATGAGAACCCGAGGTAGTTTGCGATCGTGAGGGAAGACTCGTCCAGGTGCCTTAACATGTTGCAGGCGACGTTGATCTTCTGGTCTCTGATGTAGCGGCTTAAGGTGATGCCCATCTCCTGCTTGAAGAGCTTGGAGAGGTAGCTGGAGTTAAGGGACAGCGAGTCGGCGATGGATTCGACTGTGAGGTTCTCCTGGATGTGGGACCTGATGTAGTCGATGGCGACGACGATGTGGCGTGAGACGACGCGGTTCTTGGAAAGGTCGCTCATCTTGCGGCAGTAGGAGCGGAGCATGTCGTTCTGGACGTTGTAGACTTCGTCGACGGAGCTTGCTGCGTCGATGAGGCCGATGTAAATGTCGCTTAAGTTATATGCTACGGAGATCTCAAGGCCGGCCTCGATGCAGAAACGGCTGACGAGGGCGGTGAGGATGACCGTGTGATATTTGACGTTCCTGAGCTTGTCGGGGCTTAAGATGCCGAGAGTCTGGGTGGAGCCGATCGTCTTGAGGGCTTCTTCGAGGCGGTGCATGTTGCCGCTTGCTACGAGTTCGTAGAAGCTGATCTCATGGTTATAGGCGACCTGGCGGTTGCCGGATTCGCCTTCGTCCATCAGTCTCTTGGCAAGTTCTTTTTCTATATTCATAAGTGTTTCCTCATGCTTTGCGTTGATAATGTTGCGTATGTTAAAACTGTTATAAAAATTTTATATTTCTTTTTGCTTTGTGTAAAGGAGAGCCGAGCGGAAGAATTGAAAAAAATAATTGTTACAAACTCGTAGAATAGGGGATTTGAGCGCAAAATCTTATTGAGTTCTGGCGCAAAAAGTAATAAAATTTTTAAGATAGCAAAAGTGGAGGTTTGTGCATTTATGACTGATGAACTTAAAGACATTATATATGCCGATTTGTTCAGATATACCGGTAATGCACGACGCTACAAGAATATCTATGCATGCTATCTTGAAGAGCGCAGATCTTCTCCGGAATTCAGCTATATCAGCGTAATGAGACGTACGCGTTATTATGCTGACCAGATCAAGAAGTATGACGGCATCAGGAAGAAGCTCTATCAGCTCAAGTTCGGTGTAAGCAATTACAGGCTGGACCGACTGAGCCGCAAATATCATTTCCAGATCCCTTATGACACTGATATCGGCAAGGGCTTTTATCTTGCACATTTCGGACGTGTCATCATCCACCCGAAGAGCGTTATCGGCCATAATGTCAACGTCTCGACAGGCGTTGTCATCGGTACGCAGTTCAGAGGCAAGAGGAAGGGTTCTCCGCATATCGGCAATTACGTATGGATCGGTGCAAATGCAGTTATCGTCGGCAACATCAGGATCGGCAACAACGTGCTTATCGCGCCCGGCGCATATGTTAACTTCGACGTACCGGACGGTTCCATCGTAATCGGCAACCCCGGTCTCATCAGAAGATCACCCGGGGCTACGCTCAATTACATCAACAATACTATCCTCTTCGACGAATACAATGTTCGTTCGGACGGAGTCAAGCAGTGGTAGATCCTTCATTTTATACAGACAACAGAGAGCGCTTTGCCGCCGCGTTGCCGGACCGCACCGCGGCTTTGCTTTTCTCAGGCGAAGAGAAGCAGATGTCGTCTGACTCTAATTACAGGTTTTTCGCGGACAGGAACTTCTTTTACTTGACCGGATTAGAGCTTCCCGGCTTTGTCCTTGTGCTCGAAAAGAACGACGGTCTCGTATCAACTAAGATCTACGCTCCTGCGCACGATTCCATGAAGGAGCGCTGGCACGGCAAGCGCATGGATTTTGAGGAGATCGCAAAGATCGCGGGAATGCCCGAAGAAGATATCCTCGACCTTGAGAAGTACGAAGAGAAAGAGTACGAGCTCATAAAGAACACGGACATCAACATCTTCCTGGATTTTACGACTGTGATGGCCAAGCCCAAGGAGATCAGGAAGCAGATCGAGAAGGACGGAAGAAAGGCTTCTGACCTCTCTGAGATCACGACGCCGATGCGCATGGTCAAGGGACCCCACGAGATCGAATCTATAAAGGAAGCTGCCCGCATAACCGAAGAAGCGATAACGGAGATGGGAAAGCTCATAAAGCCGGGCGTTTCCGAGTATGAGCTCTATTTAAAGCTTGAGTATGAGATGGCCAGAAGGAGCTCGATGAGCTTTGCTTTCGAGACCATAGTATCCTGCGGTAAGAATGCTTTCTATCTGCACCATTCGGATCCGGAGCAAGGCGGCGACGGTATCGCAAAGGAAGGCTCCATCATCCAGATCGACTGCGGCGCGAGATTTAACGGTTACTGCGCGGATATCTCGAGGGTCTTCTTCGTCGGAAGACCTGAAGGGGAAGACGATAAGAGAATGAAGCTTTTGGGCCTTATTCAGGATCTGAGGAAAGCTGCAAAAGGCTTCATTGCACCCGGGAAAACCTTTGCCGGGCTAAATTCACAAATGTATGACATCGCAGGCAAATGGCTTGCAGGACAAGGCTTAATACCCGATAATTTTACAAATGAGGATGTAAAATGCTACTACTGGCACAACACATCCCATTATCTCGGCCTGGACGTTCACGACGTCGGACCGAGAGACAAGGAATTTGAAGAAGGTAACTGCCTTGCCGTGGAGCCCGGTGTCTATATCCCTGAGTGGAATATCGGCTTCAGGATCGAGGACGACCTTCTTGTAACTAAAGATGGCTGTCAGCTCCTGAGCTCCGGGTGTGACAGCCCGGAGGGAATAATTGTCGGATAACGGTTCCGGAATCACCGCTGTTCTCGTTGCGGTCCTTATAGTGCTTATTCTTATCCTCGTGGGAGGAGTTCTTTTCGCGCTCTTCTTATCGTACTCGGATAAGATCTTCAGAAAGCTCTTCCAAAGGCCCAGGCCGCTTCCGCAGGTCGACAGGTCCCCCAAGAAGATCGACAGGAGCACGATAAACGGCAGAGGCAAGAACTGGTTCTATACATTCCACAACGAGTGGCTCGGTGTTCGCACCAATACTTTTGACGGATGCAGGCTGTCAGGCTATTACAGGCCGTCTTCGGACAGCACATGCCGCAACATGGTGATCCTTGTGCACGGCTACGACGAATCGCCCGCCGAGATGGCTGCATATGCGCGCCTCATGATGCGCAAGGTCCAGTGCCACTGCATCATGACACATATGAGAGCGCACGGCATGAGCGGCGGAAAGACCTTCACATGGGGTCTTATGGAGAGCGTCGACCTGGATGCCTGGTTCGAGTTTACGAAGAGACGTCTTGGCAATAACTGCAGGATATATCTTGTCGGAAGAGGCGCCGGTGCGACGGCATGCCTTCTTGCGGCGCAGCAGAAGGGCTTTGATGAATGCGTATGCGGAATAATCGCAGACTCACCGATGTCATCTCTTACAAGCTTTCTTAAGGCCACGCTGCCGCAGACCACGAGCATCAGTCCGGACTGGATAATCGGCCAGATAAGAAGAAATGCCCAGCATAAATACAAGTTCGATATCAACCGCTGCGACTGCGCTCTGCACGCAAGCGCCATAAAGG
>JAEFBA010000089.1 GCA_016292145.1 Saccharofermentans sp.
ACAGCACCAATGCCCTGGTATCACCGATTGCAAGCACACCCGCAACGCGGAGATTCCTATCCACTTTCTTCATCTCGACGGTTGTGATATTGCCGTCAGGATCTTTGATATGGAGATCAGCAAAAAACCTCATGTCTATGGTCTGATAATTAACAGTTTCCACCTCATAATCACCGACTTTGAACATGGCTGACACTACAGAATCTGCTTTTCTCTGTACAGCTCTTGTATCCAGCAATTTTCCTGACAGCGGATCATAATCTCTTTCTTTCAGATCTGTCCTTACCGTTATCTTCCCGTCAGAGTACCACACATCGCTGACAGCATATTCACTTTCAGACAAGTCGCTCTTCAGATCGATAGTGTTTACTGTCTTACTATTTGCCCGGTCTACAACCACAGCAAAGCAATACTCGTTGCTATGATAGAGTTTCATATTAAACTCGACATCATCATCGGTATCGTATAAGCCGGATGTGAATATCACATAATAGCGTTCATCCATACCGGCTAATTTTGCATTGGGTAATGTAGGATTTTTTTCATTGTCCGCGCCTGTATCAACTTCAATGACATTCGCGTTGAACCACGGTGTTTCTTCAGACACCTTTTTTGCAGTACGTTTGCTCTTCGGATTCCTTCCGCATGATGCTGTCGAAAACATCATAGATAAAAGAACAATACCTGAAATTATCTTTAATGCAGTGTTTTTCATATCGGCCTATTCCCCCATATCTGCAGCCTGAGTCCCGTAACCAACTATATATAAGACAATCCTGGCGTGGGGATTCTCACATGAAAAACACAAAAAATGTTTCAGGTATTATTCAATTACATGATAACTTCTGTGGTCCGCGTTTCTTAAGCATAAAGATTGTGCTATCGCAAGGCCGCCCTTTTCCGGGCGGCCCTGTTGTTGAAGTTGCTTATTCTGATCAGATCTTCGGGAATGAAAGAGTTGCTTTGAAGAGGTCTCCGTCAGTCGTCAATCTGAGTTTTCCGTTCTGAAGTTCAGCGAGATTGCCTGCAATCGAAAGGCCTAAACCGCTGCCTTCGGTATTCCTTGAAGAATCGCCTCTGGTAAATCTTTCCATCAGTTCTTCTTCCGTCATATTGAGCTGTTCTTTCGACGTATTCTTAAATGTGAATACTGCCTCTTTATCATTCTCCTTCAAGTCTACATATACTCTGGTTCCGGGCAGCGAGTACTTGCATGCATTATTCAGGAGGTTATCGAAAACGCGCTGCATTCTTCTGCCGTCAGCCATGATCCTTATCGGCTGTTCCGGAACATTTGTGATCAGTGTAAGATCATATTGTTTGAACTTCTCCTCATACTCACCCGCGCTCTGTGTAACGAAGACCTGCGCGTCGCAAGGCTGGAGATCGACCTCAAGGTTTCCGGTAGAAGCTTTGGAAGCTTCAACCAGGTCTTCAAGAAGTCTCTTGAGTCTTACAGACTGTCTGATGAGAACCTCCGAATACTCCTTTGTCTTCTCATTAGTGGATTCTTCTTTCGAGATCAGATCAGCATAATTGATGATAGATGTAAGAGGTGTCTTGATATCGTGAGAGACATTCGTGATGAGCTCAGTCTTCATTCTCTCGCTCTTAAGTCTTTCCTCAAGTGCGATCTTCTGGGCAGCTGCCATGCTGTTGAGATTTACGGCATGCTTCTTTAACTCGGGAAGCATCCACTTTGTATTTATAACATGATCAAAATGTCCTGCAGAAAGTTCCTGTGCGCCTTTCCTGATCTTGTCGAGCTGGAGCGTAATCAGGATCAGCAAAGGGAAAACAACAAACAGTACCACGCAAAAGAGGAAACCTTCAAATGCTCTGCTGGGTTCTGCAATAGTTCCCAGCCATAAGATCATCACAGCAGCAAACGCCAATATGACTTTCCATAAGAGCTTCATGTTCGTTAAGATCGTCCATATGAACTTGCCGACGGCTTTAATGCCTTTCCAAAGAAACTTAATTATCATGTAGATAACGTTGTTCTTAAAGATCGTATGTGTCTTAACCCTGACCGCAATACTCATTAAATACAACGGAATAAATGCCAACCATACGCAGGAAAGAATTCCCAGTACCGGTTCACTCATATCTTCAAAAGCCATCACGGAAATGGAAAACAAGATGACTATGACCGCTGTAATAACATCGAGGGGAACCTTGTGGAAATACCACGGCACGATCTCGTCCTTCTTCGGCCTTCTTCCGGCAACACACATAAGCTCAATAAATGATGCGAGCATTAAAGCAAACGCCGCAATACCGATTACATAGATACCTGTCTTTAACGGATAAAGGAAATGATGAAATCCGAGAGTTAAACTGATATCATCCGTAAATGGCAGTTCCGGATTTACAGCACCTTCGACGATATACAGTTTTGCATAGTGATTGTCCTTATATATCTGTTTATATATATTGATGTTATCTGAAAAATCGGATATAGAATATCTATCATTTTCTGCCTGATGTGGCGGCAGCACAGTAAAATATATCTTATAAGGATATTGCCCGACATTCGAAGACGACTTTACAAGCTCCTTACCATCCTCATCTGTGATCCTGAAAATAAAGTTGCCGATATCCGTCTTTTTGCTGTCCGGGAACTCTCCTGTATATTCATCGAAACTCCAAGAGAACGCCTGCAACGAGAATTTGTGCACAACAGATTCTGTCATTTCCTGTGTGATATCTTCTTCACTCTTGGTATAGTAATCTGAATAAATCATGAATGCAGCGCCTGTTACCGACAGCACAAGCACTATCGTCGAAATAAGCACTGCTGCATACAGCAATCCTTTTCCAAAAAACGATCTGAAAAAATCCTTCATCTCAATTCCCCTTTTGAATCTTATATCCCTGCCCGAATACAACCTTTATATATCTTGGTTCAGCCGGATTTATCTCCGTCTTTTCGCGCAGATGCCTGATATGCACTGCGACTGTATTGTCGGCACCCATCGGGTCTTCGTGCCAGACTTCCCTGTAAATTTCCTTTGGCGAGAATACCCTGTTGGGATTCTCCATGAGGAGCTTTAATATCTCAAACTCCTTCTTGGTGAGCGAGACCGGCTCTCCGTCCAAAGTAACCGTCCTGGCATTGTAATCAAGTTCCAGTCCGCCAATGGTAAGTATGACTGAAGTGCTTTTCGCCCCGGCGCCGAGGCTTAAATATCTTCGAAGCTGCGACTTAACCCTGGCGCAAACTTCCAAGGGACTGAAAGGCTTGGTTATATAATCATCTGCTCCCACATTAAGTCCCAATACCTTATCTGCATCTTCACTCTTAGCAGTAAGAAGTATTATCGGGACATTGGAAAATCCCCTTATTTGCGACATCGCTTCAATACCGTTCATCAAAGGCATCATTATATCCAGAAGAACCAGATGGATCTCGTTTTCCCTTACGGTTTCAACTGCTTCTTTTCCGTTATGAGCCTCAAAAAGCACGTAATCAGGATCGTTAAGATATATCTTGAGCGCATTAACGATATCCTGTTCGTCGTCACAGATGAGTATGTTTGCCATATGTTCCCCTCCTAGAGTCACTGATATTCTACCTTTCCCCAGATTAAGATAACATAAATAAATATCTTAAGATTTCATTAACTTTTGATATTTAATGTTAAAATGTATGAGGTACTTACTTAGGGGCCATAATTTTTAAACAAAGGAGAACATTATGTCACAGTTCAGAATCAAATGTCCTTCATGCGGTGAAGTTCAGGACATTCCCGCTAACGGACCTTGCAGAAAGTGCAGTAACGCTCTCGTCCTTCCTGAGGACGGTGTCATCCAGATCTACCGTATGGGATCCCCTTTGGGAGTCGCAGTTGGTATGAGCATCTATTTGAACGAAGTCCCTCTCGGACATCTTGCAAACGCTGAACAGATCAGGATCCCTGTTACATATGGTCACTACAAACTCCATATGACACACGGCATGAACAGAAAGTGCAAGGATGCTGAATTCGACATCACACCCGAGAACAGATTCGGTTTTTTCAAGGCACATCTTAAGATGGGTCTTATCACCAACACAGTAGTAATCGAGCCTTCAACAGCTGATCAGATGCCTCAGGGCTGATCTTCATAGAAGACGCAAGGCATAAAACAAAACAAAAATAAAACCCCGTAAACGATCTGTTTGCGGGGTTTACTATCGGTATTTATTTCTTTATGTCTCATCCTTACGGCTGCACTTTCTGCAGTCCGGATCCAAACACTCCATGCCTTCGTCATGAAGAGCTTTATTCGCCCATTCAAAATCTCCGTTTTCGAAGGCATCCTCCGGAAGATCGATCAAACCGATAAGATGTTCAGGATCGTGCTGTTTCAGATACACGATCACTCCGTACTTGCCCGGTTCGGGTACGCCGCCGGCAAATATCACACCTTCATCACCGTTCTCAAGACGGAACGCTTTACGGTAATATTTTGTCCTGCTGCACTCATCGGTAATATCTATCGACACGTCACCGAAGTCAAGGATCAAACGGCCGTCTTTGAGACTCATCAGGCTGAATTTACCGCTGTCGTTCGAACCCGTCATAGAAAGCGAAATGCAACTCTTCCCGGTCTCAGGATCCGTGCCGAGTATCAGGACTGAATCATCACGGTTACCCTTTATGCAGAATTCACTATAGATCTTCTCAGCGGCATTAACAACAGCATTCCTTGTATACGGAACCGCCATTAAGATGATCAGCAATGTAAGCACGGCCGCAACAGGTATCACCCACACATGGGTAACGCGCTTTTGGCTGACCAGTCTTGATCTGATCTCATCCGCTTTTGCATCATCAAGTTTTATTTTACTGATCGTAGGTTTTATATCTCTCATGTCAATTCTCCAGAAGTTCTCTTAACTGTTCCCTGCCTCTTTTGATCCTCATGGCAACCGCCGATTCGGAAAGGTTCAATACCTTGGCTATTTCCTTATAGGAATAGTCATTAAAATAGAAAAGATGGACCGGCAGTCTGTATGTCACATCGAGTTTCATCAGTGCGCCGAACAGTTCATTATCATCATCATTAAAATCATAGGTGCATGCGAATTCCTCAGAAGATAAGTCAAGATCGACACCTGTTTTCCTGGCAGATGAGTTAAGAAGATTTTTGCAGGCATTAGCCGTCATCTTCATCAAATATGCTTTCTCGTGATCTTTGATAAGAAGCAAAGATTTGCTTAGAAGCTTCAGGAATACGTCCTGAACAACATCTTCAGAATCCTGCTTCGACCCGAGATACGAGAGAGCAAATCTGAACAGATCGTTAGCGTACAGGTCAAACAGCCTGACAACTTCGTCGTTTCTCACATTTCCTCCGTCCTTTTCGAGATCTCACTTATACTACAGATCAACTATATGATTTCTCACAAAAGAGATGGCAGATCAGCTTTTATCCCCTGAAATTTTCCGTGAATGCTCACGGAAAGTGTAATAAAGCTTAATTGTTTACGACTGCCATTTCCTTTCCGCATCGACCACGTCATCGCAGATAATTGTTACGGCGGCCATTATATCTTTATAGCTCTCATCGAAAACCATGACCCTGTACTCATCGTTTACGACCTGGCTTGAAGTATCGATACGGCCGATGGTAAGAGATCCTACCTTAATGTCAAAATCAGAGCCCATAAGATTACCCTCAATATGGAAATCCTGTCCGTTAAGAGTTCCCTTAAGTTCAGGGCTTGTGAGCTTGATCTTCTTCTTGATCTTTCCGATATCCTTGCCTCCGACACAGATAACATATTCGGGAGGAACGACAATAGCCTTCTTCTTGAGCCTGACTGCTTCCACGCCGTCCTTACGGATGGAATAATTAAGTCTCGTAACATCACCTTCAACGTGATACACAACGTTCTGGTTCTCATCGAACATATCGAACTTGGGCTTTAACGAGACAGCCTTCTGCTTCATATAGAATTCGAGCGCACGGCCAGTGGAGGTCTTCATGGAGGCGCTCACCCTGCTCTCTGTGATGTCTTCACCATTTTCGAGGCTTACCAAAACCTCAGCAAGCTCATCGACAGCATGGTCAGCATCAGACTGGTTCTCATCCTTATAACCCATGTAAGTACCGACAGTGAAATCCGCAGCCGCATGCACGCTGCTTACGCCTTCCGATCCGATCTTGCCAGCGATGATGTTCTTGCCGTCGACGCGCACGAAAAGGTCATACTTCAATGACACATGCTCATATAAGACCGCCTCATAATCTCCGATAGAACCCATGACGGGCGTACCGAAAGTCACCTTGACAGCTGAAAGCTTATTCAAAAGATCCTGGTTTGTATAATTCTGCTTGTTCGGAATCCTGGCAAATCCGGTTCCGTTCGGTTTGGTCATATCGAATAATCCCATATGCAATCAACTCCCCCAAAGGTTTATCTCACTGCATTAGATTTTACCATTGTTCTCTTAAAGTTTTCTGCATTTAAAACACATCGACAGCGGTATCATCTTTGCCTTCTGTGCCTTCGGGCTGTCATCTTCGGTATCTGCTAAAGACTTCTCGTCAGTCTGCTCTACCATTCTCTCGATGATAAAACCGGCATCATAAAGAGCATTAACATATGTTGAAATCTTCCTGTTTGCAAAGGTCACATCGGTATCGTGAACAGGCATCTTAAGATACGATTCATCGAAGTAACTCCGCGAGAAGACCAGCTTCCCGTCAATGACTTCATCTTCGCCTGTCTCATAAGATTTGGCAACGCAGTAATGAAGCGGATGTCCCCAGCTGAATATGAATATGCCGTCTTTCTTAAGATATGAAGCTACCTTCTTAAATGTGCCTGCAAGATCTGTCGTCCAGCCTATTCCGTATATCGAGAAAACATAGTCAAAATAATCTTCAGGAATATCACTGTCCGCTTCCATAAGTGCGCATATAAGCTTAGGGCAAATGCCGCTGTCGCTTAAGAGATTCTTCGCATTATCCAACTGCTTCTGAGAAAGATCCAATCCCCACAGCTCTCCTGCACCTTTATCTGCAAGATATTTAAGTGAATGACCGCTCCCGCAGCAAAGTTCCAGGACCTTCTTCCCTTCTACATCAGAAAAGAAATGAAGTTCATCTTCCGTTACGAATTTGACTCCGTATTTAGGCAAAGCCGTTGTACCAAACCAGAGATCCGCATGATCGTTCCAGTATCTTTTGTTCTTCTCAACAATCTGTTCTTCCATAAATTATCCTCATGCATATTTATCCTGTCTTCAAAACAATACTTTATGTTTTTGAAGACATCTTATTTTCGAACACATATGCGTTATCAATCAAGCAAAACAGGCGAGAAAAGTTTCCGTTTTGTAAGCGCAGCTCTGAAACTGTCCTCAAAACTCAATTCCCGGCAATAGCTGCCTTATAAAATGGATATGGATGATGTTCTATTTTATTAACGCGTGTATATATCTAAGCGAAGTAAACGCAATCATACTTACGAACATGAATGAAACCGTTGCCGTCACTCCGTAACCGAGCGGTATCATTGTAAGATCAAATATAAGCCAGACCAGTATCCCGTACTCTATAATGAATTTTCCTTTTGCATGTCCGTCATTTGCTTTATATGCATAATATGAGACAAGCGTTCCTGTCAGGAAAAAGCCTGCTGCCATTACACTATAGAAAAACGGCAAATTCTCACTTGAGACTTTAAGTCCGGACGCCATATTCGGGTAACCTATTAATGGCAGGACCACTTCATTCAATAAAACCAAAACAGCCGCGAACACTAAGCCGCACACAAGACATTTCCATACTTTCGGCTTTTGGTCGGTCTCTTCAAAAACATGGCGGCAGGGCATATATCTGACCATTATAAGAACGGTAATGACAAGTATGATCAGATCAAACAGTTCGACCTGAATAACGGGAAAACCGCCGTTTATGAGTTTATTCAAACCCTTGTCAGCATCTAAGAAAAAGACCTGTGCTATATAATTTGATATGTACACAAACAAAGCAAACTTCAAGCCTTGCTTCCATTTCGAAGAAGCTGCGAAAACATGCCCGTTCAGGTAAAAGAACAATGCCAGCGCAGTGCCTGACAGAAAAAGAGAAAACAATAACTGCGGCAGCATCTCATCCGATATCGAAGAATCGGATTTTAAATCCATTACCCGGCCCAGCAATTCGGATACGGGCACTTGTATGATACAAGTAACAAGCGCATATATAATGCCTGTTACAAGGCATTTTAATCCCACGGATATTTTTGTATTCACTAAATAAGATCCCCCCATCTGATTTACAGTACATATACAGGTAACATATTACCTAACTGTTGTCAATGTTTAAAAGCTCAGGAGTGTCTATACGCACGTCGACTCCGAATATCATGCTAATTGTGGGGCATTTTTCGAGTTCTTAAAAACAATTATCCATTAGTTATGCAAACGGTATATTAATGCTCGCCTGATCGAGATTTCCGGTAACTGCTCCCCAGATTATGAATGCTGTTGATCCCAAGAGCAGGATGGCGCTTGCAAATTCATATAACTAAATTAATACTTTAAAATGGGATTTTTGGGGAAAATTTTCCGTCTAATAAAGTGTAAGGCATAAACGGAGGACGCTCTGAACTATGTCTTACATCAATGTGCACATAGGAGTAGAAGTTTAATGAGTACTACAGAAAACTTCATATTATTGCAAAAGGCAAAAGAGCGGGATCCTGATGCCTTTACTGAACTAATTAACCTTTATATGAAGGATATGTATCGAACAGCGATAGCAATACTGATGAATGATGCGGATGCTGCAGATGCGATACAGGAAACTATCCTTACTTGTTGGGAGCGGCTGAGTTCCCTCCGCGACAACAAATTCTTTAAGACATGGATGACAAGGATTCTTATCAACAAATGCCACGATATCAGGAATCAGAGAATAGAAGCTGTAGATATCAGCGAGCATGAGGAACTTGCCTTTCATGAGGTTGAAAGCAATTTGGAAATAAAAGAAGCCTTAGAGAAGCTGGATGAGAAATACAGGCTGCCTATCGTGATGTTTTACAGTGACGGGTATAGCACTAAAGAAATTGCAGCAATACTCAATGTCCCGGTAAGCACCATTCAAACGAGGCTTTCAAGAGGCAGGGCGCAGTTGGGCAGATATTTTGACATTAGTGAGGAGTAATCATATGAAGGATTTGAATCATGCGCTGAAAGAAATGAACGTGCCTGACATAGTTCAGGAAAAGGCTCAGGACGCTTTTGACAGAATTCAGGAGGAAAGCAGAATGAGCACAAATGGCAATACACGCAGAAAGTTTTTCAAGGGTCAGACTGCATTGGTGGCAGCAGTAATCGTGGTTTTACTGATTGGTGGCGGTGTAGTATGGGCAGCAAGCGGCGGACTCGCAGGATTTCTGTCCGGGTTTATGCCTGAGGAAGAAGTAAGCAAGAGATTGGATACCCCTTCGGAGAATCAGATAACAGTCAGTCAATCGGAGAATGAGATAACAATAAGTCAAAGTGAAGTTGAAGACTACGGTCAGCTTTGGACAATTGAAGAATACTGGTATGATGGAGCAACTTTATACTTTACGGCAACTGCCCCGCAGAAGGTAATCGATGCCGGTAACATGAAGGTCGTAAGTAGTGACCACGCTGATGTAAACGGTACGGATTGCCCAATGTCGGAAGATGGATGCTGGGAGGAGAACACCGGGAGGTATACCGGACACTACATCTGTTGTATTGATCTCTCTAATGCTGATACCAGTTCCGGGAAGGTAACTGTAGTAATGCGTCTGAAACTGAATCGATACAAAGTAATGCCTGTAAATTATGTTGTTCCGGCTGACTATGAGGTTGAGACGATAACCGAGCAGACGTTGAGTTTTACTTTTGAAAAACCATGTGATGCGCGTCAGCTGAAAAAGGAAAATCTTTCTGTCGAAGGCGGAACCGCAGATATAAGCGTAACTGTAGCGCCATCGGTGTTCAACATAAGTATCGTCTATCACTTGAATGATTCATCGAAGTCGGTTGGCGATATTTGCAAATACCGGATTACCGACAGCAGCGGAAACAGTACAACGGTCTGGGTTAGCGGTAATTTCAAGGACAATAACGGTTATGACTGCATGTACATCTCAATGGATTTGGAAGGCCTCGACCCATATTCCAAGAGTTATACATTTGAACCGTTATGTTTTAAGACTGACTCTGCAGGAGAAAGAGTTCCCGATGCTTTTGATCCTCTTGACTGGGGCGGTTTTACGGTTAAGTTTAAATAAACCCTGCAGCTTCAGGGTATCTTCAACCCGTCACAACACAAATTAAAAGCCCCGCAAACGCATTGTTTACGGGGCTTTTCTTTATGGAGCCATTTGTGGGACTCGAACCCACGACCTGCTGATTACAAATGTCGGTTTTTGCTTTCTGCAAGTTCACATTACCTCTCGCGAAATTCAATAAAATCAAGGGTTTGCAGGTTTTTGCCAAACATATGTTCACGCAAATTTTTATACCTTTTTTCGCCAGGTGTTACCATTTTGTTACCATTTTTCACCTGCTGATTACTCTGCTGATTTCTTCTTTTTCTTCTTTTTGGGATCGTAAATACTATCAAGATTATCAATCGCTCTTTTCTTAGCTTCATTCTG
>JAEFBA010000090.1 GCA_016292145.1 Saccharofermentans sp.
CTGACCTGTAAGCCAGGATTCCTTAACGCGGACGCCTGTCTTCTGTGCGATGAGTTCCTTGATCTCGTTGCCTTCGTCCTTTTCCTTACCAGCCATTGCTGCGAACATTGTCATGTCAACGATACCGCTGCCAGACTTGCCCTTAGCGCATGCTGTGAAAGAGGAAACTACGAGCATAGATGCCAAGACCAACGAAACGATTTTCTTTGTCTTCATTAGTAGACCTCCCGAATTAGATTCTCGCAAGATAATGCGAGTATTTAGCAATTCAATTATAGGGTTGCCCCATTTTTGCCACAACCCGAAAAACTCTTAACAAACAACCGATAAACTCAACAAAATTGCAATGTTTTCGACATGAATCACCAATTATCCGACTCGGTTTTAGTGCATATTGTACAAAAATAACGGCCTGCGTTATGCAGGCCGCTCAAGTCAGTCACCTCTGTTGGTCTTCCGGTACTTGGAAGGCGTACAGCCCATGATCTCAATGAATTTGCGGATAAAATAGTCGCTGTCCTTGTATCCGACGTCTTCTGCAATACGGTTTATCTTCTTGTCCGTATTGATTATCTGACGGGCGGCTTCCCTGATCCTGTAATTTGTCAGGTAATTCTTAAAAGACTCTCCGTACTTTTTCCTGAAGACCTGTCCTAAGTATGAGCTGTTGATGTGATATTTATCACCCAGATATTTAAGGCTTATGTCGCCTGCATAATTCTCCCTGATCTCGGTTTCGATGACTGCAAGTATTCCGTGGGATACGCTTTTTCGAAGTTCCGAAAGATATGACGCATATTCTAGCGCGAATGTTTTAAGGTGCTGGTAAGAACCTCTGGCCAATACGTCGCCTGAAGCCTGTTCCGAAATATACTGGATGATCTCTTCCTGGTTTACCGTATCGTCCAGTTCGCTCGCCAGATGGATCAGCTGGAAAAGAAGATAGTTGATATTAAGGTCGAATGCCACGTTGTTGCTGTCCTTGCCGTGCAGCTCTTCGTGGAGCTTCTCGATGCCGGACTCAATAGATGAGGGTTCGTTCTTTGCGATCGATCCGATTATCTCGTCTATCGTGTTCTTGCAAAGGACGATGCCGCTGTAATTGGTATCGGTCTCTTCATAGAAATAGAGTTTCTTGGTGTTATGGAATCCTGCGATACTCTTAAGGCGCTTGCAGGATTCATAGGATTCGGAAAGAGCAGCTATACCGGGCACGATCTTTCCGCAATAAAGTCTTACAGGCTTGATGAACAGCACTTCTATCTTTCTTATTAACTGGGCTAAGAATTCGTTCTCTGACATGTCCCTCATGTCAGCCATGTTCTCGCAATATATAAACCCTACATCGTAGATATCTTCATCGTAAGGGACTTCCAGCGTGAAGTGGTTAGTGTATTCCTTTAGCGTTTCCCTGCATGCATTGATGAGCTGCTTCTGGATGGCGCCCATGTCGTAATCATCAGATACCGCGGTATCAGCCTCTGCATCCTTCTGCATGAAGCCGATGTAGATAAATCTCAATCCGCCGGAGAGCTGAAGGTGCTTGTTGGCGTATTCGATCTCCTCGTCGGCATACTTGCCTCTGATTATGTGTCTTATAACTCTCGAGAGATATGCATCCTCCATCTTCTCCCTGTCTTTTCTGAGTATTATGGATTCGCGGTTTAAGTTAGACACTTTACGCAAAACGGCAATGAGCTCCTCTTCTTCTACGGGCTTCAGGATATAGTCGAGGCATCCGTTTCTTATGGCTCTCTGAGTATAAGCGAAATCGTCGTAGCCTGTAAGGAGGACAAATTCAGCATCGGATATCTTCTCTTTCTTTACGGTCTCCAAAAGCTCCAGACCTGTCATTTCAGGCATGCGGATATCGGAGATGATGAGATCCACCTGATTCTCTTTAAGATATTTCAATGCTTCCCTGCCGTTTGAACAGGTGGCTGCAATCTCGAATCCGCCGCTCTCCCAGTCGATCAGGACCTGAAGACCCTGGAGGATATAAGGTTCGTCATCAACAAGCATTACTTTAAGCATGGTTCACTCCTACTCCGCTATGGTGATCATATCTGCAGGTATCGTAATAATGACACTCATACCGATACCCTTTTCGCTCTCTATCGTAAACTTAGCCTGGTCCTTGAACATCATCTTGATCCTGAGGCAGGCATTGAGGATACCGACGTGCTTTGCTTTCTTAACGGCGGCAATGGTAACGTCGTTCATCTTTCTCTGAAGCTGGATAACATCCTTCTCGTCCATTCCGTCACCGGTGTCTTCGACTTCTATGACGATGTTATCCCCTTCTTTATTAACCCTGACGAATATCCATCCCTGTGTGGCTTTGGACTCGACACCATGAATGCAGGCATTCTCAACGAATGTAACAAGCGTAAGCTTGGGGATCAGCATCTTCCTGCATTCTTCGCTTATGTCGATGTCAAATGAGATCCTCTCACCGAAGCGGTAGCTCTGGAGCTGGAGATAAGCATCGATGAATTCCTCCTCTTCCTGGATCGTAACAGCGTCGTCATGCCACTCAACGTTCTGTCTTTCCATGACCGCAAGTCTTTGAACCATCTCGGCCGTCTCATTCTCGCCTTTGAGGATGCTGTGCATTCTTATGCTCTCGAGCGCATTGAAGAGGAAGTGCGGATTTATCTGGCTCTGGAGCGCCAAAAGTTCCGCGTTCTTACGCGCCAGGTCAGATTCCTGTTCCCTTAACTTGTCTTTATAGATCGTATTCGTAAGTTTGTTGTTGATGTCTACGATCCTGTTGTAGTTATGCATCAGTTCTGATATCTCGTCAGAACCGTTGATCTCTTTTATCGGCTGGAAGTATTCGTTGCCGCCTTCACCGAACGCCTTTCCGAGAATCGTGATCCTGTCCGTGATGGATCTCTCGAGGAGCTTCAGAAGAAGGATCGGTATGATGAGCGTTAAAAGGATGATAAGGAAAGTGATGAGGATATGTTCGCTGATGACTTTGAGGACCGTAAACTCTTCCGTGAACGCATAGAGCGTGAACGTGTTATCGTACATCTTAACTTCACTGACAGTCACATTTGCAACCTTTGAGGCCCTGTCGGTGATCTCCTGGTAACTTGCCCCGTCTCCTTTGCTGGAATATATGACATAATCTCCGCAGCACAGATACATGTTGCAGTTTATAGGAGTCTCTCCGAGTTCGTCATAGATCCTCGGCATCTTATGCTCTATGGTGATTATCTTTGTCAGCTTTGAATCTGCATTATTCATCTTACGGACATAGATAAATCTGTTTCTGTCCGACGTAAGGTCTATCGGGTCATTGTCGTAATAAGCATATGCTGCTTCGATCGCATTGGTCTTATTGAATTCCTGATACCATTTCTCTTTATATATTTCCTTGATGTTATGGAAATAGTGTCCGCTCATCATGGTGTTGTTATCCGAATAGATAACTAATCTGTCCTGGTTGATATTAGACAATGTCGCGAAAAAGGACGTCGATACGGTGTAGATGTAACTGTTGAAATATCCGTAAGGAATATCGTATTCGGTATCGATAAATTCGTTGAGATCTTTGTTAAGGTCTATGGCCATCGCAACCTGGGCATCGTAATCGAGGATATCCTGGATCCGGTTAACGTAAGCGTTAGTGGCATCCTCTCTGTATTTTCTCTGGTTGTCGAGCTCAGCTTCGAAAACTGATCTGAATAAAACAGCATCGGTAATGATCAGCGGCAGGATAACGCCGAAAATGTACATAAAAAGGAATTTCTTATTTAATTTCAGCTGGCTGAAAAAATTCCTTACCCTGACGAATCTGAACATGTGGTCCCCGCTTGCTGCAAAAATGTTCCTTAAGTGTCACACCTTAATATGTTATAAAAAACACACCTCCTTTGCAAATGAACTTAATATCTGAAAGAGTTGATTTAGTCAGGTTTTATCTGTAATTTATCCCGTTGATTATTCGGTTTGGTTTTCCTAACATAATTGTAATAATTCTTTTACATGAGGTATTCCGCATGCTGAAAAAAGTCAGGACCGAGAACGGACTTGTAAGAGGTCTTCCCGGAAACAACACCCGCATCACTGCATTTAAGGGTATCCCTTTTGCAGAACCGCCGGTAGGAGAAAACCGCTGGAAGGCACCTAAGCCCTGCAAGGATTGGGAAGGCATTTACGATGCTTATAAATTTGCTCCCATCTCTGTTCAGGACCAGCCCGGTATCGGAACTGATATCTACTGCAAAGAGTGGCATGTCGATAAGGATATCGAGATCGGTGAGGACTGCCTCTATCTGAACGTATGGACCAATGCAAAGAGCGAAGACGACAAACTTCCCGTTCTCGTATGGTTCTTCGGCGGCGGATTCCAGTGGGGATATACCGCCGAGATGGAATTCAACGGTGAGAATCTCGCAAAGAAGGGGATCATCGTTGTAACTGTAAATTACAGACTGGGCGCACTGGGCTTCCTTGCCCATCCTGATCTTTTCAAAGAATCCCCTGACGCTCCTGCCAACTTCGGTCTTTTGGACCAGCTTGCAGGCCTTAAGTGGGTAAAGAGAAATATCGCTGCCTTTGGAGGCGACCCTGACAACATTACAATCGCTGGCCAGTCAGCAGGCGGCGGAAGCGTGTTGAACCACCTGACATCGGAATCTTCCATCGGCCTTTATCAGAAAGCAATAATCCTCTCGGGCATCATTTCTTTCCCTTACATCAAGGATTTTGTAATGACTCCGAGAACGGTCGATGATGCCTGCTCCTACGGCGTCAAATTCTTCGACAAGCTCGGCGTTAAGACTGTAGAAGAAGCAAGAAAGCTCGACGCATCATATATCCGCGAAGTCTATGCGAAGTTCAGGGAGACCGAATCATTTTTCTTTACTCCCATGATCGACAATGTTTTCCAGCATGACGAACCCTTAAAGCTCTTCATGCAGGGTAAGCACGCTCACGTTCCGCTCATGTCGGGAAATACTTTCGATGAATTCCCGAGCTTTATTCTTGCAGATTCAGAGGCGGAGTTCGAATCCAAGGCAAAGGATATCTTCGGAAATAAGACAGAAGAATTCCTCGCTTTCCCTGAAGCACGCAAACACAATGGCAATATGTATGCTCCGGTACGCGCGATCGAGTGCGGCGTAAAGGCTGTTTTCGAGCACAACGACAAACCGGGCTACTATTACAGCTTCGAACCTGATATCCCGGGCGATGATAACCCGGGCACGTTCCACTCGGTCGATCTCTGGTTCTTCTTCGACAATCTCGACAAGTGCTGGAGACCCATGACCGGAAGGCACTACGATATCGCAAGACAGATGAGCCTCTACTTCACGAACTTCATCAAGAACGGCGATCCGAACGGAAATGACGTTGACGGCAGTGCTCTTCCCATGTGGAAGCCTTATACGGAATCTTCCAAGAACGAGATGCATTTCACATCCGAGGGAGCGAAAACCAAGGTCCAGGAGGAATCCTCCGAATCAGACTTCATCAATTTCATGAAGAAGCACATCGAATCTACGGTCGCAGGAACCGCCCCGTCTGAAAAGAAGGACACCGAAGGTCCAAAGGTCGACCTTTACGAGGTTCCCAAAAAGCAGGCTTTCAACCCTTACCTTCCTAACTGGGAATTCATTCCGGACGGCGAACCATACGTATTTAATGACAGAGTCTATATCTACGGCTCACACGATCTCTTTAACGGCGAGTATTTCTGCCCCGGCGATTATGTCACATGGTCAGCTCCCGTTAATGATCTCGGCGACTGGACTTATGAAGGCGTGATCTTCAAGAGATCTGATGATCCCGCTAATGCCGATAACAGAGGATGCCTTTATGCACCTGATGTAACGGTAGGTCCTGACGGCAGATATTACCTGTACTATGCTTTGGATAACGACTGCGTCATTTCTGTTGCAGTCAGTGATACTCCCAACGGCAGGTTCGAATACTTAGGCAAGGTCCGCCACGAGGACGGCACGCTCTTAGGCAAGAAGGAAGGCGAAGAACAGCAGTTCGACCCGGGTGTCATTACGATCGGCGATACCACTTATCTTTATACCGGCTTCTGCGGCCAGGATGATAAGTCGCGCCACGGTGCCATGGTAACAGTCCTTGATAAGGATATGCTTACTGTTAAGCGTGCTCCCGAATTCATCATCCCTTCCACGCAGTACAGTGAAGGTACGGAATTCGAAGGACATGCCTTCTTCGAAGCGCCTTCCATCAGGGAGAGAAACGGCATCTTCTACTTCATATACTCTTCTCAGGTCATGCACGAACTCTGCTATGCAACCTCCGATAATCCTCTGGGGCCTTTCAGATACGGCGGAGTCATCGTAAGCAACTGCGATATCGGCATCGATACATATAAGCCTGCGGATAAGCCTACGGCTTTCGGCGCAAACAACCACGGCAGCATCGTGGAGATCGGAAGCGACTGGTACATCTTCTATCACAGACAGACCAATAACACCTGGTATTCACGTCAGGGGTGCGCCGAGAAGATCCGTTTTGAAGAAGACGGCTCAATCAGGCAGGTTGAGATCACCTCCTGCGGACTTAACGGCGGTCCTTTGTCAGATAAAGGGGTATATCCTGCACATATTGCCTGCAACATCTTCGATAAGAACTGCAAGATGTATGTCGGTGAACCTCATTCGGCTAACGTCACTATGGATATCAGAGACTGCGAGACCGGTCCTTCCCACATCAGGGATATCTACGACTCAACGACAATAGGCTTTAAGTATTTTGATCTTAAGGGTGTTAAGGGCTTAAAGATCGTTACAAGAGGTTACGGCATGGGTGATTTTGAGATAAGAACATCCATTGACGGAGACGTTTTGGGAAAGATCAGTGTCGGTTTCTGCACTGCATGGACTGAAGGCAAAGCGGAGTTTACGGTTCCTGACGGAATCTGTCCTTTATATCTCACTTATAAGGGAGTAGGAAATCCTTCCCTTAGAAGTATTGAATTTTTGCATTAGGCTGGAGTTTTTTGCTTCAGACTTCCCGTTAGGTAGGGCCGAAAAGTTCGCTTTTCGGCCTTACTTATTAAAAAAATGGGCAAAAAATAGTGTCCCTTCGTTAATATAACGATAAAACACTTAATATTTCTTTCAAATATCATTTAATAATCATTAAATTTATGTCGTTGAAATTCACGAATAAATCAACTATACTTCAGTTATCAACAAAGACATTTTTCTATTCCTATTATCCCCATATTTGCGGCCACCCTTTCCCGGGTGGTCGCTCCTTTTATGGGAAAATATCACAGGAGCTTAATAAGCTTGCAGTTTTCTATGCCTTCGGCCCAGAAATCTTTAAGCTCTTTATGCCTTATATTGCCAATAACAGCCGAGTTCATCGCGCCGTGCCCCAGGATAAGCACATCCTTACCTTCGTTTACCAGAGGCATAGCCACTTCATCTAAGAACTCGCTTGTCCTTTTGATAAGGGACTCCAGGCTCTCAGCGCCGCCCACAGCCTCATATTTTTCCGGATTGAAGAAAAGTACTCTGACGGGGCACTCGGGCTTCTCAAACACTTCCTCGGTGCCTTCATAGATGCCGAATCCCATCTCGGCAAGCCTGTCATCTATAATTACCGGCACGTCCCTGCCCTCTAGAACGAGCTCAGCGGTCTCTCTGGCCCTTAAAAGAGGGGAACTGAAGCAGACATCGAAATGGATGTCCTTATAACGCTCACGTGCGTCTCTGGCCATTTGGCGGCCCATGTCATTAAGCGGGATATCCGTTTTGCCCTGGAGTTTGTGAAGAAGGTTCCAGTCGGTCTTCCCGTGTCTCATTATGTACAGCATTGGTTATTTGTTTTCTTTCTTTTTAATATTGGCAACGAGCGCCTCTTTGCCTTCCTTAACGACATCGAGGTTCACGAAGAACAGTTTTACAAGAGTCCTTACCTTGTCTCCCGAATCGTTTATCTGCCGCATCCGGGTGATCATTGCCTTTGTTCCCCTGATGCCGATCTTTGTCATTGCGCTCATGGTCTCGCATCCCGAGGCCTCGAAAACAGAGAAAAGATCATCGACAAAGACTTTCCTCTGGATAAAGCTCATCTCATCAAGCCACGATGAAAGGGTCTCAGCAAACGTATCGCTTATCTTATCAGGTGTGGCAAGCGTAAAGAATTCCTTGCCCTCAAGCTCCCAGGATAGCGGATTGTGCTGCATTATCCCCAGTTCATTGCTCTTTATTACGACAGGCTCCACGGTACCGGTCAAGAGTCTTCCGACAATAGATGTCTGCGGAATATATTTCTCGATCTTCTGCTGAATGAACTTAAACTGCGGCGATTCAAGGATGCCGTTATTAAAGCCGAATCCCGGACCGTCAAAACTGTAGATGTTCCTGATTCTCTCAGCGATCTCAGGCTGGGCTAGCGTAGCGGCATAGATCGCAAGATGCCCGCCTTTTGAGTGGCCTCCAAGACGTATCTCCTGTGTTCTTCCGCCCATGACCTCCTGAAGATAGAGCACTGCTTCAGTCTCGGCAGGAACTGTCATGTAACTGAGATTAAAATCTTCCTTCCAGCCGATTATCCTGTCGTCAGTACCTCTGAAGGATATGAAGGCTATTCCGTCAGATGTCTCTATTTCGAGCGCTCCGAACTGGATCTCCCTTCCGATATCCGTGTCGTCAACGAAGTTCGAGAGCATGGCGCCCTTGAATCTGTCACTGTTTGCAAGAGCCCTTAAGATGGAAGGACAGAAATTGATAAATGACTTATCCTTTGCAAGTTCCTCTTCAGAATGCAGCTTGAAAAATACCCTGGCAGCTTCCCTCATCGTTACCTTGCCCATTCCCTTGGAAGGAACGACATCCGTAAAATCAATATAAGAGAGCGACGACAGAAGAGCTGCGTCGATGCTGTTGAAAGGATCTCTCGAGAAGGGCAGGTCGCCCCTCCATGTAAGATAGTCAAGCATATTTCCCATAGGGCTTATTATAATCCAGATAAGGACACTTTGGCATAAAAAGAGGCTGCCTCTTAGGGACAGCCTCTTGAATAATACTTTTTATGCAGTGATTATTATCTTCTGCCTGTCTTGATCGTGAGATCTTCAAGGAATCCCTTAGGACTTCTGATCTCAAGTTCACCCTCAACCTGAACGATCAGGTCATTTGCAACGCCTGTAAGGATCAATACTGATGTACCTGCAAACCAGACGTTCTCAAAGCCTGTAAGGATACCGATAATCGTAGGAACGATGCAGACGAGAACGAGGAAGAATGCCTCGACCCAGTTAAGTCTGAAAGCCGTTGTCTTGATGAAATCGGTTGTAGGTTTACCGGATCTGATACCATTGATCATACCGCCGTTCTTTGTAATGTTGTTTGCGATCTCTACAGGATGGAAATTGATCTGTGTGTAGAAGAACGTAAACGCAATTACGAGAAGGAAGTAGATTATGTAATAGTAAGCGCTTCCGGTAAATGCTTCCTTGATCCAGGTAACTGCCTTGTTATCGCTGTTGTTGAAGAACAGGTTAACGATGATCGAAGGAATAGCAAGAAGTGACATCGTGAAGATAACAGGCATAACACCGGACATGTTAACCTTGAGCGGGATATAGTCCCTGTTACCGCCTCTTGTCTGTCTGCCGATAACCTTCTTTGAATACTGGACGGGAATTCTTCTCTCAGCATTCTGAACATAAAGAACGAATACGATGATCGTTATCGAGATAGCTGTTACCGCGATAAAAACAAGAACTCCGACAATAGATCCCAAAACCGCATTCTCGATAGAGTCGCTGATATCAACACACTTCTCATAAAGTGTTCTTGCCATATCAGGAAGACGTGTAACGATACCTGCGAAGATTATCAAAGATACACCGTTGCCGATACCCTTATCGTTGATCTTCTCACCTAAGAAGACAACGATCGCTGCACCTGCAGTAAATACAAGAACAACGAGTGCTGCATTAAGCCATGTAGGAAGTGCACCGTTTAATGCAGAACGTGTTGAGTAGCAGAAGAGGCAGGACTGGATAAATGCCAGAACGATTGCCGATACACGTGTGATCTTGTCCATCTTCTTTCTGCCGGCTTCACCTTCTTTGGACATTTCTTCCAAAGCAGGGATTACAACAGTAAGAAGCTGGATGATAATCGATGCGTTGATGTAAGGTGATACACCAAGGGACAGAATGGAGGCATGCATAAGGCCGCCACCTGAGATGAGATCCATGATGCTGCCGAGCTGGCCCCACTGACGGATAACCGTGGTGAACTTCTCACCGTCGATTCCCGGTACAGGTACGAGGCCGCCGAGCATGAAGATGCCCAGGATCATGAAGGTATAGAGCAGTCTTTTACGTATAGACTCTACACGAAAAGCGTTTACTGCAGTATCGAAAATACCATTCATGCCTATTAGCCCTCCGTAGCCGTGCCTCCGGCCTTCTCAATCTTCTCTTTTGCTGAAGCTGTGAACTTAGCAGCTGTTACATCGAGCTTCTTTGTGAGCTCACCGTTGCCGAGAATCTTGACGCCGTCGTTGTTCTTAGGAAGAGTGATGATGCCCTTCTCAG
>JAEFBA010000091.1 GCA_016292145.1 Saccharofermentans sp.
CTGCAGCCTGGTCAGCTTCGGCAGGGATGTTTACCTTGAACTGGACCTTGCCGTTGATCTGGACTGCGATCTCGATCTCATCCTTAACGAGAGCGGACTCGTCTACTTCAGGCCACTTCTGGTTGTAAACGGAATAACCGTTGCCCAGTACTTCGCACCAGAGTTCCTCCGTGAAGTGAGGAGCGAAGGGCGCGAGGAGGAGTACGAGCTTCTCTGTAGCGTATCTCTTGAATTCAGCCTTAGCAGAAGCGTCCTGGCTGTACTTTGTTATCGCATTTAAGAGCTCCATCATACGTGCGATAGGAGTATTGAACTGGAACTTCTCGATATCAGCCGTTGAGCTCTTGATCGCGTAGTTAATAGCATAGTTGAGTTCCTTATCAGCAGATGTCATATCAGCCTTGGTGGGAACAGAAGAAGCGGAAGCGTCTGCGCAGTCTGCAACGCATGTCTCGATCCTTCTGAAGAACTTAACGATAGCCTGGAGTCCTGAATCAGCCCATGGACCGCCCTCGATGTATGCAAAGCCGAATCCTAAGTATGTTCTGAATACGTCAGAACCGTACTTGCTGATATAGTCGTCAGGTGCAACCGTATTGCCTCTGGACTTACTCATCTTCTGTCCGTCAGGTCCCAGGATAGTGCCCTGGTGAACGAGGCTTGTGAAAGGCTCGTCAAAATCGAGCATACCCATATCACGCATAGCCTTTGTGAAGAATCTTGCGTAGAGCAGGTGCATGCATGCGTGCTCAGCGCCGCCTACGTACTTGTCAACAGGGCAGAACTTGTCGATCTTCTCCTTGGAGAACATCTCCTTGTCATTCTTGTTATCAGGATATCTGAACTGATACCAGGATGAGTCAACGAATGTATCCATAGTATCAGGGTCACGTCTTGCATCGCCGCCGCACTTGGGGCACTTGCAGTTCATGAATGATTCGCACTTGGCAAGCGGGCTCTCACCGTCGGGTGTGAACTCAACGTCGTAAGGGAGAAGAACAGGGAGTTCTTCTTCGGGTACAGGTACGACACCGCATGAAGGGCAGTGGATCATCGGGATAGGTGTTCCCCAGTATCTCTGACGGGAGATGAGCCAGTCTCTGAGTCTGTAGTTTACCTTCCATTCGCCCATGCCGATCTCGTTGAGCTTTGCAACGATAGCCTTCTGAGCGTCGTGCATCTCCATTCCGTCGAACTCGCCGGAATTTGTGAGATAACCCTTCTTTTCGCAGTAAGGGAGATCACTGTCAACACCCTGCTCGGGCTGGATAACGCGGATGATGTCGAGGCCGTACTTGTGAGCGAAATCGAAGTCTCTCTCATCGTGTGAAGGAACAGCCATGACAACGCCCGTACCGTAACCTGCAACAACATAATCTGCTGCCCAGATCGGAACTCTTCTGCCGTTCAAAGGATGGATTGCATAAGCGCCTGTGAAAACGCCCGTCTTCTCACGTGTTGTGGACATACGGTCGATCTCGTTTACCTTAGCAGTTGCCTGGCGGTAAGCTTCAACGGCTTCACGGCACTCGTCAGTTGTAAGCTTTGCGCAGAGCTCTGACTCAGGTGCGATAACTACATATGTGATACCCATGAACGTATCGACTCTTGTCGTGAATACTTCGAGCTTCATGGGAGATCCGTCTTCGTTTGTAAGACGCTCACCGTTCTTCTCGACATAGAGGGCGACCTGTGCGCCTTCTGATCTGCCGATCCAGTTCTTCTGGAGCTTCTTGGTCTTCTCAGGCCAGTCGAGCTTCGGAAGGTCATCCAAAAGCTCCTGAGCATACTCTGTGATCTTAAAGAACCACTGAGTCATGTTCTTACGTACAACTTCCGTATGGCATCTCTCGCAAGTGCCGTCGATTACCTGCTCATTTGCAAGAACGGTCTTGCATGAAGGACACCAGTTAACAGGTGCATTCTTACGGTAAGCAAGGCCTCTCTTGTAGAGCTCGATGAAGAACCACTGGTTCCATCTGTAGTAGTCGGGCATGCATGTCTTTACCTCGTAGTCCCAGTCTACTGTCGTGCCCATTGCCTGGAGCTGCTTTTCCATTGTGTCGATATTCTTGAGCGTGGAATCCTGAGGATGGATGCCTGTCTTGATCGCATAGTTCTCTGCAGGGAGTCCGAAAGAGTCGAATCCCATGGGGTGGAAAAGGTTATAGCCCTGCATGTGCTTAAACCTTGCCCAGGAGTCGGTAAGTGAATAGTTATACCAGTGACCTAGATGAAGATTAGCTCCGGAAGGATAAGAGAACATCTCAAGGCAATATAGCTTCTTTCCCTCTGCATCGGGATTGAACTTGTAGAGCTCTGTCTCAGCCCATTTTGCCTGCCACTTCTTGTCGGTCTCAATTGAATAACTCATAAAAAGACTCCTTTCTTATATTAGAACAACTAATTATACTCCGATGTTTTCGAAAATTACAGTAAGCGGAAGAATATAAAAAATATGCTTATTTTACAGCGTCTGTCATTGAATTCTGACAAATTATGATTTGCTTGACTATAAAGATGGCGTGTTTTATTCTTTGCTTATATATCAAATATTGGGGATTATATGGCTATGATTAAGCTGATAGACGTATTGGCTTGTTTAATGGCGATGTAAGGAATTTGCAGAGTTGATAAGGTATCTGACAAGACAATTGCTGGATAAATGGAAACAAGGGGTGATACTTGTACTGACCTTTGTTTTGTGTGTTTTGGGTTTCATAACCATAATAAGACCTCTGAAGATTTTGAAAGACAATAATGATGCAAATAAAGCTCTGGTGAAGCAAGGCTATTATCGTTATACAGTATCCGGGTTTAACTGTTCCGATCTCGATTCTATAGAAAATGACATTTCGGATAACAGCTCAGATTTTGTGGTTGCATGCCTGAAGGATTTTAATGTTAATTATCTGAACCTGTACGGTGAAGGAAAAGCCATAGCTATAACCGATCATCGGCTGAAAGAGCTTGAAAATGCTTATGGCAAAGAACAGTTTAGAGGTTTCAAATTAGCGTCCGGAAGTATTCCAAACAAAAATCGTGAAGTTTTAGTGGTGTATACACCATATATTTATTATGAATTCAGCACCGTTACCGATGAAAGAATAGGGAAGCTGGCTGTTCTTCCGGAGTTAGGCGAATGCGTTACAACAGGAATTGTGATGGTGGATAGATCAGTTTCGTTTCCGTCAGATTTGGCCATGGGCCTTATTGTCACTAAGGAAGATTTTAATCAAATCTCTGATGGTGAGGAAATTACTATTATTGTATGGCCAGACAGAACTCTTGATGCTTCGGAGGAAACGGAACTAAAGGCTGTAATTTCCAAATACGCTGAGGTAGACGAGGCATATTTTTCCGAGACTACACTTGATACAAGCGGCGACGAGGCTGAGCTTACATTAGCGGCAGAACTGTCGCTCCTGGTTATCATTGCGATTTTGGTGGGTGAAATAATAGTCTTATCAGATTTCATGAAAGGCAATGTCGGATTCATTAATATATGCAGCAGGTTAGGTCTGTCGAAGTTTGGCTGCTTTTTTATGAGCCAGTTACCGATCGTTATATATCTCGTTATTTCAGAAGCCATTGTGTTTATCATTTTGAAACTTGCTGAGAAGGCTGATGCTATTAGCTTCCTGAATATCGGGCATCCATATGATCTGCTGGCCATGTTGCTTCAGTTCATTATTATTCTGATATCTGTGAATTACATTTATTTCAGACCTAAGGGGAAAGAGTGTCGATAATGAATTTTAAGATTCAATTGTTGCTATATAAAGATAACTTCATTAAGAACATAGTGTTTATTGCTATGTGTGCTGTCACGGTCATTATAACTACTCTGGCGGTTACAGGTTTCTCGAATTATAAAGAAGCGAAAAAGCATTTCCCTGATTATCTGAATAACATCTACATTTATTCTTATGACAGCACTCTATACGATATGAACATGGGGACATGTATGGCTGATTTTGGGCGCAACGATTATTCGGAAATAATGAAAGAACGGGAAGCTATGATCCGTGAACGCTTTGATGTAGATGAAATTACTTCTCCTGAAGGAAACATATATATAACATATTTCACTTCAGGCAGAGATCCAATGAAAGCTCTTTATCTACAGGCATATGATTATGGCGGTCCTGTCTTTCGTGATATTCCTTTAGCCGTCACGGAGGGAAGGCTTCCTGAACCGGGTGAGACAAATGTAATAATCTTGCCGAGTTTATATAAGTCTGATTTTAAATGCGGCCAGACATATGATTTCTTTGCATCAACGAATATATTGGATGATTTTGAAGATCAGGAAGAACCTACTTTCAGACTTAAGGTAATCGGCTTTTTTGAGAACCCTATTATTCCCAATCCGCTTCTGGAAGTTGAGATGGATAATCACATGGCAATTGCATACTTAACAGAAACGGATAGGGAGGCATTAATGAGTTCTTCAACTATTTTTCTAATAAAGGCAAATACAGAGTTGCCTTCTGAAGGAATTAAAAAATTTATGAAAGAACTCGGTGAGGATCCTGAACTATTCTATAAATATGATCCATCTTATGAATACGGCGGCCAAAAATACAGTTTAAAAACTCAGGCAGATGAACTGAAGAACAAAGTATTGCTTTCTGTTGTTTTGCTCTTTGTTGTTATTATGGCAAATACTTATTTGGGGTTAGACAGAATAGGCGGTTACATTACAACTTTCATGAGAATAGGGCTCTCGAGAAAAGCTGCGGTCCTGAATGTTCTATTCAACAAACTGTTGGTGATTATACCCGGAGTTTTGGCGGGGACTATATTATTCAAAACAATTTGCGATGGACAATACGCAGTGGCTGGCGGCGTCAGCGTATCAGAGTTTTATTGGAGCACTAAATATGCTATTATCGCGTTCCTTTTGTGTTTAGTAGGATGCCTTGTTGCACATATACCGTTTATCGTTAAAGTGCTGAGTGTTGAAATCCAGCGGGAGGAGTAAATATGGGTGGAATAATCAGGCTTAAAAATGCCGTTAAAGAGTTTTGCGACGGCAAGGATAAGAAGATTCGAGCTTTGGATATTGATGAGCTGGAGATAGGTAAAGGTGAGTTTACAGTAATTCTTGGCAGATCAGGTTCCGGAAAGAGCACCTTGCTAAATGTTATTGGAGCACAGTGTGATCTGACTTCCGGAGAGGTATACTTCTATGACAAAGAATACAAGAGTCTAAAAGATTCTGAGAAAGCTCTATTGAGGGCAAGGAAGTTCGGCTATGTATTCCAGAGCTACAGCTTGATCCCGCAATATACTGTTTATCAGAATATTGAGCTTGCTTTGATCATCGCTAAGAGCAAACTGAACAATAAAGAACAAAAAAACAGGATAAAAGAATGTACAAAGCTTGTTGGGATCGACGGGCTGCTTCGGAAAAGAGCCGGAAATCTGTCCGGTGGAGAAAAGCAGCGCTGTGCTATAGCCAGAGCTATGGTTAACGATCCTGAAGTAATTCTGGCCGACGAACCGACCGGCGCACTTGATGTAAAGACCGGTGAGGAAGTTCTAGAACTGTTCCGTGAGCTGAACAAAGCAGGGAAGACGGTCATTATCGTTACACATAACACGGCATTCGCTGAATATGCTGACAGGTTGATAGAACTCAGTGACGGAAAGATCATTAAGAATGAATAATTACCTACAAATCGCCACAAATTGAAATCAGAATGTCACTTAAAATAGGGCATCGCGTAATTGATTTTTACTATACGTGATGTAATAATAAATTGAATTTTTGCGGACTAACACGTCAAAATATGGCGTTTTCTGATATATATGAGGTGAAAAAATGGGTCTAGGCATGGAAATCGGTGTCGATCTCGGCACCAGCAGTGTTCTTGTTTACATCAGAGGTAAGGGTATCGTTCTTAAGGAACCTTCTGTTGTTGCTGTAAACAGCAAGACCGGTAAGGTCCTGGCAGTAGGTGAATCTGCTTCCCTCATGCTCGGACGTACTCCGGGTATCGTTGAGGCTATCCGTCCTTTGAGAGAAGGTGTTATCTCCGACTTCAGAGCTACGGAAGTAATGCTCAAGGCATTTATCGGCCGTGTATGCACAGGTCTTCGTGCCACATATTTCAAGCCCACCATCGTAGTATGCGTTCCTTCGGTAATCACACCCGTTGAGCAGCAGGCAGTTGAAAATGCATGCCGTCACGCAGGTGCAAAGGACGTATTCCTCATCAGAGAGCCTATTGCTGCTGCAATCGGCGCCGGTATCGATATCACAAAGGCTTGCGGTTCAATGGTTGTAGACATCGGCGGCGGTACAACAGATATCTCCGTTATCTCACTTTGCGAACCTGTAGTTGACGCATCCTTGAAGGTCGCAGGCGACAAGTTCGACGAAGCTATCATCAAGCACGTAAGAAAGAGACATAACATCCTCATCGGTGAAAAGACAGCAGAAAAGCTCAAGATCGAGATCGGCTGCGCTTATCCGAGAGACGAGGAGCTCACATTGGACGTTCAGGGCAGAAATATCATCACAGGTCTTCCTTCAACAGTTACAGTATCTTCCACAGAGATGCTCGAAGCATTGGAAGAGCCTATCACACAGATTTTCGAGGCCGTACACAACGTTCTTGAGAGAACACCTCCGGAACTCATGGCTGATATCTCACAGAGAGGTATCGTTATGACGGGCGGCGGCGCAATGCTCTACGGTCTTGACCACATGCTGTCCAACAGGATCGGTATCGACGTATACCTCGCACAGGACCCTGTTTCCTGCGTTGTAATCGGTACAGGTAAGGCGCTCGACATGATGGATAAATTTGCGGCACTTTCTGATAACTAAAACCTATTTGATTGACTGAAACAATAACAAATGTTATATTATGCGCGTCGGGTGAAGTCCCCGGCGCGCATTCTTTATATTTCGATATTTTCCTTTTTACGTTTGAAGTTTTATATCCCATTTAAGTATTACTGCGTATAGGTTTAATAGGAAATTTGCGAAAACTATTTTCGAAAGGCGTTTATGGACGATTTTGACAATTTAAACTCTAAGACTGATTCCGATCTGAGACAGATAGCTGTCGCTTTCGGAGATTTCACACCTGAAGAAGCCGAATCAAAGACGAGAGACGAACTTCTCATGGCGATCACAGGAGCCAAGAACATCGGAGACATTACTCCCGTAGATCTTTCAGAAGATCCGGTACCGGTAAAGCCGATTGCCGTTCCTGAAGCCCTGAAGAGCACTGAGAACCAGAAGTCTCTTGATGAGCTGATCGTTGACGTCGGCAGGACCGCAAGGTTCGAGACTAACGAGCTGGCTGATGCCATGATCAAGGCAGAGAAGAAGGAGAAGAAAGTGGCTAAGAAAGTAACTGAAGAAGCTGCAAAAGAGCCCAAGGAAGAGAAGGCTAAGGCTGAGAAAAAGCCGGCAAGAGGCAGAAAGAAGGCTGTAAAGGCTGAAGAAGCCGCACCGGCAGCAGAAGCTCCGGCAGCGCCTGCTGAAACGGCAGCGGTTCCTGCTGAAGCAGCTGAAGAAGCACCTAAGGCTGAGAAGAAGTCTGCCAGGGGCAGAAAACCCAAGAAGAAGGCCGATGCTCCCGCTGAGGAAGCAAAGGCAGCTGAGCCCACACCTATTGAGGAAGCATTCGCCAAGGCAGCTGCGCCTGAGGTTCCGGCAGAAGTTCCCGCATCAGAGGCACCTGCTGCAGAAGCACCTGCAACTGAAGCACCCGCAGAGGCTAAGGCTGAAGAGAAGAAGCCTGAGCAGGCACAGGGCCAGGGAAGGCATGGCAGATCCAAGAGAAGGAAGATCACATTCGGTCCCGGTCAGGATACCAAGACAGTTGAGACTGTTGAGGAAGCTCCTGCTGCGGCTGAGGAGGAAGTACCTGAAGTGGTCCTTCCCGTTGAGATCGAGATCGAAGGCGTTCTCGCGATCAACAACAATGAAGGCAACAAGAATGATTTCTGCGGCTTCGTTCACAGAAATAACTATCTGCCCGGCGAGGATGACGCTTATGTTCCCGGCCAGATGATAAAGAGAATGGGACTTCGCAGAGGCGACTACATCAAGGGTTTTGCGATCCCGAAGCGCGGCAAGGACAGATATGCTCCGCTCAAGCGCATTACTGAAGTTAACGGCATTCCCGTGATCGAGAATGAATACGATAACATCAGAAGACGTCCCAAGTTCGAGAGCCTCACGGCTATCTATCCTGATGAGAGACTTGATCTTGAGACCGAGAAGGAAGACATTTCCACAAGGATCATCGACCTTTTCTCGCCTATCGGTAAGGGCCAGAGAGGTATGATCGTTTCCCCTCCGAAGGCAGGTAAGACGATCCTCCTCCAGAAGGTCGCTAATTCAATCACAGCTAACAATCCTGACTGCGTACTTATCGTTCTCCTCATCGACGAGCGTCCTGAGGAAGTTACGGACATGCAGAGGAATATTTCAGGCGAAGTAGTTTACTCTACATTCGATAAGCGCCCCGAGAACCACGTAAGAGTAACGGAACTCGTTCTCGAGAGAGCTATGAGACTTGTTGAGCTCGGCAAGGACGTAGTAATCCTTCTGGACTCCATGACAAGACTTGCAAGAGCTTACAACCTTACTATCAACCCGACAGGAAGAACTTTGTCAGGCGGTCTTGATCCGGGATCGCTCTACGGACCTAAGAGATTCTTCGGTGCGGCACGTAACATCGAGCACGGCGGATCTTTGACGATCCTCGCTACGGCCCTGATCGAGACGGGTTCAAGAATGGACGAAGTCATTTTCGAGGAATTCAAGGGAACGGGCAACATGGAAGTCACTCTGGACAGAAAGCTCGCCGACAGAAGAGTTTTCCCGGCTATCGCAGTCGACAAGTCCGGTACGAGAAGAGAAGACCTCCTGCTCACACCCGAAGAGCTCGATGCCGTATGGCTCATCAGAAGAAGGATCGCGGAAGCAGATACGATCACGGCCACAAATGCCGTCATCAGCTTCATGGAGAAGACCACGAGCAACAAGTCTTTCGTTCTCTCCGTAAAGAAATCTTTTGCAACCGATTGACAACCGGCAGCTATTCAAGTAATATAGCTAGGCTAACACGAAGAATCCGGTATGACATACGTGAGATTAGGATTACGCGTCATATCTTTGATTGAGAGGTGAAAGGACATGAAAGAAGGAATTCATCCTAAGACGCATCTTGTCACAGTTAAGTGCGCATGCGGCAACACATTCGAGACTCTTTCCACAAAGAGCGATCTGAGAGTTGATATCTGCTCCAACTGCCACCCGTTCTATACAGGCAAGCAGAAGCTCGTTGATACAGGCGGACGTGTTGATAAGTTCAAGAAGAGAATGGAAAAGGCTTAATTCTCGTTCAACAAAAACTAATAAGAGGTTGTCTCATATGAGGCAACCTCTATTGTTTTGACCGCAAAAAAAGAGGTTGGAGTTATGTCAACTACAACCTCTTTTTGATGAATTATGATTCTTTCTTTTTCCTTGAACGGCTGACTACAGTTATAAATAGGACGCTTGAGATCGAGAAACAGGTAATCGCAAGATAAACCGAAGGAGCGGTTGTCTCACCCGTGGAAGGGAGGACTACTCTTGTCTGAGCGTGCCTGTGAACGTAAAGGAGAGTTGTCTTAGTGCCTTCGACGGTTTGTGAGAAAGTATAACCTTCCGGTACCGGAGGCGCTATCCAACTGTAATCTATCAGCTCTCCGTTCTCGTACTTGAATAATCCGGAAACGGTAACAGTCCAGTCTTTCGCCACGTCCAGAGTTACTGATGATCCGTTAAGCATATCTGCCGTGAGATTTTCAGGACGGATGCCGTCAATGTTATCTTCATCATCCCAAACAGCTACTATAGTGCGCTCGACAGTCTCAGGAATATGCTTATTCTCTATCGTGAACTTGTAACCGCCGGAAGAAGCTGTCAGATCAGCGATGAAGCTGCTCTTTTCGATCTCCTGCGTATAACCTGTGTGTCCCGGCACGATATCGATCGCTTTAACGGATAATGTGTATGCGATCTCATCTCCGTTGCTGTCAAAGCGGTCCACGCGAGGCCAGGTGTATGTTCTGTTATTGGCTTCATTCAATACTACAGCTGTACCTTCGGCTTCACCGTTTCTCATGAGCTGAACGGTTATCCTGTCAGGTCTTATTCCGTCACGGTTGTTGTCATCATCCCACGAACTTGTTACGACAATATCTTCCGTGGGCTCAGCTAATACTGTTACATTAAACCGGGCCTTTACTTCATCACCCAGACGGTTGGTCAGTGTGACCTCCGCAGTGAATTTTCCTGCGGAAACACCTGTGAATATATAACCGTACTCTAATGTCGTACTGGTGTTGTCGAAAAGACTTTCAC
>JAEFBA010000092.1 GCA_016292145.1 Saccharofermentans sp.
TGTTTGAAATACGAGTTCGTCCCGCGCGGTCTGCCGCCGGCCAAGGTCCCGTGCGATTTCGGGCTGTGAACCCTGTCAGGTCCGGAAGGAAGCAGCAGTAAGCGGTTTACGGAGTGCGCCGCGGGTCAAGCCTTACCGGCGGCAGTTCGGGCGGGACGGACTTTTTTATTATCTGTTTTTGAAACCGGCTTTAAGGAACTAACTATGGAAGATCATATCGTTCTCTACAGACAATATAGGCCCCTTACTTTCGATGACGTAGTCGGTCAGGAAGCTGCTGTTACCGCTTTAAGGCAGTCAGTAGTCTCTAAGAAGCTCGCTCACGCCTATCTTTTCTGCGGCCAGCACGGTACGGGAAAGACCACGATCGCCAAGATCTTTGCCAGGAGCGTCAACTGCGAGCACCCGGTAAACGGCAATCCCTGCAACGAGTGCCCCACATGCAAGGGCATTCTTGACGGTTCCATACTTGACGTTACTGAGATGGACGCTGCTTCCAACAACGGTGTCGATGACATAAGACCCATCCTTCAGGAAGTCAATTTCGCTCCTACCAGAACAACTTATAAAGTCTATATAATCGACGAGGTCCACATGCTCTCCAAGGGCGCTTTCAATGCGCTCCTTAAGACTATTGAGGAACCTCCGAAGCATGTTATCTTCCTTTTCGCGACCACGGAATCGGATAAGATCCCCGCAACTATCATTTCACGTTGCCAGAGATACGATTTCAAGAGGATCCCCTTAGATCTCATTACCGGAAGATTAAGAGAGGTCTGCGGCAAGTCCGGCATCAAGGCTTCGGATGACGCACTCCGTCTCATTGCTTCAAGATCAGACGGCGCTCTCCGCGATGCGCTCTCACTGCTCGACCAGATTTCCGCAATATCCGGCGGCGATAAGGAGATCTCATCTCAGGATGTCGAGAAGATAACAGGCACCGTTGACAGTTCATTCCTCTTTAAGATGGCTAACTGCCTTATCGATGCAAGATTCGACGAGCTTATCGATCTTTGCGAGATCTTAAACGCCTCAGGCAAGAACCAGGCGCGTTTCACTTTGGATCTTGCTGCATATTTCAGAGACCTCCTGATCATCAGAGTCAAGGCAGATCCTATCATCTATCTGCCCTACCCCAAGGAAACAATCAAGGATATGTATCAGACAGCTGCAAAGGTCAGCGCCGATACATTGACAGGTTATATAAGTTACCTCTCAAAGGAATATGCCGAGCTCCGCAAGTCTCCGGATATTCCTACGAGCTTTGAGCTTATGCTGATGCGCCTCTGCGGCAGGAAATCATCTTTGCCGGTAACTCCTATCGTTATCCCTGACTTCGAGAAGAAGCAGGCCGCGGCAGCTGCAACTATCACGCTCGAAGAGAAGACGGAACCTGCAGCACCTGCACCGGCCGAACCCAAGAAGGAAGAAGAACCCGCTAAGGCTCCCGAGGAACCTGTTAAGGCTTCAGAAGAGCCTGCCGGGGAAGCTGAGCCTGAAGCAAAGCCTGCTTTTACCGCACCTGCTCCCTACAGACCCCAGCCGTCTTCTGCTCCTTCAGGACTGTTCTCATTTAATCAGGCTCCCGCTGAGCCCAAGGCAAGCGAGCCGTCCTTATCTTCTTTCGATGCTCTTTTCACGCCTTCTGCCGGAAGCGCCGCAGCAAAAGAGCCCGTCGAACCGGACGAGCCTGAGGAACCCGCTGATCCCGATGATGCTTTTATTCCGGGAGATGAGTCTTTTAACGAGCATTCAGAGCCTACGATATTCTCATTCATGCCCAGGGAGACTGAACCGCAGTTAAGCTTCGGCACGGATGAACCTGAGCCTGAAGAGCCGCAGGAGCCTTCAAGCTTCTCGTTTAATCTGCCTGAAGACAAGCCCGCTCCTTCAGCAGGAATATTTGCAGGGCTTTCCAATTCATTCTTAAAAGACCTTGAAGAGGATATCGGCTCCAATGATGCCCCTCAGGAAGAGCCTTCACAGGAGTCGCCTGTGCAGCCCCGCTCACAGCTGGCCGTTCAGGCAGACAAGAGCGGACTTATCGTAGACGGCAGACCCAGGACCGGCGTAAGAGCGCCTTCTTTCGACGGCGGATCCACCGATGTCGATTTCAGATGGACAAATATCACGTCCAAGCTCAAGGAGAGCAACGATAATATTGCGGTCATCTTAGAGCAGACAAAGCTCCGCAAGGACGGCAATTCCGCATATATCGTATTCGAAGACAAGGATACAAAGCTCTTGTCCAACCTTAAGAGATCCCAGGCATTCAGACAGATCTCTGCAGGCATAAAGGACGAGTTCGGCGCAGAGCATCTGTTCCTCTGCACACAGACACAGTTTTCAAATCTCGAGAAGAAGAACCGTGAGACAGAGCTCGACAGGAAGCTCGACGACTTAAATGAGCGTTCCCAGAATCTGGGCGTTCCTACGGATTTTCATTTCGGTGACTGAATAAATAATTGATCAGAATAATTTTCGGAGGTTTTTAAAATGGCTAAAGGATTCCGTGGCGGAATGGGAATGGGCGGCAACATGAGCCAGGTCATGGCTCAGGCTCAGAGAATGCAGAGACAGATCGAGATGGCTCAGGCCGAGATCCAGGAAATGCGTTTTACAGGTACTGCAGGCGGCGAGCTCGTTAAGGTAGTCGTTACCGGCAAGCACCAGCTCGAGAGCGTTGAGATCGCAAAGGATGTTGTTGATCCCGATGATATCGAAGGTCTCCAGGATCTCATCATCGCAGCTGCAAACCAGGCTCTGGCACAGATCGACAAGACCAACCAGGAGCGTATCGGCTCCATCACCGGCGGCATGAAGATGCCCTTCTGATAATGGCAAGATATTCGCCTTCGATTCAGAATCTCATAGCTCAGTTAAGCAGTCTTCCCGGCATTGGCGGAAAGTCTGCCCAGCGTCTGGCATTCCACATCCTCGCTATGGATGATAAGGATGCCGAAGCTCTGACGTCCTCTATCATGGCCGCAAGACAGTCTACAAAGAGATGTTCGTGCTGCCAGAACTTCACGGACTCAGATCCCTGCCCTATCTGCTCGGATCCCTTGAGAGACAAGACTACTGTCCTTGTTGTTGAATCGCCGAGAGACGTATCGACATTTGAGCGTGCCCACGAATACAAGGGCCTATATCATGTTCTTCACGGTGTTTTCAATCCCATGAAGGCCATGAGCATATCCGATACGACTATCCCTGACCTTATCAAGCGCCTTGCAGATCACCCTGAAGTGACTGAGCTGATCGTCGCTACGAACCAGACAGCGGAAGGCAATGCCACGGCTCTCTATCTATCGAGAATGGTTGGCCCTTCAGGCATTAAGGTATCAAGGCTCGCATCAGGTCTTCCTATGGGCTCGGATATCGAATATGCAGATGACTTAACACTCCTTTCCGCTCTTAAGGGAAGAGTGATACTTGCAGGAGATAATAATGAGGCTTGATAAATTCCTTAAGCTGTCCAGAGTAATAAAGCGCAGAACGGTCGCAAATGATGTCTGCCAGGCCGGCAGAGTTACCGTAAACGGCAAGCCCGCAAAGCCTTCCGTAAAGCTCAAGGTCGGAGATGAAGTAGCGATCCTTTTCGGAAGCGGAGAAGTCAGATTCAGGGTCTTATCGCTTCAGGAAACGGTCAGGAAAGAAGAAGCCGCATCCATGTATGAGCTGATTGAATGATTTCTGAGTCATTAATATTACAAGTACTTTAAGTTTAACCCCGGGTTGTTGTTTTGGACCCGGGGTTAAGTAATAATTACTGTATATCGCTGTATTTTCGGAGGCATATTTTGCGCAAAGTAAGACGCAAAACAGGTGGAATATCGTTCTTAACGGCAATGATCTGCATTGTCTGCGTTGTCGTCGGTATCCTCTGCATTACCAAGTATGCCAACATCAACAGACAGAAAGAACGCCTCAAGGCAGAGAACTCTTCTCTCGTTGCGCAGTCTGAAGCTTTATCTGACAAGCTTCAACAGATAAGAGCACAGGAAGAATTCGGCAAGGACGATTCTTATGTTGAGAGCGTAGCAAGAACCCAGCTCGACATGGTATATCCGGGCGAGGTTATCTTCCGCGTATCCGGCGATAAGTACGCCAACTGATCTCCTTTTAATCTTAATCTGAACTAAGGATATTCTTGGAAGCAAGATATGCTTCGCTCATGCATGCCTGGAGATTATATCCTCCGCTTATGCCGTCTATGTCCAGCGCTTCACCTATTATGTAAAGACCCGGTACGATCTTCGATTCCATGGTCTTCCTGTCCACCTCTTTAAGCGACACTCCGCCTCTGGTGACATATGCGGTATTGATGTCCGGCGCTTCTGCAAGACAGATCCTGAGATGCTTTGTCTCACGGCAGACATTCTTGCGGTTCTCCTTTGTAAAGCCCTGAGCATAAAGGCCCTCAGCCCCTGCCCTTGCTGCGATCTCAGTTGCTGCAGACTGAGGTACAAAGCCCGATAACAGCGTAGTTATCTTAGTATCAGCGTGCTTTCCTATCAGGTCCAGAAGCTCTTTTTCGAACTCTTCGTCCTTCATGGAAGGCACGAGATCAAGCTCAATATAAACATCCTTGCCACGGATGTCTTTTGGGACTTCCCTTGATATCTCCATAATGGCAGGGCCGGTCAGTCCGAAGTCGGCAAACAGCACTCCGCCTTCCTTTGAAGCGGCCTTCCTGCCTTCGCTGAATAAAGATACACCCGCATTTACTGTCACGCCGCTTAAGCTCTTACAGAAGGACTTATCCTTCCCTTCAGCCTTCAACGGCGCCAGGGCGCCTCTTGCGGGCGCTACAGTGTGTCCCAGTTCTTCTGCGAATCTGTATGAATCTCCCGTGGAACCGGTCTTAGGGAAAGACATTCCTCCGCAGGATAAGATCACCTGATCGAATGTAAACTTCCCCTTTGATGTGTCGACCTCAAATCCGTTCGTCTTCCTGATGTCCTTAACAACCGCATCACAGACCGTCTTTGTGCTGTCCGATATGTAGGATACAAGCCTGTCTCTTACGGTTACAGCGCTGTCGCAGACCGGGAAGATCCTGTTATTTTCTTCTTCCTTAACCTTTAATCCTATCCCGTTCTCGAAAAAGCTTACCGTATCTTCCGGTCCGAATTCCTTCAGTGCCGGATACAAAAACTTGTCCGCGTCGTGATAGCCTTCTTTAAGCCTGTTTACTTCTTTCCTGTTGGTGATGTTGCAGCGTCCGTGGCCCGTGAGAATAAGCTTTTTACCGGGAATAGAATTCTTCTCGATCAAGGTTACTTCTATATCACCTGCACCTTTGAGCCTTTTTAACTGACAGGCCGCAAAAAGCCCTGCTGCGCCGCCTCCGATTATGCCTATACGCTTCTTCATCAGGCTTCTATGACTCTTATCTGGAATCTGTCGAATCTTATATTTTCCGTATATTGTTCACGGAAAAAGATCGTCTGGCCGAAAGCCGCAAACTCTTTGGTATTCTTTTTCATCCACATGGGAACCGGAATGTCCATCTGCTTGCAAAGTTCTACCAGAGCCCTCTCCAGGCGCTTTGAATAGGATGCATCAGCATCCTCTGTAGTGACCTCTTTTATCTCAGTCATCCTGTTAGCAACGAAAAGTCTGCCTTCAAGTGTCACCCCGGAAATCCTCCCTGTTTGCCTAATCCTTTGCCACTATTTTGCCTTTTTTGAATCTTAAAGTAAATATTGAGGGTGGTAAGATATGGTTGTTCAAAGTAATTGTTCCTTACTTCATAACACCCTCCTTAAGACACTGACACCCCCTCGTCAGTGTCTTTTATTTGGTTAAAAATAAATAAAATTTGCTAGTAAAAATAACAATAAAACCTAGTTAATAAAAGTGTTTTCTTATTGATTATGTAAAAATAAGGTTGTAAAATGGTTTTAAATTATATTTGCGGTTTAATCTTTGAGCCGCAAAACAGGAGGTCACAACATGAAGAAATGTCCCGATTGCGGTATGGTCATTGCCAATCAGGCTATCAGATGCCCTAAGTGTAAGTATACATTCACATCAGCAGACGAGAGTACAGGCGGCAACGATTCCGCTGTAGTTACTCCTCAGGCAGCAGCTGTTTCAGCCGCAGCTACAGGCAAGTCCGAGAAGGTTGCCGGTATTATGCCGATGATCGAAGTAAACAAGGACAACGTTGATACTCTTTATGAGCAGCTCAAGGCAGCTATCGTTAAGAGAAAGACCGAATTCGATCACTTCATCGATTTCCTCGAGAACAGAACATCCTGGCTTACAGCACCTGCAGAAGTTAAGGGTTCCCTCGCTTGCGAGAAGGGTCTTCTTATCAGAAGCGTTTCCGTTGCTAAGCAACTCTTAAGGATCAAGGATACGATCATGCCCCAGCTCGACGAAGAGTCCGCTATCATCATCGCTCTCTTCCACGAAGTAGGTAAGGTCGGCATTGAAGGCAAGCCTCTCTTCATTCAGGATGAGACAAGCTCTCTCGGCGCTACAACCACATTGGGTCTTTCCTTCAGCAGCAGATTGTCAGGTGCTTCTTCAAGCTCCAACCCGACATACTCCATCAACAATAAGCTCGTTCACATGAACGTAGGCGTAAGATCTCTCTTCCTCGTTTCACAGTACATGCTGCTCTCAGACGACGAAGCTCAGGCTATCAGCTACGGTTCAGACGTTGAGCTCCTTAAGGGCAAGCTCTCACCTTATACACTCCTCCTCTCTACTGCTCTTCAGATGCAGAAGACGATCTATGAGGATTCCGATGTTGTATCAGGCTACAGCTTCACAGTAATCAATCCTTAATCGATCTAAAAGCGTTTAATCGAAAACGGGCTGTCATACGACAGTCCGTTTTCTTTTGTGTGCTGTATATAAGAGGAGTGATCTTTTATAACATTTCGACGAGGCTTAATAATGCCTTGTAGACCCAATGATTATCCTTATCGTCGTAGTACTCGTTGAGCAAAGGCTCGGAGCTTACTCTGACGATGGTGCCTGTCTTGCTGTCTGTAATATCGAAATAAGTTACTTCGTTAAACTCAGTAAAGCTGATCTGGTCTCCGGCCTTGATCGTATATTTCTCGTTTGTGGCTTTTCCACCCTTTACAACATAACCTGTAATATCCTTGGAAGCCTTTACTTTTACACTTAACTTCACGTAACAGGTAGTATCTGCGATCACCGGCATACCATTAGCTGATGCCTTATAGTATCTGGAGATGCTCATCATGCCGTTCATACCGTCATTCTCATAGCACAGGAATCTGTCGGCACTTGTCATATTACAATGGATATACATTCCTTCGTGGTGTCCCACAAACTTGATCGAGCTGTCATTTACTTCATAAACATTGATGTCACGAAGATCTCCGTCCATGCAGGATGTTACATAGATAAATGCCTTGCCATTTGTCTTAATAAGGAATGTGCTGCCGATCCTGAGTCCGGAATTATCAGTGTGTACGGGAAGAACATAGGCGTGTCTGTTGTAAGTGATCTGGATCTTCTGACTGTCAATATTATTCTCAACAACGAATGAACCGTATGCAGAATCGAGTGTGCGCTTCTTGTCGTTTGCCTGGAAGACCATTACGCGTCCGTTACCCATCGCGTTAACTGTTCCGGCCTTTTCTTCGTCAAAATCCTTAGCGATCTCAAATAAACTGAAGATTGCATTTGCTTTATTATTCTTATCTGCTTCATTGAAATTCTTTGTGCAGTAAAGCCTGAGAACAGTGCCGTCTTGCATTTTTACATCAATAAAGCTCTCCAAGTCCGTTTTGATAAGTTCTACAACGTCACCCTTATTGATGATCTTAGATTCATTAGTCAGTTTTCCGTCTCTAATGATCTGACCTCTGTAATCAGACTTGATCCTTGAAGGAGATGTGTTATAGATACTGCGGATGTTATTTGCAAGCACCGGCATTCCGTCATTTCCTACTTTGAAAAATCCATGAAGCGTGAACATATAATTGCGTCCGTAATGCTCGTAGCAGGAGAATGAATCGACCGAATTGATCTCGCTGGCATAAAGGCCTTCATAGCATCCAACAAAATTAATGGAACCATATTCAAGAGAATATACATTGATCTCACAATTATCACCGCCGTGCATAGCGCTGATGTAGAGATATACCTGGCCGTTTTTCTTTAAAAGGAATGATTCGCTTACTCCGAGTTCAGAGTTTTTAATAGGGAGTACAAAACCTTTATCCTCAACCTGGACCCACACCCTGCCTGTTGTAGACGGGTGGTGGAACACATAACCCCATCCCTCATTATATGTAAACTTAACACCATCGTTACCGTCTTTTAACTTTAAGACAGAACCATCCTTCACAGAATCGAGCGCATCGGTTTTCTGGGTTTCAGTAGCCTTGGGTGTTGTCTCTGCTGGAGCCTCAGTTGTCTTTGCCGGCTCTGTCTCGTTAGCTGCCGGTGTTGTCTCCGGGATATCACTCTCTTTTGTATCTGTGTTCTCATCGAAGTTATCATCCGGTAAAACGACTGAAGGATCAGTAATAACATCTGCATTTGCTCCCTGCTGGTTTACCGTAATGCCTGAAGCGAGCGCCTCGTCATTGATAACTACACTTCCGATGGGCGTTCCGTCTGCCAGCTTGATCTCTGCCGTGCATCCGGAAGCTGTGACAGCAATGGCTCCTGAAAGGATAACCGCTGCAAGTGCTGATTCAGTAATTCTGCCTCTCTTGATAGGTTTTGTTATAAACTTCATTTTAATTTCCTCCGTATATTATCGGCTATTCTACGTGCGTAGATTCTACAAACGTAGAACAACCTTACGAGCGTCATTCTACAATTGTAGAAAACGGATGTCAAGACTTTTTTCTACATTTGTAGAATTTTTTTGAAACCGTTTTCGAGGGCACGAAAAAAGGGAGCTTAAAGCTCCCTTCGTTTAAACAGCATTATCTATATTCATGCTTGCCTGATCAGGCTTAAGATTGCCCTGTACACCCAGCGTTCATCGTTCATGGCGTAGTATTCGTTCAGGAGCGGTTCAAAGTCCACTCTGACGACATTGCCTGAGTTTATGTCTTTGATATCAAAATACGAGACTTCGTTAAGCTCGCCGGGACTTACCGGATCTCCTGCCTTGATCGTCATCGTCTCAGTTGTAACCTTGCCATTCCTGACGATATAGCCTGTTATATCGCGTGCAGCCTTTACGTCCTTCAAGGCTTTAACACGGCACATATAGTCAGCTACAACAGGCAAACCGGTTTTGGAACCTACCTTGAAATCTCTATTCAGAGTGATGGTCTGGTCATCGCCGTTAATTATGGAGCAGTTGAATCTATATGGATCTTTTATATCAACAGGCAGAGCAATACCTGTGCAGTGTCCGTTATATTTAATATCACTGTCACTTACTTCATATACACTGACATCAAAAGAGTTATCTTTAAGCAGCGTATTTATGTAAATGTATGCTTTCCCGTTGGCTTTGATAAGAGAAGCATTTAACAGGATCGATTTGGATCTGTCAGTATAGATATTTAATGAATAACTCTTTCCATTATGTACAATGTGGACCTTATCGGCACTCTGGCCACGCTCGTAATAGAATGAACCGTAATCACATTCAAGCGTGCCGGTGTTGTTATTGTAATCGAAGGGCAGTGTCTTTCCGTCCTTCATATCTTTAACAGAACCATATTTAGGGGAAGCCGTGGTCTGGGCAGTGCCTGCTGTTGTCGCCATTGTGGCTTCTGTGCTGTTAACCGGCGCAGATGTGGGCGTAGGGGTGACCGATACTTCAGGCTCTGCCGTTGTCTCTGTGGTTGTCTCAACTGTCCCCGTAACTTCCGGATCATCTGAGATGTCAGAAGGGATCTTGATTCCACCTGAAGTCTTCTGATCTTCAAGGATCCTTATAGCCTTATCGATCTTGACTTTACCGCAGATCAGTTCTAATTCGCGGTTGCGGAAGTACTCGAAATATTCATTCTGTGTGACAGTCTTGCCGTCGATAGAATATGAGGGATCCTCGGAAAGGCCTTTGCCCTTAGGCGCTGCGCCGGAAATAAGATCATTTAATGAATAGAGCTTATCTTCGAACTGAGTACCTGCGGTATTCGCCTTGTGATACACAATGAAATCTTCAAAAGGGACATAGTAATAAGCCTCTTCCGGCTCCATTTTCACGCCATCCTCAAAGACCGGTGTAACCTTTCCATTTTTGAAAGTATACAGACTGACTGAGTTGTTCGCTCCCTCTGTCGGTTTTTCCAGAACGAGTTCGGGGATCAGATCATCATCAACATAAATGAAAGCATACTTGTAATATGCCTTATTCGCCTCATTGTCAGATACGCTTTGATTAATGAATTCAATATAAGGATC
>JAEFBA010000093.1 GCA_016292145.1 Saccharofermentans sp.
GCAAGGACAGCGACATTCTCTATTAAGCTCGAAGAATCCCGTGTCGGCAAGACATACCGCTGTATCGTTTCCGATAACAAGGGTAATTCTGTAATATCAAATACTGTTCAGATCAAGCTTAGTGAGCCTGAGATCCCGTTAGAGATCACTTCCCAGCCTACTGACTTCAAGGGCAACGAAGGTGATACCGCAAAGTTTACGGTAGGCGCCGTCGGCAACGGACTTACATATCAGTGGCAGCTTAAGAAGGGCAGCTCATGGGCTAACCTTACATCAGGCGGTGCCACGACAGCAACGCTGTCCTTTAAGATCGACAGCGGTAAGTTCGGCAAGCAGTATCAGTGCGTAATCACTGATAAGAACGGCGAAACTGCCGTATCAGATACTGTAACTATTCTCAAGAAAGCTCCCACGGCTCAGATCACTCTTAATGCCGGAAACGGTGTTTTCGAGAACGGCACAAATACAAAGGTCGTTGAAGTTGAGCAGGGAAAGGTATCTTTCGATGCCTTCGAAGAACCTGATATCATCGGATACGCATTTACAGGCTGGCTTTATAACGGCGAACCCGTAAACATTTACAATGTTACATCCGACATGTCTTTAACAGCTGATTATGTAAAGATCTGGCTTGTTACATTCGATGCTAACGGCGGTACATTTGAAGACGGAAACGGCACAACGGATCGTGTCACAAATCCCGGCTATTATTCGATCGATGAAGGATTGGTCCCTGTTAAGTCAGGTTATTGCTTTACAGGATGGAAGCTCGGCAATCAGACTGCAGGCAAGAGGATCCTCGTTAATTCTTCCGTTACACTGGTTGCGCAGTGGGTAGAAGGCGTTCAGGTCACATATCTTGCCAACGGCGGATCCTGGGTACACGGTGACGTAACCGAGCAGTCAGTATCTTTCATGGTTCCTAAGGGTAAGTACTTCGTGGCTTGGGAAGACCCGTGGCGCGACGGATATGATTTCGAAGGCTGGAAGATCTATGGCGGTGATTGGGTCGGCATGATCAACCTCACACAAGACATGGTCTTCGAAGCCCAGTGGAAGAAGGATGTCAAAATAACTGTCGATCCAAACGGCGGCGGCTGGTTCGAGAGCGTATATGATGAAGAAACCGGCGAATATGTTGATATCTTCAATAAAAACCCCAGAGAAGAACATCATGGTACAGGTGAGGACAGCTTCGGTTACTGGCGTCCGGATCGTGGAGATGACTATGAGTTCTTAGGTTGGAGCACAAATAAGAATGCAACGACAGCTGAGGAAGAATTCGACTTCAATTATACTGATGACGTTACTTTCTATGCCATCTGGGAAAAGAGAGCGAAGTATATCTACAATGCAGGCGAAGGCTTCTTCGGACCTGAACCTGATGATCAGGAACAGAACCCTGAAGGCAATCCTGAGCAGCAGGAACCTGAAGAGATCAATGCAAAGACCAAAACAGAATACATCCGTAACGGTGAGTATTATGTAATCAGGAACGAGATTCCGTGGCGCAAGGGTTATGAATTCGATACCTGGGTCGATGCTGAAGGCAATGTAATCGGTGATGTCGAGGTCGTTGCAAGCAACGCTGAGGACAACATGATCTACGCCAGGTGGATAAAGAGATCTAAGATCACCTATGATGCAGGCGACGGTCTGTTCTATGACAGGGAAAATCCCGAAGGCTTCAAGAGCTATGATCATGAAATGAGGCAGGGTGATACCTATGAGATCAGCGGCTGGCGTCCTGATCGTGAAGGCTACGAATTCGGCGGCTGGATCGGTGATGACGGCGTCCTGTACACTGAAGACCGCAAGACCGGCCATATGCCTGAGATCACCATTGGCGATAAGGATTACACATTTACGGCTAAATGGCTTAAGCGTGTAGTCATCACATATAATGCCGGCGAAGGCAGCTTCGACGACTGGGATGACAGAGAAAATGAGCATACTCATTACCGTGACGAAATCGAAGGCAACCGCTATGAGATCGACGGCTGGAGGCCTTACAGAGACGGTTACGACTTCGACGGATGGCTCGATTCTGAGAACACTCTGTACAGTGAAGACGAAGAGACCAGAAGATATCCGGTCATCACGATCGGTGATGAAGATATTGAATTCTTCGCTAAGTGGACAAAGACAATTACCGTTACATATAACGCTAACGGCGGCCATTTCGACGGCTATGACCCCAATAACGGTGAGACTGATCAGATCCATTACAGAAGCGGCCGTGTCGGAGAAGACTTTGATATCGACGGCTGGCGTCCTGATAACGGCGAAAAGATCTTCGTAGGCTGGTCAACAAGTCCTTACAACTATTCACCCGTACCTGCAGGCGCTAAGTATTCCGTAGACATTACCCTCTATGCGTTCTGGCAGGACAGAGCAGTTATCACGTATCACACATCCATGGGCGGATGGGGCCGTGACGACAATGACAACCTCATCAATACTATGGTTCAAAATCAGCACGACGGCGGAGACTACGATATCGACGGCTGGTGGCCGGAAGAAGTAGATGACGCTTACAGACTTATCGGTTATGCAACAACAGAAGGCGGAGAAGTTGTCTATACTCCCGGACAGCATCTTGACTTTGTTTTCGAGGACATGGACCTCTACGCAGTATTCGAAAAGCGCCCGACAGTTACTTATGTAGTAACTGAAGGCGGTACATTCAATGACGGTTCTACTTCAAGGACCGAAGTTGACGATGCAGGTTACCACATTTATATCCGCAATGAATGGCCCGAGCGCGACGGCTACAGATTCGCAGGCTGGGTAGATGCAGACGGCAATGACTTATCAGGTGAATGCATCCTTCTTGAGGCAGGCATGGAATTAACTGTTTACACCAAGTGGGAAGCTGAAGACGATGAGACATGGTATACAGTAACTTACATGCCTAACGGCGGTACATTCGGCAATGTTGAGGATGATTTCGCATCCTGGGAGCAGCCTGCTGACGATAACTACGATGTAGGCTGCTGGTGGCCGACAAGAGAAGGCTACGACTTCGTAGGCTGGAGCACAGATCCTAATGCGGATCCTGCAACCGCTTCTTCAACTTATAAGTTTAAGTTCGATAAGGACACTACATTCTATGCAGTCTGGGAAAGACGTACAGCCTTTACCCTTGATGCAGGTGAAGACGGTTACTTTGAGGAATATGCCGGTGAAGACGAGTACGGTGCACCTGTCTTTGAAACATCAAGATACTACAACGAATACGTTATTACCGGAACGACTTACTCTGCTAACTGGATCGGTATCTCACCCCGCAGAGACGGCTACATCTTCAGCGGCTGGACTATTAACGGTGAAGATCTCGTCGGTGAGATCGATACATCAGCTGATGCTACATTAATCGCTAAGTGGACTGCCTGCTATTATGTATCTGTTGATTGCAACGGCGGCGCTTTTGAAGACGGAAGCACAGGCAACATATTAGATTTCTGCGATGGCGACATCATTATTTCCCGCTGGTTAGGCAAGCCCGAGCGTGATGGCTACACATTTGCCGGCTGGGCAGTAAATGGTCAGATCGTCAGAAGCTTTGAGGTAACAGGCAACACAGCTGTTACTGCAGTCTGGGTGCCTGATAAGGCTTAAAGAAAGCTTAGGCCGAATTCGCTTAAAATTCCGGCAAAGGGGCTGTTCGAAAGAGCAGCCTCTTCTCATTAAATTTATACTAATATTCACATTTATTCATATTTATTGATAGAATTATCCGTCGTGTAAACGTAAAATTACATTGATACTTTACGATGGAGGGTTTCTATGAAGAGAATCCTAACTAAACTATTGGCTGTTTTAGTTCCGTGCCTGCTCGTAATCGGATCTATAGGCTTTGCTTGTATGGCTGATGAAGCTGTTACTGAGCCTGCAGAGCCCACAACGGCAGAGACTGAAGTTGAACAACCGGAAGATGAGAATGACGAAGATCAGGATCAAGATGCGCAAAATGAAGATCCTGAGAGCGAACTGCCGCCGTCAGAACCTGCTTCCGATGAGACAGTTCCGCAGGAGCCTACAGTTCCTGTAGATCCTTCTGATCCTGAAGAAGATGCTGATATTCAGGGCTCTGACGAGACAGAACCGACAGAAGCAGAAGAACCTAAGGAAGAATATCAGGAAGTCAGTGCTTATGTTCCCGGCAAAGTCTTTGCTTTCGCAAAGTACGATCCGAATTATTCTCCTGCAAAGGCTCTTGTTCCTGCGGGTTCCGGACTTTACCGTTACCAGATGACCGGAAATGATGCGAAGGTCTATCAGTTATTCAGGAATTATTTCCGTGACGTCGCGAATGGTAACCGTACAAGTACTACATTCGAAGTAACTTTTGAAGAGCTCGGTGTTACCGGTAAATACTATACTGCATCTGATCTCGGAGTCACTGATCTTGTTGTCAATGGTAATATTACACCGGAGGCTATGGCCAAAATGGGGGCTATTGTTGATTGCAATATTCAAAGTATTGTAGACAAGCTTCTGTTTGATTGTCCCTTTGATTGCTATTGGTATAACAAGACTGCACAAGTTACAGGCACCGGATATGGTGTCGGCGGAAGATATTCCAATGGCGAGTGGCAGTTATATTTCCAGGGAACAGGTTATACTTATAATTTCCCGGTCGCTCAGGCATATTCCGGCGGAACTTATGCTGTAAATCCTGCTCAGATCAACCGTGCTCTGGCTGCTTCAGCAAAGGCTAAGCAGATCGTTGCCAAGTATAAGGATTGCTCTGACTACGATAAACTTTTGAAGTACAAGGAAGAGATCTGTGCACTTGTAAACTATAATCACGGTGCTGCTGATAACAATAACACTCCGTTCGGAGATCCTTGGCAGCTGGTATATGTTTTCGACGGCGACACAAGTACGGATGTCGTATGCGAGGGTTATTCAAAGGCCTTTAAGTATCTTTGTGACCTCTCGACATTTGACGGGGACGTTACCTGTATCCTCGCTACAGGTGTTTTCTCTACGACCAACGGTACCAACGGCGGCCACATGTGGAATATAGTTTCTTTCGGTGGCACGAACTATATGGTAGATGTGACCAATTGTGATGACGGAGCTATAGGACAGAAGGATAAGCTCTTTATTAAGCCCTATACTTCGAAAACGAACTCTTCAACGTATAAATATAAGATTTACAGCGTTACATGTACTTATAATTATTACGATAAAACGGTTGGATTCTACAGTGATTCTGCGCTTGCTCTTACTGATGCAGCTTATATCCCTGCACCCGTGGTTACGATCGTTACCCAGCCTGAAAGCTTTGAGGGCGCAATTGGCAAGACCGCTACATTCAAAGTAGTTGCCGAAGGCGAAGACCTTATGTATCAGTGGCAGCTCAAGAAGGGCAGTTCCTGGGCTAATCTTTCAACCGGTGGTGCAACGACCGACACGATGTCGATCAAGATCGATGCTACGAAGGACGGAAAGGTCTACCGCTGTTTGATCACAAGCTCAAACGGACTTACGGCTATAACTGATGAAGTAACACTGCATGTTAAGCAGCCTACAAATGCTATTACCATCTCTAAGCAGCCTGCTGATTTTGTCGGAACCGCCGGTTCCACGGCAAGATTTACCGTATCGGCTGAAGGCACAGGCCTTAACTATCAGTGGCAGCTCAAGAAAGGCAAGAGCTGGGCTAACCTTACGACAGGCGGTGCCACAACATCTTCGATGACCATTAAGGTTGACGATTCAAAGAACGGTAAGGTATACCGCTGTTTGATAACTGATGTAAACGGAGAAGAACTTGCTACAAACGAAGTGTCGATCACCGTTAAGCAGCCTTCAAACGCAATAATCATCGGCACTCAGCCTTCTGATTATTCCGGCGCTGTCGGTACGATTGCCAGATTTAAAGTAGTTGCTGAAGGTGAGGGCCTTACATATCAGTGGCAGCTCAAGAAGGGAAGCTCATGGGCTGACCTTACATCAGGCGGCGCTACGACTTCTACTATGTCCATCAAGATCGATGCAGGCAAGAACGGTAAGGTCTACCGCTGCGTTATTACTGATGCAAACGGCGAGATGATCGTTACAAAGGAAGTTACAATTACTGTTAAAGAACCTTCCAATGCGATCACGATAGTCTCCCAGCCGGTATCTTATGATGGCCCTGCAGGCCAGACCGCAAGATTTACCGTTACAGCTGAAGGCGAAGGACTTACATATCAGTGGCAGCTTAAGAAGGGAAGCTCATGGGCTGACCTTACATCAGGCGGTGCCACAACATCTGCATTCTCGATAAAGGCAGATGCTTCGCGCAATGGTAAGGTCTATCGATGCGTTATCAGAGACGTCAACGGTGAAGAGATCATTACTGATGAAGTCAGGATCAATATCCAGGATGAACTGCCGCCTGTAACGGCATAATGATCCTGAATAAGAACCGGAACTTAACGGGGTTGGAGCGAAGTCTCCGGCCCCGTATTTTTTCGCAAATTCTATTGAATAAAGGATGAATTTGTATGAGATGAATAGTAAAATATTCTTGTCTGTTATAACCGAGTTTTATGTTTTTCCGAACAGGAGGTATCATATGTTTTTCGCACGGACTAAGAAATACTTAGGCTTATTGCTGGCATTATCAATTGTCTTCGGAATCCTTATCTTTAATCCGGAAGACGTAAAGGCCGATTCCGGAATCGAACTCGACAAGGTATATACTGTTACTGAAGACGATTACAGGTATCAGCTTGATGATTATTGTGCTGCTTATAAATTTGTTCCGTCACGTTCAGGTTATTATCTTCTCAGCAGCAACCTGACTTTTGACGCTTATTATTTTGAAGACGGCAGTTCGACTTCCGGTGTAATCCCTTCGGGGTACAAAAAACTGGAGAATGAGATAGACTTCTCATATTTTAATTTGCAGGATATGTTTGATCCTGATATGCAGGAAGTTTATTATTTGAAAGAAGGGAAAGCTTATTTTTTCGAGCATTCCACATATGGAAGCTATGACATCGATACCGGTTTTTTCTGTTTAAGACAGATTGATGAATACGTTTCTGTTACACCGCATTCAGATCCCTATGCCGCAAGAGACGGTTCGTTTAAATGCTGGATAGAAATAAACAGCACGGTCAATTTAAGCAATTATACCTGCAATTGGTACTCCTTTAGTAAAGGTGTGCTTGAATCTGATGATGCTGATATTTCTTCAATTACTCTTAATTCTAATGATTACTTTAGTGAAGACGATTTTACATACGGGACCACATTATATGATATTTATTGCAGTGTAACGTTTGAATGCAATGAACAGAACTTTTCATACTGGTTCTACGATTTCCGTGTTAAGCCCTGCGAAAATGAATTGGCTAAATATGTATGGGCAGAACCTGTTGGTGAAATGTATGTTTATGTTCCGAATTATGAGTTTGCAGGCAAGTATTTTACAGTAAATGCCACAACTTCAGTTCCTGATACTGCGATCTCTTATGAATGGTACATGTCAAATGATTATGGTGATACCTATGAATTGATTCCCGGTAAAACGGGCAATCAGATAAGTGTTGCCGATCTGGGTGATCCTGTTATCGAGTATTCCTCCTACGATGCAGATTATTGGTATTATCAATTTACACCTGTCCGCTGTGAAGTCACTTTTGATAACGGAAAAGAAGTAGTTACTAAATCCGTATCGTTTGAAGCATCCTATGGCATAGAAAATGATTTTGCCGGAAGCAAGGCAGTAACTGCCAATTATGGCGATACTATAACCTTCCCGGTAAATGGCGGTTTTGAAGAAAAACTGAAATCGAGTGGTATTACTTACGAATATAACTGGTACGGTTTTACGCCCTGTGATGACGGATGGGCTTGGCTTGATCTGGGCACTGATAAGACTGTAACGGTAGATACTTCATTGCTTCCTGTGTATCACGGTGAATATGGTGATTACAGTGAGTTTTACTGCATTTGTAATCCTATTCTCGATGGAAGGACGTATTCAGGTGACGGAATTCTATACACTGAATTCGTGATCTACTATACGGATCTGTTAATTCCTGATACTACAGGTATTGCTGTAAACAGTGATAATTTCCCTGATATGAAATTCAGACAGTATGTATCTGATAATTTCGACACCGATAAATCCGGTTATCTCACAAAGCCGGAAATAGAAGCGGTAACGTTTATCGATGTCTTGGATATGGGTATTACTAATCTGGAAGGCATCAGATATTTCGGTAATCTGCAAAGGTTATACTGCGGCAGGAACGTAACACATGCACTTGATCTGTCAGGCCTCGGAAATCTTATAGAGTTGAGAGCCGACATGATGGGTCTTGAAACCCTCAATTTAAGCGGATGTTATAATCTCAGAATCGCATATTTGAATATTAACCTGCTTGATTCAATAAACCTTGATGATTGTCCTTATCTGATGCAGGCTTACACAAAGGGGCCGCAAACAACAACCATGGCCTCCAAGAAGTTCTACGGCTTATATGTAACAGATTCTTATGCAAATTACGAACTGATCTATGGTCTCGAAATGGATGAGGAGACAGTTGTTGAGGGTGCTGAACCGTTTACTCTCGATGATACTGATCTCAAGATCACTAAAGAACCGCACGACTTTGAGGGCGCGGCCGGTGACACAGCAGTATTCAATATCGCTGTAAATAAAGAAGATGTTGAATATAAGTGGCAGTATATGCTTGTTGATTCAAACACTTGGATCGATTGTACCGATGAAGGCTATAATACCGATACCTTGATTATTCCAGTCGTTAAAGAATTAAACGGCGTAAGGTACCGCTGCCTCGTTACAGACGGTACTTATACGGTTCAGACTAATTTTGTAAAGATCTTTGTATTAACTTATATACCGATCTATGAACAGCCTGTCGATTACATCGGTCTTGAAGGATCAACGGCAAAGTTTAATGTTGATGCTGATGGTGAAGGAATAACATACCAGTGGCAGCTCAAGAAGGGTAAGACGTGGGCAAATCTCACATCCGGTGGAGCTACAACCCAGACACTTTCAGTTAAGGTTGATGCTTCAAAGAACGGCAAAGTTTACCGCTGCCTTATTACTGATGAGTATGGCCGTACAGTAACTACAAATGAGGTCTCCATCACAGTCAAGGAACCTTCTATCAAGATCAACACCCAGCCTAAAGATTATAAGGGCATAGAGGGATCTACAGCTAAGTTTACTGTTGATGCTGAAGGCGAGGGACTTAACTACCAGTGGCAGCTCAAGAAGGGCAAGAGCTGGGCTAACCTCACGTCAGGCGGAGCTACAACATCCACGATGTCCATTAAGGTTGATGCTTCTAAGAACGGTAAGATCTACCGCTGTCTGATCACAAATGCTGACGGTGAAGAGCTTGCAACAAATGAAGTATCGATTACCGTTAAGGAACCTTCAATCACCATCACCAGCCAGCCTTCTAATTATGTAGGTACAGCCGGCATTACTGCCAGGTTCTCAGTAGCAGCTGAAGGTGAGGGCCTCACATACCAGTGGCAGCTTAAGAAGGGTAAGAGCTGGGCTAACCTCTCATCTGGCGGAGCAACAACGTCTACGATGTCAATTAATGTCGATGAGTCCAAGAACGGTAAGGTTTACCGCTGCCTGATAACAAACGCAGACGGTGAGGAACTTGCTTCCAACGAAGTATCGATAACGATAAAGCAACCTGCTATTAAGATCATCAAACAACCCAGAACTGCATACGGTGATTTAGGTGCTACGATTAAGTTCAGTGTTGAAGCTGAAGGTGAGGGCCTGACATATCAGTGGCAGCTTCAGAAGGGTAAGAGTTGGGCCGACCTCACAAGCGGTGGTGCAACAACAAATGAGCTGACTGTAAAGTTCAAGATAGGGTCGTTGTCCAAGGTCTATCGATGCGTTATAACAAATTCTGACGGAGAAAAGATTGCTACAAATGAAGTAACGATTGATATGTTTTATAATGATCCTAATTATTTGTCGCAACAACATGGGGGTACATCTACATCATCTGATCATGATGAAGAAAAACCAATAGTGGCTCCTGTTACCCCTGCAAATTCCGTTGAACAGCTGCCGCCGGAGTCTTCTGATGATTCTGCTAAGACGGTTGAGACAGCTGAAACAGTTGAGAGTGTTGTTGCTCCTTCTGCAGAAGCTCCTTCAGAAGCACCTCCTGCAGAAGCTCCTGTTGAGGCTCCTGCACCTGCACCGGTTGAACCTGAAGCAGTTCCTGATGCTGCTGAAGCAGATGCATAAAATCATCTAACAGAATCAAATC
>JAEFBA010000094.1 GCA_016292145.1 Saccharofermentans sp.
ACAAATGGGCACTTTTAACGTTAAGAATTTCTTCGGAAGCATGTTCACACCTGTAGAAGATGAGATGGAAGAAAACTATTACGGTGAGGAAGAGGGCTACATTGAAGAAGATGCATACGAGCAAGAGCCTATTGCAGAGGAGTCTTACTATGAGGAGCCTCGCACCTTCGTTCAGGAGCAGCCCGCAGTTACTACACCTGTAATGCAGCACAATGCAACAGTCATCATGCTCACACCTTATGACATCAGAACAAGCCAGATCGTTTGCGATCACATCCGTGAAGGCCACATCGTTATCTGCAACCTCACAAACACAGATAAGAATCAGAGAGTAGTTGACTACATCTCCGGCGGTGTTTATGCATTAGGCGGAAGAGTTGAGCCTACACCTGTTAAGACAACATTCGTTTGCACACCTAAGTCTGTAAACCTCGTTGTTGAGAATCAGGAAGCAGAGCAGATGGGTGCAAAGGTTTCCGCTCTCTAATACTTAACTCACAAACAAAAAGAAATAACGGGTTGTCTTATGACAACCCTTTTTCTTTGCCAAATCTTAACCATTGAATAAAATATCTTTGTTAATATATAATAATCAAAGTAAAGTTTCTTTTTGGTGTCCGGAGGATATAGATTAATGAATAACGAAGATCGCGATTATTTATTTGACCACGCTCAGCAATTATCTGAGATCCTTAACGAGGAATGTACCGAGCTCCTCGGAATGCTCGAAAAGATCGAAGACAGAGTAGCGATCTCGAGACGCATCAACAAGCTTGAAGATGACGGCGATCATATATTCCATGCGTTTGCCGACAAGCTCCATCAGGTCGAGAGCGACCCTGAGAAGAGGATGAGTATCTTCCAGATGGCAAGACATATCGAAGAGTGCATCGACATGGTTGATGAGCTCTCCATGACTATCGTCCGTTACAATACAAGGACAGTCAATCCGGGTATGAAGGCCAGCGTAAATGCCATCGCCGGCTGCGTTAAGAAAGAAATGCATCTGCTTAATATCCTGCGCACTTATGATCCTGAGAACAAGGAGCTTTTCTTAAGAGCCATCAATGAATTCGATGCCTTCAAGGTCGACTTCTACAAGATGTATGACATGCTCATCTTCGGCCTTTTCTCACAGGCTCATGACACGGTCGACATCATCAGATGCAAAGCCATCTATGATGCTGTTAAAGATATTTTCAAGGCATTCGAAGTATGCGCTGACGACTGCTATAAATACGTTATGGCAAGGAGCAACGACTCTGACGTCTGGGCAGTAGATAACAAGTAAGATCCGTCATTCTCGCGGAATAAGGGTTCAATGAGTAATAAGGTCTCGCTGCCGGACAATTATCATATTGTCTGGGCTGAAGAATTTAATAAGGGTCAGCTAAAAGAAGAGTTCTGGAACGCAGAGACTCGTGCGCCGGGCTGGCTTGACGGCGAGAAGCAGGAATACTCAGGAACCGAGTGCATCGATGTAAAAGACGGATGCCTTTCCATAAGACCTAAGATCACGACCAATGATTCCGGTGAGATGAGATATCTTTCCGGCAGGATCACTTCGATCGGCAAAAAGGATTTCACGTACGGCAAGATAATCGCAAGGATCAAGGTCCCTAAGGCAAAGGGGCTCTTGAGCTATATCAGGCTGATGCCGGATGAAGGCTACGATAAAGAATCCGGATGCTACAAGGAGTTCCCTCTGCACGGCCAGATAGACATGGTCGAGATCGCAGGAAGCAGGACTGATGAAGCCTGCTCGCGCGTTGCATTCGGTTATCCTTACACTGAACGTTACGGAAGCTTCCAGAGACTTAATACGGATTTTTCTTCTGACTTCCATATCTTCTCTTGCGAGTGGGATCAGGATGAGATCATTTTCGCGTGCGACGGAAAAGAATATTACAGGACTTCTTACTGGTTCTCGAGAACAGGTGAGATCGAAGAGCCTTATCCGGCACCGTTCGATAAGCCTTTCCATCTTGTAATAGGCGTCAGTATCGGTTCTGACAGACTGGGCAGAGGCGACAATAAAGCCGAGATAGAAGGCAACGATGCAGAGCTCTTAGTGGACTATGTAAGAGTCTACCAGAAGCCCAGATATAACAGACAGGTAACGAGACCCGCAAGGGTCTTATCGCTCAATACAGAAGACCCTGAGAGTGAGAATAACAACAATGCATTCTATGTTGCTGAAGGCGATCTGAACGCCAATGTAAGCTTCATGGAAGATGAGCTCATAATAACGCCTTCCTACATCTCCGGAGTGTCCGGTGAGACAAGGCTTATGCAGGGCGGATTCCCTTTCAGGAAAGGCGAATGCTATGAGTTCTCATTCGACGGCAGAGCCGATGAAGAACGTACGATAAGATGCATCTTTAAGTCTGACGATGAGAGCGCTGAACAAGTCACGGAGCCTTATACGATAAGGCTCGACAGGAACTGGCAGAAGCACAGGATGGTCTTCGAAGCTCCGAAGGATTATGACAGCGCTTCAATCGTTTTCGCGATCAATGCATTCTCAAAAGCATCGATACATATCCGCAATATCCTCCTGCGCAAAAGGATCAATAATGAAGACAGGCGCAAGCTTATCGCGGTATGCGGCGTATGGGACGATTCAGATAACTACAGCCTGTTCATGAAGGCTCTTCAGACCGAAGAGATAAAGAGCAAATACATACTCTCGAGCTTTACTTTCAATGTTGATAATCCGGATCCCGTCCAGACTGAACTGGAACTTGATTTTGCCAATCTTCTTTTGAAGATGGATCTTGCCTGCATCATTATCTTCGGGGAGATGATAAAGAGCAGGGAAGTCATTGACAGGCTCGTTGAGATAGGGCATGAGAAGGGCGTTCCGGTAATAACATTCCAGCGTCCCGTCAAAGGCTGCATCAATGCTGATTTTGAATACGGTTCGGCATTCGAAGAGATGGTAAAACATGTCATCGAAGTGCATGGCGCAAGAAAGCTCGACATGTTCGGCGGCTTTAGGGATAATCCGTTCTCTGAAGAGCGCATTATGATCTTCAAGAAGGTCCTTGACGATCACGGCATCAAGACAAATACGGCGAACATCTATTACGGCGATTTCTGGCAGGCTCCCGCATTTACGGTTATGTGCGATCTTCTGGAGAATGGCTATGAACTTCCGGATGCGATCATCTGCGCGAACGACTCAATGGCGATAGGTGTTATGGATGCTCTGAAGCGTTATGGAAAACGCATTCCCGAAGACGTAATAGTTACGGGCTTTGACGGCATCTGGCAGGGCCAGTACAACGATCCTGTCCTAACGACATGTGAGCTCGATTACAAGCAGATCCCTGAGCAGATCTTAAAGCGGATCAACGAATGGAATGAAGGAAAGATCACAGAGAACGATTCGTTCCTGATCTCTTACAGACCTATGCACATGCAGTCCTGCGGATGCAAGGACCGTTCGGAATTCCAGTGGTCAAATGCCGTAGATGTACTTGCTGAAGAGAATATGGATTCGTTCAGGCACATGCTCGAAATGGGCCGCTTCGTATCCAGGATGACTTCATCGGAGAACCTGGATGAAGCTGCTGATAACCTTCAGAATTCAATCTGGATGTGGCGCAGCCAGTATTACTTTGTAGGCATCGTTGAACCCGATGAATGCTGCCATTCGATCTTCCACGGCAGAGCGAATAAGTATACTTTTGCGCAGAAGTTCTACCGCATGAAATACCCCATGCCTGACTACGATCTTATCCTTGCAAAAGACAGCAATATCAATGTTCTTCTGTTCAAGCAGATAAGGTCCAATACCGAATCGTTCGGTTATGTCGTTAACGGTTATACGAGAGTATCAATGAGGTCCGAGCAGAGATTCGAAGAGTTCGGAAATTTCATTAATGCTGCAGTCAACGCGGTCAATAACAACCGCAAGCTCATATCGACGAGCAGAACAAATGAGATGCTCTCAGAGCAGGATTTCTTAACGGGTCTTTATAACAGAAGAGGATTCTTTACGGTGCTCAACAAGCTCCTTAACGTGCCTTCGAACAAGGGCAGGATATTGTCACTTTTCTCGATCGATATGGATAAGCTCAAGACCATTAACGATACATACGGACACGAGAACGGAGACTTCGCGATCCAGACGCTCGCGAGGGCAATGCTGAAGTATGTTAAGGACAACGGAATCGCTGCAAGATACGGCGGTGATGAATTTGCGTTTGCGATAATAGGCGATAAGAAGCTTGAGAGTGAAGTGAAGAGCATCAGATTGGAGATCGAGCAGTATGCTGATGCCGATCCTGCTATGACGGATAAGCCTTACGAAGTAAGCGCAAGTCTCGGCATTGCAGAGCGTGTTATAGACAGCAAGATAGATATTGAGGACATGATACTTGAGGCCGATTCAAAAATGTACGCAGACAAGATGGCAAGAAAGCGTCTGCGCGGCTTCTGATAAACAAGGGAGATAAAAGGAACGGAAGGAGTTTATATATGGGGCGTAAACTTAATATCGGACTGGTAATTGACGATATCGACAATTTCTTTTCTAATCAGGCAGCGATAGGCGCCGAGCAGGCGGCTAAAGCGATTGATGCCAATCTGTTCGTTTTCCCGGGTCATTACATCGGCAAGACCGACAGCAGATATGCCGACAGGAAGTATGAATACCAGTACAACATGATCTTCGATCTTCCGACCGAAAGAAATGTGGATATCATCTACATCCTTCAGGGACTTATATGTTCGAGAGCTGATATCGAGACGCAGAAGGCCTTTCTGCAGAAGATGCCGAAGGTCCCGATCGTTTGTCTTTTCTCTGACTTTGAAGGATATCATTCAGTAACGTTCAACAATGCTTCAGGCCTAAGGGAATCAATAGATCACCTTATCGAGAGGCACGGAGCGAAAGACATCGGTTTTGTTTCAGGACCGGTCACGAACAGGGATGCAAGGGAAAGACTTGATATATATAAGCAGGTTCTCGATAATCATGACATTCCCGTGGATGATAACAAGATCGTATATGGCGATTTCTCTATGTCCAGCGAAGTTGTCACAGGCGAACTGCTTGATAAGAACAATGGTCTTGATGCGATCGTCTTCGCGAACGATTCGATGGCTGTCGGAGGATACAATGAGCTTGCAAGAAGAGGCCTTGTTCCGGGCAGGGATATCATGGTTATCGGATTTGATGATGACATCTTCTCGGTATCGCTTGAGCCGCCTCTTACGACAGTCGAAGCAAGCTCGGCATCGCTTGCTTATAAGGCCGTTCTCAATGCGGAGAATTACATTAAGGGAACAGCGCTTAAAGACATGACTGTCGATACGCATCTTGTTCAGAGGAGCTCGTGCGGATGTGAAGATTTTGATGCCGAGGTAATGTATAAGAGATTCCACATCGAAGGCAATGATATCGACGTAAATAAGGTCTATAAGATCATAAAGGAATACCTGTTCAACGATTTTGTTGATGCAGGCACGATCACGGATGCACTCGACGGTTTTGTAAGTTCATTCATCGCTTTCCTTAAGGCTGATGATAAGACATCAATGATCGAAGAGATGAACGATAAGTTCACGGTTCTCCTGAAGTCGGATCTGTTTGTCCTGTCAACAAGGGAGAAGTTCTTCAATGTCCTCCAGACTATGCAGAATAAGTCATTAGACCTGATGGGCAGTGACAAGGACAGAGACCTCATTAATGATGTCTTCACGAAGTTCTACAGGCGCATCGCATTCTCAGGCATACTGCCGGCTAATTCCGCGAGAAGAAGAAACGAGAGGATGAGGAGCGTCGTAAACCGCCAGATGGGTGAGGTCTTCCTCAACGAGGGCGGATCGGAGATCCCTTATGAAAGTCTTTTGGGAGGTCTCTACGGATTGGGGTTCGAGAAGTCGCTGCTGTATCTTTTCCAGGGCAATGTCAAGAACAAAGGCGACGCTGACAACTGGCGTGTTCCTGCGTCGATCCTTCTTAAGGCATACAGCGAAGGCAAGGAGATAAAGACTCCGTCAGAAGAGCTCCAGCTCCTTCGTACAGAGTATGTTTTCGAGAACGAGTTCGTAGATGAATCAAAGCGAAGGACCATGATCGTAGCGCCTCTCTTCGTCGGCGAAAATGTATACGGTCTTCTCGTGATCGAGCTTCCACTCCAGTATTCGATAAGCGTGTCTTCGATTGCGTCACAGATCTCCGTAACGCTCAGATCCCTTTACATGATGGAAGAGCAGAATAAGGCCAAGCAGGCGCTGCAGAACTCTTTGGAGAGATTTATCAGGGACAACACCAAGCTCGAAGAGATCGCGCAGAAAGACGAACTTACGGACCTTTATAACAGAAGAGGTTTTATCGCAAATTCCGAAAAGAAATTAGACGATCCGGTCAATCAGGACAAGATTGCCGTCATCTGTTACGCGGACATGGATAACCTCAAGAAGATCAACGATAAGTATGGTCACGACGACGGTGACTTCGCGCTCTGCACGATCGCCGAGATACTGCGCGAATCCTTCAGAGATTCGGATGTCATAGGAAGGTTCGGAGGCGATGAATTCGTAACCCTCGCGATCACCGGTGCAGACATAGATGTCGACAAGCTCAAATCCAGGATCGATACTGTTACCAAGCGTCTTAATGAGCAGGCCGGAAAGCCTTATCCCATCGAGATGAGCACCGGCATCTTTAAGTTCACGATCACGGGAAAGATCGATATCTACGAGATCCTGAACAATGCGGACGAGCTCTTGTATCAGGAGAAGATCGCGAAAAAGACGGGGCGCGGCGTGATCAGATAATATAAAAGGAAGCTTTTACGCTTCCTTTATTTTTGCTTTATTCTTGTGAGCTTTTTTTATCACAGCCTGGTAGACAAGATATGCTATGGCGCTTGTTCCAAGGCCGAGTAAGAGCCCGCAGAGAACGTCTGTGGGGTAGTGGACGCCGACGTACATCCTGGAGAATGCGAGGAGCGTGGCGTACATGATGAGGATCACAGAAATAAGCTTGAAGGTGAGAGAAGGATCTTCGCGTTTGAACTCGCCGGTCTTTTCGATCATGGGAAGGCCGAATAATGCAACTACGAGCATTGCGCCTGCGACGGCAAAAGCAGCGCCTGTGTGACCGGAAGGGAAGGAGTAATCGCTCTGTCTGCCGACGAGATTGATAAGTCCTTCGATCTCGTCATAAGGTCTCGTTCTTGCGATGAGATTCTTCATGAGAACGTTATTGAGGAGAGCTTCGATCACGATGCTTATCGTGGACATGATGCCGATGGCTCTTGTGCGCGGAATGATGAGAAAAGCCAGGATAAGGACGATTAGCAGAATGCCCTTATCACCGGAATGGGTCAAGACCTTCATAATCGGGTTTAGAAAATCCGACCTGATATATTCCTGAATGTAAAGCAGAAAGCCTGCATCCCAGCTCATATCCAACCTCTCAAATTAGTTTTACCTGATTATTGTAATACTAATTCTGTTACAAACCTGTGAAAATTGAGGGAACAGGTCTTTACTCTTCGGGAGGCATCGGAAGTGTCGCACCGCCGAAAGGCATGCAGATGACAGAGCAGTCTTCGCCGTATCTTGCATATGCTTCGTCGAATGCTTCCTGTGCTGAGTGCATAGGCTCTAAGAATATGGACCTTACAAAGTCGTCATCCATCTCGGAGATGAGAACTATCTTGGCGTGCTTTAATACCATGGCAATGGCAGCTGCCTTGTGACCGCCTAACTGGAAATCTTTTCCGACTCTCTCGATAAGTTCATCCGGTGTGTTTGCAGTCGTGAGCCATTCTTCGAACTTTGCGCTGCCAAGGCCTTCATTGCATGCACCGACGACAATGATCGTGCCGCCGTCAGCAACTGCATATTTGGAATTATCAAGAGCCTTCTGTGTCTGGTAGAGGTTAGCGTCCTTAGGTGCGCCTCCCTGGGAGACGATAACGATGTCAGCTCTTCTCTTAAGGGGCTTTCTGTACATCTGATCCAAGTATTTGCAGCCTTCCCTGTGAGCCTTGGTAACGTCGCCTGCGACGCAGTATACGATGTGCTTGTGCTCATCAAGGATAGGGTTAACGATGAAGCTCAAGTGGCAGAATGTCTCAGACTCTTCGATGTCTGCTCTTATAGGATTGCCGTTCAAGTTGCCTGCACAGGCCTTCTCGTCGACCATCATGCGGTGATTGGCCTGGATCGCAGAAGGTGTGGAGACGCCGGGCATAAGGGCCTTTGCGCCGCCGGAATATCCTGCGAAATAGTGGAACTCGATGTTGCCTACGCCGATCCTGAAATCAGCCTCTGCAACGCTTCTTGTGATATCAACGGGTGTTCCTCTTGAGGTGTCGCCCATGTGGATGCAGTCTGAAGGATCAGAGTCGATGCATCTTACTTCGCTGTAAACGCGCTCGCCAACGAGCTTTTTCTTCTCTTCCTCGGTGTGAGGTCTGTGTGAGCCAAGCGCGAAAACGACATAGATGTCTTCCTTTTTGCATCCGGCAAGATAGAGCTCATCCAAGATAGAAGGGATTACGTCAAAGCTCGGGATCGGTCTGGAGATGTCGCTCGTGATGATGCAGATCTTCTGGCCGGGCTTTACGAGGTCTTTGAGGCGGGGTGAACCGATAGGATTCTCGAGTGCATAGACAACGGCATCAGGGCCGCGCCTTACGTGCTCAATGTCATTTGCAACAAGGATCTGATCGAGATTCTTGTCAGGGATATCTACTGTCTGTACACCTTTGCCGTAACCGAATTCTACCTTCATATGCCGCTCCCACGTGAAAAAGATTCTTCTATTTTACAGTTATGGGGAAGTTTCTCAACAAACATATTGACCAAAGACTGAAAACGTAAATTTTCTTTATTATTGCAGGTTTTTATACATGCGCGCATGTTAAGATTAAAACAATACTTTAGCGGAGGTGGAATATATGCTAAGTAACTTTGAGGAAGCGAAGAACTTCATTCAGGAAAACGACATCAAGATGATCGATTTCAGAATGATCGACTTGAACGGCAGATGGCATCATCTGACGATCCCTGCCGACAGATTCTCCGAATCTACAATGACAGCAGGCATAGGATTTGACGGCAGCAACTACGGTTTTGCGCCTGTCGAGAAGAGTGACATGGTATTTATTCCTGATCTCTCAAGTGCTGCCATCGACGATTTCTGCGAGATCAAGACTCTCTCCATGATCGGCGACGTAAGGATCATCGGCAAAGACGAGAACATCCCTTTCAACCAGGAGCCCAGAAACGTCAGCAAGCGTGCTGAAGAATACATGAGGGAATTAGGCGTCGCAGACCAGTTCCTGCTTGGACCCGAATTCGAGTTCTATGTTTTCGACGAAGTGACATATGCAAATAAGCCCAACAGTTCCGGCTTCACGATCGACGGCGAGGAAGCTTTCTGGAATTCCGGTGAGCCGGGCAGCTTAGGCTTCCAGACACCGCACCAGGGCGGCTATCACGCAGCGCCACCGCAGGATATCGCATACGACTACAGAAGCCGCGTTACGATGCTCATGGAGAACCAGGGCATCAAGGTCAAGTATCACCATCACGAAGTCGGCTCTGCCCAGATGGAGATCGAGGTCGAGTTCGGCGGAATGACCGAGATGGCCGACAAGACGATGCTCACCAAGTATATCGTTAAGAATGAAGCAGTCGCAGAAGGCAAGACCGCAACGTTCATGCCCAAGCCCCTCTATGGCGAAGCCGGTTCAGGTATGCATGTTCACATGCTGATGTTCAAGGACGGAAAGCCCATCTTCTACGATGAGAACGGATATTCAGGCCTGTCCCAGACAGCACTTCACTTCATCGGCGGCGTGCTCCGTCACGTTCCTGCGATCTGCGCATTCTCGAATCCTTCAACGAACTCTTACAAGAGACTTCTTCCGGGCTTCGAAGCACCCGTTACCATCGGCTATGCTACCGCCAACAGAAGTGCCGTAATCCGTATCCCGGCGTACGCAAAGACACCGGACAAGAAGAGATTCGAGCTCCGTAATCCTGACGCTACATGCAATCCTTACTATTGCTATGCTGCGATCCTCATGGCTGGTCTCGACGGCATCAAGAACAAGATCGATCCTGAAGCAGAAGGCTACGGCCCTTATGACTTCAACCTCTTCAATCTTTCCGATGAGGACAAGAAAAAGATCAAGGGACTGCCGAAGTCATTAGGTTCAGCTCTTAAAGCTCTCGAAAGGGACCACGACTTCCTCACCGCAGGCGGCGTTTTCCCGATCGAACTGATCAACCTCTGGATCGCCAACCG
>JAEFBA010000095.1 GCA_016292145.1 Saccharofermentans sp.
GTGATCTCGATGTTGTGACTGCCTGTTGAAAGCGTATCAAGATAGGCCGACTTGATCGTCAGGATAAGGCTTCCGGGGGCCTTCTCACAGTTCTCATCACTGAGGTCAGAACCATCAACTTTTGCGCTTACGAATTTGCTGAATGTCTGACTGTCATTGATGCTGCACTTTACGGTAATGACCATGTCCTTTCCGCTTCCGGGTACAAAACCGTCACCTTCTACCGTAACTGTGTAGACAGGGTCTTCAGCGTAGGTATAAACATAATTGGTATTACCTGTGATCTCTGTATCCGTGTCAGGAGTCTTATCCCAGTCACCCTTCTTATAGCTTGCAGCAGGCTTTGTTCCGACAGCCGGAATCTGGTCAGGAGCAAGCTTAAAAGTATCGCCTTCATAACCCTGGAATACGACTTCAATGTCATCACTGCCGCCATTATCCCATTCGCCGTTTGCAACACTGAAAGTAACCTTCACACTGGTCTTGTGGATCACGGTCAGGGTGCCGGACGAATATGAAACGTTGTAATTGGCTGTAACGTCCTCGCCTGCAGCGTTAACTATCGCTGCTACGGAAGGAACTAGTTTGTCACCGCTTGCCTTGATAGTTACATTGCCGAGCGAGTGGCCTGATGCAGCACCGGTAAGACTTGCATAATCCTTGCTGAATTTGGGATCCTCTGATTCCTTGACCGTCTGGTCATTCGCTTGTACTAAAGCATTTGCTTTTTCGATATTTACCGTGACACAGCTCTTTGCTGAGTTGCTGTGATCCTTGTCTCCGGCAGCTCTGTACCAGACATAATAGGATTTAGCATCGTTTCCTTGAGGAATACTCTTGCTCCAGCCTGTTGCAGGCGCATTTGTCGCGTCATTACCTAAAGCATACTGCATCTCGCCATCTGTAGCCTCGCCCGCTGTAACAAGATCCTTTGTTGTGCCGTCATAATTCATGAGAATTGCCTTCGGAGCAGTCTTGACGGTAGCTGCAGGAGCATCCTTCCAGGCTGCAATAACGGTGATCACACCGTTTTTTACGTATAGGTCGTTAATATCACAACCATTACCCGGTAAAACGATCACGTCGACTACGTCGATTCTCCAGAAACTGAAAACCTTGCCGTCGGGAGCTTCAAAGCCGCATTCCGGAAACTTATAATTATCGCCTTCACTTACTGTTACCGGATCCATGCTGCCTGTACCGCCATTGGGATCGAATACAAGCTTATATCTCGCGATGGGAAATGCGAGGGCTTTATAGACACATTGAACTTCCGTTGTTGAAGGCTCTAACTTCGTTACCCTATTAAACCGGTCAGCAGCCATTCCGTCGGTCTCGTTGATGAAATTTCCGGTAACAGCTTTTGCAGAATCCCTGTGACCCCTTAAAAGTACTGATGTGACATCTTTCCTGATGGTAACTTTAGGTGAATCAATAGCACCGAGACCACCATCGACCGTCAATGAGCCGCCCTTGATCTCTACATCTCCGATGCAGGATACTGCAGGACCTGCCCATTCATCATACATTCTTAACTCAAGACTTCCCGAACCGGTGAAGAACAGATCGGCCGTGGGATTATCGATCTTTAACACATGATCCGAAGAGTTCGCATAGTTACGTGTCTGGCGAACACTGCTATCGCCCTTACGGAAGATCGTCAGATCATCTGCACCTTTATAGTAAATGCATGCGTAAAGACTTGCGTTGTAGTTATATCCCTCTCCTGTGTATTTGTAACCGTCAAGCGTCAGAGTATGAGTCACGGGATCGTAACTCCATTTATTACCCGATAAGTCGTTGCAATTAGTTGAGGTAACCTGTGCTCCGCCGATCCAGAGAGGATACTTTTCCTCTTCTGCTGCCGATGCAAGTGCTGCAGGACAAAGTGCTGCCACCAGCATGCATGTCAAAAGTGCTGCCAAAAGTTTGATTCTGCTCTTCATAAATATGACCCCCTTCGTCATGCGGCACTCCGAGACCCCCACCAATATGACCGCGGGTATTTATGTTTTGATTTTATATGTTTCATGTCACAAACTCAACAACAATTATTTTTTATATGTGCACGAAAAACATAATCCACTTCTATAAAAAAACCGCCCCGTTTTCGAGAACGGGACGGGATGAAAATCAGGATAAATTCCCGGTCGTTATTCGGTCTTGCCGGTGAGCATCTCGTACGTTACGCCGTACTTCTTTGCGATGTCTGCAGCATAGGAAGAACCTTCCGGAGGCGCGATCGCGAGCTTGAAAGAACGCTTGCCGCCGTCGCTCTTGACGATGAGCGAAGATGCCTTCTTTTTGAAGTCCTTGGAGAACTCTTCAGCATCAAGTCCGAGCTTATGCATGTGGGTGTTATAGATCGTTCTCGCACCCTTGGTAAGAAGCGCCTTTATCGAGTCGCATGCGATGTAATAACCTTCTTCGAATGATGTCGTCGAGAATGTCTCGTTCATGAGGATGAGACTGGAGTCTTTTGCTTTTTCAAAGATTTCCTTGAAGCGGATACACTCTTCACCGAGACGTCCGAGATCCATTGTCTGGTCCTCGTCTGCAGGGAAATGCGTGTAGATGCAGTCAGCAGGTGCAAATACGAATGAATCAGCAGGAACATATACACCGCCCTGCGCAAGAGCATATAACAAACCGATACCCTGTGTCGCTGTCGTCTTACCGCCTCTGTTGGCACCTGTAAGGATATAGATCGTGTGATCGTTATCGAAGTCCAGGTCGTTTACTACGAGATCCTTGGGCGTAAGAAGATTCATTGCAAGCTTGAAATTATAAAAGCCCTTAGCCTGCATGTTCACGTCGCCCTTGGGAACTGCCTTAGGTTTTGTGAGCTTAAAGCCCTTTGATTCGATCTTTGAAAGGAAGTCTATGAACCTTATGTAGTAAATAAATTCAGGAATGACATCGGCAACTTCACTCAGAGCCATCTCAGAATACTTGTCGAGCGTTCTTCTCAAGCTCTTTGCCATAACGTCGAGCATCCTGTTCAGGACTGTATCGAACTGCGCCGGGCTGTTTGCGATACCGTCACCGCTGGCAATTGAAGTGGTCGTGCTGGAAGATGCGGATCTGACCAACGGATTTGTCGCCTTGATCATCTCGGTCATTACGCCTGTAAAGCTCTGGCCGCCCTGCTTTTCGACCACACGGTAATGCATATCGCCGTTCCACTCATTGCCTTCCTTTATCTTGTCGCCGCTGATTCCGTCAGCAAAGTTGCTTACGATATTGGACTTCTTAAACGGCTTGTTATTAACGGAAACGATACCCATGCTTGTCGCTTCGAGTCTGCTGTTAAGGTTCATTCCGATGGTTACGCTCTGGATCTCAGAAGTCTCTTTCGTAAGCTTCTCCAGATCCTTCTTGAGCTCGTTGAAATGCGCGTCTGCATAGACCTCATCGATGTAAGACCTGTAATCCTTAAGGCCCTGCGACTTGATCCTCTCATCGCCAAGACACTCCTTAAGAGCGTCAACGCAAGTTATGTAATCTCGGTACTGGTTTAAACGGTGCATCAGGAACCAGAGGCCTTCGACCTCATCTTTTGATTTTCTTATAACACCATACTGCTTATTGAATTCGATCTTCTCAAACAACTCGGAGATCTTCTCCCTGATGTCAGGAAGGTTCTTCAAGTCATCGAAAACATCCTGCCTGTAATTAGTTACATCGGGATCTTCTGACAGATGAGATAAGATATTGGCAATTATCGACTGTTCCCTCGGTTCGGAAGATACTTCCTTAGTTATGACATCAAGACCGAGATCGTGGAAAGCATCATCTTCGATCTTTGTAAACTCAAATGTTTTTCCTCTCGGATAGAGAAGACTAAATTTCTTATCACCTACCATATTTGTTTCCTCCTACTTTATGCGGATGCTAATATTTTAAACAAAACTGATACGAAAAGATATCCGTGTCAAAGCTCAAACTGATCACGAAGATGCATTTCTGTCGGTGCGGAAATAATGGTTACTTCTCTGAATTTTGCTTTCTTCTTTTTCTGGTCTGAAATCTTCCTGTATTTCTCGCTCAGTTCCCAGAGTTCATCCAAGTATTTTTGCATGTCTTCGTCTGTAAGCATTAACAGCTTGGTATAAAAACACAAAAGATCACTTTCCAATTTTTCCAAAGTGTCCATACAGCTGACTGACTTTCCGTATTTATAGAAACGTTCATTAAGATTCATTAAGTACGGAGAGAAGTATTCATACATAGTTGATTTTTCAAAAAAATCCATATTGCCTGTGAGAATACGTTCCCTGCTGCCTCTTACTTTACGTTCCTCTTTAACAATAAGGGCTTCCTGCTCTATCAGGAAATTAATGTGTCTGTAAAGCGTCGGCACCGGCACATCCGGCATATCTTCAGCGATATCCTTTGTTGTGGCTTGTCCCGAATTCATTACATACGACCATATCCTTAAACGGATCGAGTTTGATAAAACCTTGGCGTAATCCATATTTCATCCTTTCATAGAAACAAAAGTTCCGTAACCGTTATCACTTTTGATAATAATCTCATTCGAGATAATTGTCAACATGAAAAGCTGTCTCTCAGTTCATTATGCAAAAACACACTTTATGAGATAATAGGTGTCAATAACAGCTAAAGGAGAAACGACTTATGTATTGCAGCTCTTGTGGTTCGTTGATCAAAGAAGGCCAGTCCTTCTGCGCCAATTGCGGTGCACCCGTTGCTCAGGCGGTAGTTCAGGGAACACCGGTTGTACAGGCACAGACTGTTGCACAGCCAGTAGTTCAGCAGCAGCCGGTTGTTCAGGCACAGCCTGTTGCTCAGCCAGTAGTTCAGCAGCAGCCCGTCGTTCAGCAAGCTGCTGCCGCCCAGCCACAGCCCGCTGCTCAGCCCGTCGTACAGGCACAGCCCGTTTCACAACCTCTGCCGGCTGCACAGCCTGTTTCTCCGGCACCTGCCAAAAAGGCTAAGAGCTTCTCGATCGCAGGCTTCATAATAGGCCTCGAGACTTTAGCTTTCTCATGGATATTATTTGTTAATGCCCTCAGTGTAGTAACCGGACTTATAGGAGCCGTTTTTTCGATCATTGCTTTAGTCCGGAAAAAGTGCGGCCTAAAGGTTTTAGCGGTCATCGGCCTCATCGCGAATGTTGTCGGAGTGGTCTTATCTGTACTTATTTGGGCAACGATGTGGTCCCATGACCTATATGAATTCATGGAACCGTTCTTCAGGTGGTTTTATCACTAAATTTCCAGGCGGAATCCCAGGCAGCGCGGGATGTTTTGCCTGGTGTTTAGCCCAAAGACGCCTGTTTGAACGGCAGAATGAACGGCAGTGCCGTTGGTTTTGCCGTCCGTTTGGCCCTAAACAGGCGTTTTGAACGGCGGAATGAACGGCAGCGCCGTTGGTTTTGCCGTTCGTTTGGCCTTAAACAGGCGTTTTGAACGGCGGAATGAACGGCACCGCCGCCCGTTTTGCCGTTCATCTGCCCCGCACCCACACACAAATAGAGGACGGGCATCTCACATGAGAGAATGCCCGTCCAACTCATATCACAAGGATACCTCTCTTCGAGGCCTTGTGCCCGTATGGACCCCGCAAGATCGAATCACCAAAAGCCGCGGGAGCCCAAATGCGGTTACTTCTTGATGTCAGCTCTCCATGTAGCAGGCTTGAATTCCTGTACGAGCGGGAGCAGACGCTTATCGACGTCGATCTTGAAGACGGAGTTGAAGTTGTTGGTTGCGATCATCTGACCAGCAAATCCAACGATGACTACGAGTTCCTGATCGTTGAAGAATTTTCTTAAGTTCTCGAAAAGCTCGTCTGATACAGATGTCGGATCCTTTACGATGGACTCTGCGAGCTTAGCGAGGAGTGTCTCCTTCTCATCGTAAACGAGGTTGGCGGGATCAAGGCCCAGACCCTTAACGTCGCTGATGAAGAAGAGTGAGCAGAGCTGGCAGGAGTTGGTTGTTGAGATCTTGTGAGCGTAGAGGATGGCGTCCTTCTCGCCGATGACTTCAACGAGTCTCTTCCAGGATGTGTACCAGGCCATGTATGCGTCGTATGTTGCGGCGTCGTTGAGGAGGCCCTTCTTCATGTTTGTTACTGCGTTTCTGCCTGCGAGTTCGTCGTAGCGCTCCTTCTCTGCGCCTGTTGCTTCGTTCTGTTCTACCAATTTGATTCTAGCCATTTTGTGATTCTCCTTTTGTAGTGATTCTGTAGTGATTCTTTGTGATTCTTTTGCGTTATTGCAGTTGCTGACTCTTCGGTCAGCGTTTCTTTATCCGGTGATTCCGTTAAAGTGCCAATTTAAGTATGTCGATTATCTTCTGTGCATCTAAGGGGACGTAGTGTCCTACGGTGCCGCCGGCCGTTGCACGGTTAGCCATTACTTCGAAGTCTTTGTCGTCGATTCCGAGTTCACTAAGCTTTGTCTTGAGGCCTAAGCTTCTGAAGAACTTTTCGAGCTCTTCGGACAAGAGAAGTGCTCTGTCCTTCTCGTCGAAGTCGTACGGATCTTTGCCGTAGACTCTTGAAGCGAGCAGTGCAAGTCTCCAGGGCTTGATCTGAGCGATGTATTTCGTCCATGCGACAAAAACGATCGCCATGCCTTCGCCGTGGGTGATGTTGTACTGTGCGGACAGTTCGTGTTCGATGCGGTGCGAGCCCCAGTCGGCCGATCTGCCGGCGTCGAGGAAGTTGTTGTGAGCGACGGATGCGAGCCACTGGATCTCTGCTCTTGCATTGATGTTCTTGGGGTCGTCGATCAGTCTTTTCGCGTTTACCTGCAAAGCTTTGATCGCGCCTTCGATCAGGTAGTCCGTTGTATCTGAATTCTTCTCATCGGAGAAGTATCTTTCGAGCAGGTGTGAAAGAACGTCTGCGATGCCTACGTATGTCTGGTATTCGGGAAGGTTGACCGTGTAGCGGGGGTTCATGATGGCGAACTTCGGGATGATGCGGTCGTCCTCAAAGCCCTTCTTCCACTCGCCGTACGAGAGGATCGCTGCATTGGATGTCTCAGATCCTGAAGAGGCCGTTGTCACGATGACGCCGATCCCCAGAACTTTCTCCGGAACTGCACCCTTTGAGAAGAAGTCCCAGACGTCTCCTTCGTAGGGGATTCCGATGGCGATTGCTTTGGCGGTGTCGATGGAGCTTCCCCCACCGACAGCCAAAACAAAATCCACTTCGTCGGTCTTACCTTGTTCTACTAATCTTCTTACAAGTTCGATGCCCGGATTAGGTACTACTTCCCTGCTCTCGGAGAACTTGATATTCAATTCTTTTACGGCGTCCCTGATAACTCCGTAAATTCCGAGTGTCTCTACAAAATCTCCGCTGGTTACTAATAGGAGTGACTTTACGTTATTTTGCTTAAGGAGCTTTGCGAGACTCTTCTCAGACCCTTCACCGAAGACGATCTTGGCGGGGTTATAGTACTCAAATCCGATCATGGTTATTGCTCCTTATCAGAAAAGGGGAACGACTGCGCCGTCGTATGTTTCCTTGATGTACTTGGAAACTTCGGGTCCCTGGAGTACTTCAACGAGCTTCTTGATAGCAGGATCGTTAGCCTTCTCAGCGGATGTTGCGATGATGTTGCCGTATGTCTGAGCTGCAAGGCCGTCATTTGCTTCTACTGCGAGAGCCTGGCTTACGTGGAGGCCGCCTTCGATAGCATAGTTGCCGTTGATGACTGCTACGTCTACGTCAGGAAGTGCTGCTACGAGCTGCTCGGGTGCAAGCTCCTTGAACTTGATGTTCTTGGGATTTTCTGTGATGTCTTCTACTGTTGCATTGATGCCTGCGTCGTCCTTAAGCTTGATGATGCCTTCCTGTGCGAGAAGCAAAAGTGCTCTTGCTTCGTTTGTTACGTTGTTCGGAACTGCAACTGTTGCACCGTCCGGAAGGTCCTTGAGGTCCTTTGTCTTGCCTGCATAGATGCCGAAGGGTTCATAGTGAACTGCACCTACTGAAACAAGTGTTGAATTGTTCTCTTTGTTGAACTGCTCGAGGTAAGGAACGTGCTGGAAATAGTTTGCATCAAGGCTTCCCTCGATAACGCCGGTGTTAGGTGTGATGGAATCTTCGAGCTTTACGATCTCAAGTGTGATTCCCTGCTCTGCGAGGATCGGCTTTGCGATCTCTAAGATCTCTGAGTGAGGTGTGATGTTTGCGCCTACCTTGAGGACTACGTTAGCGCTTACGTCTGCGTTAGCTTCGGACTGTGTGTCGCTTCCTGCTGCAGCTGTTGTTGCCGTTGTGCTCTCTGTCTTGCCGCATGCTGCAAAAGATGCTGTAACTGTAAGTAAAAGTGCAGATGCGATTACTCTTTTAAGAATGTTGGCTTTCATGGTTTTTATCTCCTTTTGGATATGATTTATTTTTTGCTTTGATTATTGCTTTCTTGTTCAGGGCCAAGAAAAAGCCCGGGTGTTATATTTAACTCCCGGGCACATGGCATGTTATATGCGTATCAAAGCATCAACATCGTTTTGCAAGGCGTGAAGCGTCAGAGCTCATCGCCGTGGCCATCTTGTGTGCCCGGGAGCTAAGCATTCGACAACACATCATGCTGTTTACTGTGTTAGTGATCTTATACATTTTTTCACGCCTCCTTTCGAGTTGATGGTGTAAGTATATCGGTACTTACCTACTATGTCAATAGGTTATTTGATTATTTTTCAAAATTCCCGAAATGCCTGATTTTACTGCGTTTGCAAGGGTTTTATGCGGGTGTGGGCAGAAATTTTTTCGAGACCTTTCAAAAAAATTAGAGCTCTGAATACCCAAGATAGAGCATGTTCATCTGCTCTTCGTCGTGGACATAAGTGTGGTCGTGCTGCGTGCCTTCCCAGATGAGCTTTCCGTCCCTGTAGACCTGAAGCCTGTTAAGAGGAACCTCTTCCCAAACCCCGTCATCCAGAGGCTTTGTCGCGATCAGGACATATCCGTCACAGACCTTTCTGAACATCGTTCCTGCTTCATTCTTATGGACATAGAGATCCTGCCCGTCAAATAAAACGAAGTTCAGCTTGTTCTTATCTGAAAGCTTAACGGCGACGGAATCGATTACACGGAAGCGCGCTTCTTCACCCCTGACGCCCTTGTTCTTATCAAGGATATACAGAAGTATCCTCTCACTGTCCGTAGCACCGCTTTGGATATCCGCATAAGGAAGCAGTTCATCAGATTCAAATATCGTACCGTTATGAGCCAGCACCCATTCGCGCCAGTTGGGATCGTGCGCGATGAAAGGATGCGTATTCTTATAGTCGACGTAGCCGATCGTTGCCCTTCTGATATGAGCGATCATGCCGCGGCAGTGCCTGCCGGAAGAGATATAGGAATCGATAAGTGTACTCTTCGTAGAATCAACAGGTTCTTTATCAATAGTGATCTTGCCATCATCATTCCATAAAGCAATGCCCCAGCCATGGGGATTAGTCTCGCCGTGCCTGAAGAACTCTTCAAGTTCGCGGGATACGTCTATCGTCCTGTCGGATGTTACGGCAAATAATTCACACATTTATAAGATACTTCCGTTCCTGTTCGGGAAGAGCATTATATGCAAGTTCCAGCAGATGTTTATACCACTCTCTGACCGTTCTGTCTCCGTATATCTTCGTATCAAGACCTGAGACGATTATGCTGTCGACCGCATCTTCGATCTGTTCGATCGATGTGATGCCGGCAAGTTCTGATTCAAGGGCAGCGAGATTCTCATCAGAATAGATAAGGCCTTTAATGAGCGCAACGTAGCTCAATGCGCGGTCCCACGGCACGCTGTCGGCAACTCTGATCTCGATGTATTTCTTGATGCGGAAATGGAAGAATCCCATCGATATGTAATGCTCGATAAGATGCTCTTTTCTGGGGCTCTCATTATCCTCGCCGACTATTCCGTCGCGGATAAGATCCTGCGCCGATGCGCTTCCGACATAAGACGTATTGCCGTCATCGGTAAGCAGGATCAAAGGTGTATGTGATATCACGTCAGCGATCTTGTCGTAACCGAAGTCCGCGTCGAATGAGTGCGGATAGAATCCGGTCCTTGCAGGATCGAGATCGTTCCA
>JAEFBA010000096.1 GCA_016292145.1 Saccharofermentans sp.
GACCGCTAAAAAGTCCAAGCCCAGACGCTTTTGGGAATATGTGACTGATTATAAGCGTCAGACTGTTGCCCTGACTTTACCGTCTGCTGGTTTCGATATTGTCTATTCGAGCTTTCTCTTCTCGATGGCAATTCTTTTTCTGTCGTATTGGCTTTTTGTAATGTCGATCTATTCTTTTCTACTTTTCTGTATCAGGATCAATGTCCTATACAGGGCGGGAAGGGGAGCAGTATTTAAGAGCGAGCGGTTCAGCGAGAGACGGAATTACAGGAATTTCTCCTGGAAGATCATATTCTTTGACATTTTTATAGCATCTAACATGTTCCTGATAGTCAGGTTCAATGTGCTCCATAACTATGCGGGATTCTTGATCTATATATTTGGAATCTATGTCCTCTATAAGGTTACGCTTGCAGTGATCAACATATTCAGAGCGCACAGATCCAAATCCCTTACTGCATTGGCTTTAAGAAAGATCGGCATAATAGATGCCATGATCTCAAGCCTTGCGCTTGAATGGGCATTATCTCACAGAGAGCTTGGTGATATTTCGGCTTTTGCAGTGAAGATCGGCAAATATATCGGCATCGCAGCTGTTGCGATCATTTTCCTGATGGGAATTTCAGGACTTATTACCTGCGCAAGAATAAAAGCGAAGGAAAAGAAGGAAGGAAACGAATAAATGTGGTATGAAGAAGCAGTGTTCTATCAGATATATCCTTTGGGTTTCTGCGGAGCACCTTTCGAGAATGACGGCAAATTGGAACACAGGATCCTTAAAGTATCAGACTGGATCCCGCATATGAAAAAACTCGGCATCAACGCCATTTATTTCTCCCCTGTATTTGAATCTGATACACACGGTTATAACACCAGAGATTACGGCCTGATCGATACCAGACTTGGTACCAATGATGATTTCAAAAAAGTCGTAGAAGCCCTTCATAAAGAGGGTATTAAGGTTGTTTTGGACGGTGTCTTCAATCATGTCGGAAGAGGCTTTTGGGCTTTCAAAGACGTTCAGGAAAAGCGCTGGGATTCACCTTATAAAGACTGGTTCCATCTCTCATTTGAAGGCAATTCCAACTATAATGACGGCTTCTGGTATGAAGGCTGGGAAGGCAATTATGACCTGGTCAAGCTAAATCTCAGGAACCCGGCAGTCATTGACCACATACTGGATAAAGTGAATTATTGGATCGATTTCTTTGATATTGACGGTTTAAGACTTGATGTTGCTTACTGTCTTGATCACGAGTTCTTAAGAAGGCTGCGTGAATTCACTGATTCGAAGAAGAATGATTTCTTCCTCTTGGGAGAGGTCCTTCACGGTGAATACGGCAGGATGCTTAATGACATGCACCTTCATTCACTTACAAACTATCAGTGCTATAAGGGGATTTATTCATCCTTTAATTCGGCCAACATGTTTGAGATCATGCATTCGCTCATGAGACTCTTCGGACCTGAGGACTGGACAGTCTGCAGGGGAGCGCACCTTTTGTCTTTTGCAGATAATCATGACGTTACGCGTATCGCATCGATCTTAAACGATGAGCGCAATCTTCCGCTTGTATATACCCTGGTATTTACAATGCCCGGAATCCCTTGTGTTTATTATGGTTCGGAGTGGGGAACAAAGGCCAGGAAAGAAGAGGGCGATCCTGCTTTAAGAGTCTCTTTCGATAAACCTGAATGGAACGCTCTGACAGATCATATTTCGAGACTCTCGGAAATCAAGAAGACCAGCAATGCTCTTAATTACGGCGGCTTAAGGATAGTAGTCCTTACGAATAAACAGGTGATCTTTGAACGCAATTCAGGTGATCAGAGGATCATGGTTGCGATCAATATGGATGATAATCCGTATACAGCTCACTTCGATGCCGGCTGCGGCCAGGCAAAAGAGCTTATCTCCGGAACGATCCACGATTTTGGCGGCGGCTCGACATTGCAGCCGAAGTCATCTGAGATCTGGCTGATGGAAAGATAATATCTTCTGCAACAATTTTATTTAATTATCTGTATTTATGACATAACAAAAGGATAATTATGTCTGTATGCGGAGGTCAAAAAATGAAGAAGATTGCTTTGTTGCTGTCAGGAGTATTACTTGCAGGTGTTATGTTCCCGGGATGTAATATCATTCCTGATAACACGACCGCTTCAAGCGAATCAACAAATAACAGCATTATTTCTTCAGAGATCGATCGGGTTTTACAGGATGATGGTCCGGTTATAGATGTGATGCCGATAGATTATAATCCGGGAGATCACGGACGGATCATTCCGAACATCACTGAATATACAGAGGATATGTGGGCTAAAGAAAATGATTCATTCATTTATTCCTTTATTGATCTTGATGGCAATATTATCTGTGGGCCGCTGTTCGACATGGTATCGTACGATGAGAATTCAGGTGCTTATATCGTCAGGCGTACCGAAAACGGAGTCAGCAAATACGGTTTTCTTTCTTCAAATGGTGCTGTTTTTACAGGCCTGATGTTCGACGGGGCAGCGGCTGAACAGAATAAAGACGATGACGAATTATGCTTCTACGGAACTGTCTATGAAGACGGCAAGCTTTGGGTATATCCGGTTGATATAGATCTGGAAGTTTTGGAAGGGACACCTGTAACGATAAATGAACAGGAGCTTTCCTTAACTGCTAAGGATTCTCAGCTTTCTGTCCTTTACATTAACGATGAATGCGCTGTCATGATCAACCGCAGCGAATTCTATTATTCGTATTTTCTCGTTGATATCAAGAGCGGAGACGTGCTTCAGAAGTTCGATATCAGAGGTTCCAAAACAGTCAAGATCTTTGGAAATGTCATAACCGTACAGGATGTCCATGGTCAGGACTTAACTGTCTACGGCATGAACGGCAGTGTTCTTTTCGAAGATCAGAAGGCATATTCCGGGAAAGTAAGCGATGAGTGTTATATGGCTGCGAGCGATGGTGAGCTCAGTCTTTTCGACGGTGACTGGCATAAGATAAAATCAATGAAGATACCGTCTGATGCCACTGTAATGACTTCATTTGGCAGGATCGCTGTTTCAGGAGCTGATGATACTAAGGTATATGACAAGGATCTGAAACTCATTAACACGTTGGATTATCCGCTTTCCGGCGGAACTTATTTAAGGAACTGGTATGACTTCGGTGAAGGTGATATGTTCTACGATTCCATATCCGGAACCAGAGAGATCATAAATCTTAATACCGGCGCCAGGCTTGCTAAAGAAGAAAGTTTCTTCTATGAATTTAAAAACGGATACATCATGGCTGATAATGAAAGTGACGGCAATGATCCTGTTAAGAAATTCCGTATTTACGATAATGATTTTAAAGAGATAATTTCAGGTGATGGCACAGCCGATATCCTGGCTGACGAACTTACGAAAGACCTTTATCTCATCATTCGAAAAGAAGACGTATTCACCGTTTATTCTTTGCCTTCGCTCACTAAGCTCTTTAGTCTTAAGGCTGACTGCTACAACCTTAATCCCATCGGCGGTAAGTTCTACGGAAATGACAGGCAGCACTTTGTTTTCGTGGACGGAAAAGGAAAAGATATCCTTTGTTATGAAATCGATTATTCGAAGGTTAACGGAATCTGAATATCTTTTATAACTAAAATCCTTCAGGCAATTTGTATGATTTTATCCCGTTAAAGAGTATGCAATGTCATATATAATTTAGATATTACAAATAGGGGGTGCGTTATGAAGAGATTAAAACAAACCGTTGCTGTTTTAATGGTTATTTCAATGCTGTGCTCACTCGGTTCCTGTACAACGAACAGGAGAAAGGGTGCTGACAGGCAGAACAGTCCGGATGCTTCCAAGCGGGAGTTTATAGAGACAGAACCGACAGTTCCGACAGATGTTCCCGTTATAACGGATGCAGCCACTCCGTCAGCAACTCCGGTTACTACAGACTATCCTGACAGTGAGATCGTTGATTTTACGATGTTCATTGGAATGACCGGTAAGGAAACAGATGAGAACAATAAGATAAAAGAGCTCATAGCCAAGAGGACAGGTGTCAGGGTAAGCGAGACATGGCTTACAAATCAGCAGGAAAGCGAGGCTGTAAGTGCAATATTAGCTTCCGGCAAGTTACCTGATTTCATTAATACGGGCGAATTTAAGGACTTGTACGAAGGCGGACATCTTGTTGCATGGGATGAGTATCTTGTTAAATATCCTAATCTTAAGGAACTCTACTCTGATGAAGAGTGGGAAAAATTCAGACAAGATGACGGCCATATCTATTGGGCTAACACCTTCAACAGGTTCTATCAGAAAGACACTTCAACAACTACTTCCGGACAAGCTTTCTGGGTCCAGGCAAGAGTTCTTGAAGCTTACGGTTATCCTAAGATCGAGACACTGGACCAGTATTTCGACTTGCTCGAAAAGTTTGCCAAAGAGCATCCGACACTGCCCAACGGCACTAAGGTAATTCCTTATACATGCATTTGCGAGGACTGGAGAATATTCGGTCTGGAGGCTCCGCCGATGTATCTTGACGGATATCCGAATAACGGTTGTGTCGGAGTCAATCTCGATGGCGGTGTGAATAATCCGAAAGTTGTCGATTACAATATGTCTGATACTGCAAAGGCATATTTTAAGAAGCTTAATGAAGAGTATCAGAAGGGAAATATGTATTCCGGTTTTGCTGAGCAGAAATATGACGATTACATCAATATGCTCGGAACCGGTGCCGTACTCGGAATCTGCGATCAGTATTGGGATTTCGGTTATTCAATGCAGTTTTTCTTTCATAATGAGCAAAAAGGTCCGAGCGGTACTATGATCCCGAGTGAAATCGGTTGTGACTATGTTCCTTTGGGTTTAGTCATGAAACCGGGTGGAAAGCAGCAGTGGTATTCCTCGGAACCCGGCATTAACAATGCTTCAGGCATTGCAGTTACAACAAGCTGCGCTGATCCTGACCGCGCATTTAAGTTCTTGAATGACATTCTTTCACAAGAGGTCCATGATCTCCGCTTCTGGGGTATTGAAGGTGAGGACTATCTTGTTGATGAAAAGGGCATGTTCTACAGAACTCCCGAGATGAGAAGCAAGTGGAATGATGACCGTTACCTTGCCTCCCAAGCCTGTACGTATTTATATATGCCACAGTGGCGTGGTATCAGCAGAGACGGTAAAAACTGCATGATGCCTGAGGAGCAGGGTTCTGAGTATATGGCAACGCTTCCTGAGCCTGTCGCCAAATGTTTCCAGGCATATGGTGTAACCAACTATGTTGAGATGATAGGTTCTGATACATCAAGCAGAGGCCCCTGGTTCCCGCTCTGGGACTGGTCCAATTCATTGGCAAGCAATACTGATTACGGTAAAGCATGGCAGGATATGGGTAAATGCAAGCAGAAGTGGCTGCCGGAAGTAGTCAAAGCCAAAGACTTTGATAAGGCTTGGAATGATTATGTTTCCGCATATAATGACTGTAATCCTAAGGTTTTCTTAAATGAAGCCCAGCAGGAAATAAAGAGAAGGATGGGTTGATCTATGAAATTATTCAAAAAGGCTGTAAGCATAGTTCTATTGTTATCAGTTGTATTTACTCTATCTGCATGCTCAGGCGGCCGCCTTAAGCAGGACAGCGTCGTTAAGGCTCTTGAGAATCAGGATTTCGAAGAGTGCGATGATTACAACGAGTTCTCTGAAATATACGGAAGAATGACTAAAGAGAATGCTGCATACGTTAAACTTACCGATAAGAAGGCGCAGAAAGCCTACGATAAGTTATTCAACCGTTTGAACAAATATCCTTCTGCAGATGTTACTGATGCAACCTGCGCATTCTTTTACGGGAAAAACGGATACGGTTATGTGTTCTTATTCAAATTCGAGGATGAAAACAAAGCCGAGAAAGTCTATAAGAAATTCGTTAAGTCACTTAATGATGCTGATGACGGTGAAGAGAAGAGCTTGATCTACACAGTAAGCGATTCTAAAAAGGGTACCAAACATATTGTTACAAATGCTTATCTTGAGAAGACACAACTCATGATCGTCTATGGCAGCGTGAAAGACACGGATATTCTGGAAGATTTCACGGATGAATTAAAGCTCCCTAGCGATTTTTAAAAGAACTCATTAGAGGTGAAATAATGAAAAGAATAAATGAGATAGTATCAATTGTCCTCATCATTACAATTCTATTTTGCCTTACAGGATGCAGCATGAATAAGTTGTCACATGTTAAGATCGCTGAGTATCTGGATAAGGAAGCAAGATATTATCAATATAACGATATTGATGAATTCGCAAAAATATTCGGTACTCCTGTTAAAGGGAATGAAGGCTTTATTTCGTTCAAGGATGAAAAAGCCCAGGAGCTTTATGACAGGGTTTTTAACAATCTTTTTTCTTATTCGGATTTTAATATCGTAGAAGCTACATGTTCATACGGAGGAAATTCCTTCGGTGCAAATGCATTGTTCTTATTCACTCTGAATGACGAAAAAGAAGCAGAGAAATTCTTTAAGGATGTCAAAACGGCTTTCGAAGATAACGGTGATACCGATAATGGAGATGAAAAGGGAATTACATATTTCTGCAGTTGTAAAACAACAAATAAGAGACATGTAATCCGGAATGTTTATCTTGAGAAGAACACTGTGCTGATTGTAATGTGTGCTGCAAATGAGATTTATTTCGTTGATGATTTTTTAGAATACTTCAAACTGCCTTACATTATTGACGGGATTGATGATTAACAGATAAACCTGAATTGTTGCACTAAGTATCTATACCCGCTGTGTTGTATTGAGAACATAGCGGGTTTTTACATAAAAAGGACCGGATTTGATATCCGGTCCTTGTGTGAATGCTGAATTAATTATCAGAGATTGTCCAGATACTTCTTTACAGTGTCAGGAGCAGGTCCGCCGATGAGCTTTCTGCCTTCAACGCAGGTCTTAAGAGAGATCGCATCGTAAACGTCTTCTTCGAAAACAGGAGAGAATTCCTTGAACTTATCGAGTGATACATCAAGGAGTGAGATCCCGTTCTCGATGCAGTAATGAACGAGCTTTCCTGAGATAGCATGAGTCTCACGGAAGGGCAGTCCCTTCTTAACGAGATAGTCAGCGAGGTCCGTAGCATTAGTAAAACCGCCAAGAGCAGCTGCTTCCATGTTGTCCTTGCGGATAGTCATTGTCTTTATCATGCCTGTGAAAGGAGGGAGGACAGCCTTGATCGTCTCAATACAGTCGAACATTGCTTCCTGAACTTCCTGCATATCCTTGTTATATGTAAGAGGAAGGCCCTTCATGATAACGAGGAGAGAGATAAGGTCGCCGTATACGCGGCCGGTCTTGCCTCTTGTAAGCTCGGCAACGTCAGGGTTCTTCTTCTGGGGCATCATGGATGAGCCTGTAGAATAAGCGTCATCAAGCTCATAGAACTTGAATTCCTGTGATGCATAGAGGATTATCTCTTCACTCATTCTGGATAAGTGCATCATGAGAATGGAGCAGGCTGATGCGAACTCGATCGCAAAGTCTCTGTCTGCAACGCCGTCAAGGGAACAGAGAGTAACGCCGTTCATACCAAGCTGCTCTGCGACAAATTCACGGTCTAAAGGATATGTCGTACCGGCAAGGGCGCCCGAACCTAAAGGAGATATATTAGCTCTTTCCTTTGCTTCATTAATACGTGAGATGTCGCGCTTGAACATCTCGATATATGCTGAAAGATAGTGAGCATATGTGATGGGCTGGGCTCTCTGAAGGTGAGTATAGCCGGGCATATATGTCTCTGTATTTGCTTTTGCGATATCAACAAGAACGTCGATAAGATCATCAAGAAGTTCGATTATCTCACCGGCTTCATCGACCATATAAAGACGCTGGTCCAAAGCAACCTGGTCATTTCTCGAGCGTCCGGTGTGGAGGCGCTTGCCGGCATCACCGATACGGTTAGTGAGCTCTTCTTCGATGAACATATGGATATCTTCCGCGTCAGAATCGAATGTCAGCTTGCCTGATTCGATATCTTCCTTGATGGAGAGAAGTCCTGTCTTGATATCTTCAGCATCCTTTTCAGAGATGACGCCCTGCTTGGCGAGCATCTGAGAATGAGCGATGGATCCTTCTATGTCCTGACTGAACATCTTGCAGTCAAAGGGAAGGGAAGAGTTGTAATCGTTAACTTCTTTGTCGGTAGCCTTTTCGAAGCGTCCGGCCCACATTTTCTTTGCCATAAGTTACTCCTTTATGTAATCAGGATCGATCCTGACCATTTCTGCCAATGCTTTATTCCTGTAATTCAGGTCTTCACGCAAGGTAAAGCCCTGAGCTTCCCAGAAAGCGTTGCCGCCCGCATTTTTCTTGAAAGCGACAAGAAGGACTTTGTTGATGCCTTCATCCTTAAGAGCTTCAAGCGCAAGATCAACAAGCTTTTTGCCGATGCCGTAACGCCTGTAGTCAGGAGATACGCACGCATGCTGTATTATACCGCGCCTTCCGTCATGACCACATAATATCACACCAACTATCTTTTCACCGTCAACAGCGATAAAAGAAGTAGTGGGATTGCGCTTGAGATACTTCTCGATCCCTTCTTTGGAATCATCCTTATCGTTAAGTCCGTTGCCGCAAAGGAGCCAGAGAGCGTAAGCCTGGCTGTAATCTTCGATTGTCATTAACCTGTATGTGATATTCATCAGCATGCCCCGCTTTCTTTGATCTCAGAAGATATCCACTGGGACATTCCGCATCCCGTATCTTCATTCGGACGCTTGAAAAAGCCGAACTTCTCGTAGAATGCCTCTTTTCCTTTAGCGGAACACAAACTCACCATTACCTTGTAACCGGGCTTAAGCCAGTTCTTGATCATCTTCATTATATCTTCCATGACCATCCTGCCGTAGCCTTTGCCCTGATATTCAGGCTTTACGATAATATCCGCAATATAGACGACATAACCGTGATCCCATATGACTCTGCCCAGAGCAATAGGTTTGCCGTCAATTCTGAGGCAGCGTATAAATGAATTCTTAAGGCCTTCGCGGGCCTGTTCCAGAGGGAATTCAGCCCAGCCGACTTCTCTACGGAACTGCATATATTCTTCTTCGGTTATCATTTCAGTAAATACTTCATTCATATGCGTCACCTCCAAAAATAATAAGGGCTGCCTCCACATAAGAGACAGCCCTCAGGATATTAAATCAATAAATCAGAGTAAACCGTTCTTCTGCTTCATCTTAGCATTAACTTTCATGGGGAGACCGAAGCAGTTGATGAATCCGCCTGCATCAGCCTGGTTGTAAACGTCATCAGCCTCGAAAGTAGCGATCTCAGGATCGTAGAGGGAGAAGGGTGATGTTGTGCCTGCAGGTGTGCAGTTGCCCTTGTAGAGCTTCATCTTAACTTCGCCTGTAACCACTTCCTGTGTCTTGTCTACGAAAGCTGAAAGAGCCTCTCTGAGAGGGTGGAACCACTGACCGTAGTATACGAGTTCGGAGAACTTCTGTGCTACGAGATCCTTATAGTGGATCGTGTCACGCTCAACTGTGAGGAGCTCGAGCTCTCTGTGAGCTGCGAAAAGGAGTGTTCCGCCGGGAGTCTCATAAACGCCGCGGCTCTTCATACCGACAAGACGGTTCTCAACGATGTCTGCGATACCTACGCCGTTAGCTGCAGCAACCTTGTTGCAGTATCTCAAGAGGTCAGCAGGAGAGAGCTTCTGTCCGTCAACTTCAACAGGGATACCCTTCTCGAACTTGATCGTTACATATGTAGGAGTATCAGGTGCCTTCTCAGGAGATACCATGAGCTCAAGGATCTTGTCGAGGTTAGGCTCATTTGCAGGATCTTCAAGATCCATACCCTCGTGAGAGAGGTGCCAGAGGTTCTCGTCCTTGGAATAGTTGTTCTCCTTAGTAACAGGAACGTCGATTCCACGAGCCTGAGCGTAGTCGATCTCTTCGTCACGGGACTTGATATCCCAGATTCTCC